>JAMCRO010000041.1 GCA_023380615.1 Candidatus Parvarchaeota archaeon | reverse complement strand
TAAGCGGGCCTTTTTGAATGAATAGGAGGTGTTGAATTATGGCAAAGATAGGACCTACTTCTTTTAAGTATATCCTTCATGCAAAGTTTACCGCTGATAGTCTGATTGATAAACCAGACGTCATAGGCGCGGTATTTGGACAGACGGAAGGTCTGCTCGGTGAAGAATTGGACTTAAGGGAAGCACAGAAAAACGGTAAAATAGGAAGAATAAACGTAGAGAGTTCATCAGCTGGCGGAAAAACCAATGGTGAAATAACTATACCTACTTCTTTAGGAATGGCAGAGACTGCATTGATAGGTGCGGCCATAGAAACAATTGACAGGATAGGGCCTTCAAAGGCTACTGTTTCGGTTGACAAGATAGAGGACGTTAGAATCTCAAAGAGAGAGTATATAATGAACAGGGCTCAAAAGCTCCTTGAAGAGGCGATGAAAACCTCTGAAGTTGACACTACAGAACTACTGCAGAAACTTTACGAAGAAGTAAGGCAGAAGGAGTTCGTGGAATACGGCTCTGAGAAATTACCTGCTGGCCCAGACTTAGAAGATTCTGAGGAAATAATAGTAGTAGAAGGAAGGGCAGATGTGATGAACATGCTTAAGCACGGCTTTTCCAATGTGATTGGAATGAACGGTACCAACATACCTAAAACGGTTATTGAACTCAGCAGAAAGAAAATAGTCACGTTGTTTGTTGATGGAGACAGGGGCGGTGACATGATAATAAATTCCTTTATCCAGCAAGGGCACGTGGACTTTATCGCAAAGGCCCCTTCGGGAACGGAAGTAGAAGAACTTTCAAAGAAGGAAATAAACCAGGCACTGCGTGCAAAGGTCCCTATAGAAGAGTATGATCCGTCTTTGAAAAGAGAATCGGCAGCTCCTAAAAAGCAGGCGCAGTCAGCTCCTGTGGAGGTTCCGCAGGAAATAAAGGAGAAGGTTACTCCACTGGTGAATGACATAATAGGCACAAGAGGAGCGTTTCTTGTAAACAACAAATTCGAGATACTTGGAAGGATACCTTACAAAGGCGTTGAAGATGCGATACTTAACCTAGAGAATATATACATGCTTGTTCTTGATGGTTTGGTAACTGATGAAATAGCAAAGGCAGCCGAAGAAAGCGAGATAACATACGTTGTAGGGAGCAGAGTGCTGGCGAGCAGCTCGTCTGTAAAACTGTTTTCATATGATGACATTGGCTACAAATACAGGTAAGTTTATTTTGTAGGTTGCGCCAATAAAAATGGAAGTCGAAGGCGTTGAAGTAAAATACCCAACGGAAAATGATGAAGTAAAAGCCTATCTTGTAAAGCCTAAGAGGGGAGGGAGTTTTCCTGGTGTTGTATTGATTCATGAGATATTCGGTCTGGATGACCACATAAAGGATGTTTCAAGAAGGCTTGCTGCAGAAGGCTATGTGGTGCTTGCTCCGGATCTTTTTTCAAGCGCTAAGTTTTCTGAAGTTCTAAGCTCTGAAGGGATAAGCAGAACAATGAATTTCATGATGTCAATCCCTGTCGACAAGCAAAGAGACGAGACTTACAGGAATGAGCAGCTTTCAAAGTTAAGTGAAAGCGAGAGAAATACAATTTTAGGTACATATACCACTTTATTCGTAAATCGGCCTACAGATATCTTTACTCGATACCTTTCAAGCGCAGTTGATTTTTTGAAGGAGCAAAAAGAGGTTAATGGCAGGATAGGCAGCGCAGGTTTCTGTTTTGGCGGAGGCATGTCAATAAATCTTGGCTGCACTGGAAAAGTCGATGCCGTTGTTATTTTCTACGGTGAAAATCCTGAACCTATAGAAAAGGTGGAGAAAGTCAAAAATGCAGTTCTTGGTTTATACGGAGGAGAGGACAACAGGATAACCTCCAAGGTTCCTGATCTTGTAAAGGCATTGGTGACCTACAAAAAAAGCTTTACGGTAAAGGTATATCCCGGGGCTTATCATGCGTTTTTCAATGACACCAGAAAACAGACTTACAATGAAAAGGCAGCAAAGGACGCGTGGAAAATGTTAATTACCTTTTACAATGATATACTTAAAGCACAATGAGGTTTATTTTAAACCAATAACCTTCTTTGCTTTTTTATAGAAGTATTCCCTGTTTTCTTTCATGTCTGATAATCCGCGTTTAACTGCATCTTTGGCTACTGCAGATGCTATTCTAGGATATATCTCTCTTTCTTCCATGTTTGGAATAATATATTCTTTCTTTAACCCCTTTTCCTGTGCGAATTTTGCAAGCTCTTCTGCAGCGACTATGGCACTGTAGTCATCTATCTTTTTGGCCTTTGAGTCAAGTCATGGGCATGCAAGCGCGGGAAATATAAGGCTGTTGTTTATTTGATTTGGATAGTCAGATCTGCCCGTTGAAACAATATAAGCTCCCGCCTTGTAAGCTTCTTCGGGAGAAATTTCGGGATTTGGGTTGGCATTCGCAAATACTATCGGCTTTGAACCCATTTTTCTTATCCATTCTGGCTTTATTGCTCCCTCTCTGCTGAACCCTATAATAATATCGGCATCTTCGAATGAACTATCAGCATCAGTAATCGAATTCTTGTTGGATTTTTTCATGACTTCATATTTCCACCGGTTTGTCGTTTTTATTATTTCTGTGTCATCTCTTCCATTATAAAGCGGGCCTTTACTGTCCCCTATTATTATGTTCCCTGTGTCAACGCCGTATTTTTCTAGTATGCGGAATAATGCAATATTTGCGGCCCCCGCACCTATCATAACTATTCTGCTTTTCTTTAAGTCTTTATCAACTAGTTTTGTAGCATTTATCAATCCCGCGAGGGTAGCAGCCGCTGTTCCCTGCTGGTCATCATGCCATACCGGAACCTTTAATTCCTGCTGCAGCCTTTCAAGTACCTCAAAGCAGAAAGGCGATTCTATGTCCTCTAGGTGAATCCCGCCGCTCGTTACTGAAATGTTTTTTACAACATTTACAAATTCGTCCACTTCTTTTGTTTCTATTGGTATTGGTATAGCATTTACTCCTCCAAATTCTTTGTATATCAGCGATTTGCCTTCCATGACGGGTAATGAAGCCAGTGGCCCTATATCTCCCAAACCAAGGACCCTTGTTCCGTTTGTTATTATAAAGATTGTATTCCATCTCCAGGTCAAATCCCATGACAATCGGCTGTCATTTTTTATTGCAGTCGAAACAGCTGCTACTCCCGGAGTATAGACTATTGATAAATCCTTCAATGATCTTATTTTTATAGTAGGCTTTAGTTCTATTTTACCCCCATATTTTTTTGAATACTCCAATGCAAGTTTAGAATAATCCGGTTTCTTGTACATGTCTTATTAGCGTACGTGCTATATTAATATTTTTCTTTTATTTCTTGAGTTTTATCAGTTTTTCCGCAATTCATGAAAAAAGCAATATTTATATGCTAAAAATAGTAAACAGAGATATGGATTTTAAAGTTGCTGGTATAAATGAATTAAGGAAGGGAGACACCATCCTAGTAGACGAGCAGTTTATCTGCAAAATAACGGACATAGCACTCAGTGCTCCAGGAAAGCATGGGCATGCAAAGGCGAGGGTTGAAGCCGTCGGCGTGATAGACGGCAAAAAAAGAGTCTTCGTAATGTCTGCAGAGGACAGGGCAAAGATTCCAATAATAGAGAAAAGAATCGCACAGGTCATCAGCCTTAACGACGGCAAGGTGCAGCTGATGGATATGGAGTCCTATGAAGTTTTTGACGCAGATATACCCGATGAATTAAAGGATAAGATGACAGAAGGCGCACAGGTCACCTACTCGGATCTAATGGGTCAGAAACTGATAAAAGGAATGAAGTAAGTTTCCTTAAAAACTGCAAAAAAGCTCATGCGTTCTACCCGTATTTATCTTTAAAAGCATCAGTCGAAATTACCTGCTTTCTTGCTTTCTTCTATTAGTTTTTTCTGCTGTTCGTCGTCTTTCTTAAAGCCTTCCTGCAGCAGCTTTTCCCTTCTGCTATCGCTCATCTTTGCAAACAGGTTGCACCAGTCCCTTCCGGAAACAACTAAATTGAACTTAACAAGCGACGGATGTGCGCATTTTCCTCTTTCCAAAAGATCTGCATTTATTACATCGTTTGGTATAAAGTATTTGCAGAACAGGCAATTTTCACTCTGCCATGTTATGTGTTTGTTGTTTTCTTCCATTATTTGTAATATGTTATTTTGGCCTCATTTCTTACTTCAACATCTTTGTTAATCTTATTTACTGCGGTATTTATAACCTCTAGCAATGCGTCTTTGTATTTCTCTGGTCTAATTGAATAAACCCAACCATACACTTGTTTAGCCTGTTCCTGTTCATACACCCACTTGTGGGATCTTTCCTCAAAATCTAGGTCGAACTTTAAGCCGAAGTACATCTTTGGCCCAAGCAAGTTTTTTCTTATCTCATATTCAATGCCTTCTTTTACAGGAACCATTTTGCCAAGAATGTACTCTTCCGAGGGGTGGTTATCTTTTACTTTTAGAACTTTATACCCCAATTCTGAAAATGTAGTGCTGAGTACCTTCTCCAAGTCGCTTGTTTTTACCGGCTCCTGAAAGTTTGCGAATATCATGTATTATATAAAAACAAAGATATATTAAAAGCTTTTTACTAAAGTCTAATAAGGGCCCTTATAAAAAGATAATACTCTATCAAGTTCTTGAATCTGCTCAAACCAGCATTGCTATCTTTGGGAGTAAGGTTATCCATTATTTCCATGTCCTTCTGGTTTATGTTAAAATCGGCAGCGGCGATATTCTCCTGCATATGCCTTGGGTTGCTGGCTTTTGTTAATGGTATGACAATGTCTTTCTGAATAAGCCATCTTAGAAGCATCTGTCCAGCGGTCTTGTTGTATTTTTCGCCTAACTCATCTATACTTTGAATTATCCCCCCGTATCTTTTCTTGAAGATTGCTCCGTGTGCAAATGGGCTGTAAGCCAGAAGCGTAATATCCTCTTTTTTCATGTAATCAATTAGGTTAATTTCAGGCATTCTTTCAATGAGGTTATATTCAACCTGATTTGAAACAATTTCATATCTTGAAAGAGCTTCTTGTGCATTCCTTAGCTCCTTTTGATTGAAGTTACTGACTCCTATGTACCTTATTTTTCCATCATAAACGAGCTTTTCCATGGCTTTCATAGTCTCCTTTATGCTTATCCCAGGGTTAGGCCAGTGAAGCTGATAAAGGTCTATCTGTTTTATGCCTAGATTTTTAAGACTTCTATCGCATGCCTTGATAACGGCATCGTACCTGAAATGCGTGGCCCACACTTTTGTAGCTATGAACAGCTTTTTTCCCTTTATTATTTTTCCAACAGTGTTTTCCGTTCTGTATATCTCTGCAGTGTCGATTAAGTTTATACCCTTTTCTATTGCAAGGCTTATGGCCCTCTCATTTTCTTCCGTGTTGCCGCTTAATTGCCATGTTCCTATGCCTATGGCAGACAGTCTTTCTTTTGTTTTTCCCAGTTTTTTGTACTCCATTTTATCACATAGGGTAGAAAGCATTTTTGTATTCCTTTGATTTTATTAGGTAAAGGTCGTTCAATGCCTCTATCAGGTTTCTGCCCTTTGTTGCAAGCTCCTTTCCAAATTTACTTTCAACTTTTTTGTAGAGAAATGCAGATACACCATATAGAAAAGCCGATGATAAGAATACTGACAGATATGTTGAAAGCGAAAGAGAACCGTTAAAGTATGTATACAGCAAAGCACCCGCCATGCTGCCAGCAATTCCTGCTTCTAAAGTGTCTTGAACAATGTCTTTAAGCCTTTGATACTTGTCAAACTGCTCTTTATCTAGTTCCATGTAATGCATTTCCTTTTCCCTGTAAAGCAGTCTTTTGTATATCTCCTTTAATTCCGTTTTTTTGTCAGCAAGAAAATTTACCCTCCTTTTCAGTTCTTTGTTTGAATTTATCTCTTCTTTCTGCTCTTCGGAAGCCATTTCCAAAATTTTATTCAAGCTTATGCTGCTCATTAGACTAATAGATTAGTCCAGTTTAAATATTTTGTAAATAATAAAAATGGGAATTGTTAAATGCTGACAGAACCTATAAATATTATGATAAACCCTGAGGAAGTTCATTCTATCTTGGGCAGGCACATTCTTGCAGACGGCTATGATTTTGTCCTTGACTTGGAAAAGTCAAAAGGTGCATGGCTTTATGATTCTTTGCATGACAGAAAAATACTTGATTTTTTCGGATTCTTTGCGACTTCTACTATAGGTATGAACCATGATAAGATGTTTGAGCCCTCATTTTTGAAGAAACTGCAGAGGGCAGCCATAAACAAGCCAACAAACAGCGACGTGTACACAGTAGAGATGGCCGAATTTGTAGATGCTTTGGACCGGATAGCGGCACCGCCTCACATGAAGCATTATTTCTTTATTGAGGGGGGTGCTCTGGCAGTTGAAAACGCACTTAAGACCGCAATGGACTGGAAGGTAAGGAAAAACTTCATTAACGGACACAAAGAGGAAAAAGGGCAGAAGATAATGCATCTTAAAGAGGCTTTTCATGGGAGATCGGGATATACACTCTCACTTACGAATACATTTGACCCTAACAAGATAAAGTACTTTCCCAAGTTTAACTGGCCCAGGATTACCAATCCAAAGATAACCTTTCCATTGAATGAAGAAAACCTGAAGAAAGTTGAAGAACTTGAAAACAGAAGCCTTGAAGAGGCCGAGGAAGCCGTTAAGAAGAACAGGGATGACATAGCAGCCCTTATAATAGAGCCAATACAGGCCGAAGGCGGAGATAACCACTTCAGAAAAGAATACCTTCAAAGACTCAGGAAATTCACGGGTGAGAATGAAATGCTTTTCATAGTTGATGAAGTTCAGACAGGTATGGGTGTGACTGGAAAATGGTGGGCATACCAACATTTTGATTTTAATCCAGACATATTAGTTTTCGGAAAGAAGCTGCAGGTCTGCGGCATAATGGTAAGCGACAGGATAGAGGACATCGAGGAGCATGTCTTCCATGTACCAAGCAGGATAAATTCAACCTGGGGAGGAAACCTTACTGATATGGTAAGGGCCACACGCTACCTTGAAATAATAAAAGAGGATAATCTTGTAGAAAATGCGGAACTAAGGGGAAGGGAACTGTTAAAAGGCATACAGGATCTGCAGGACAAGCATCCCGAAAAAATATACAATGCGAGAGGCAGGGGGCTTATGGTCGCTTTTGATTTAAAGGATACTACGGAAAGAGACAATTTCATAGACAAGCTTTACAAAGAAAACGACATGCTTGCACTTAAAACCGGAGAAAAAGGAATAAGGTTCAGGCCCTCTCTTGCAATAAAAGCGGATGAAGTTTCGGAAGCATTAAACAGACTGCAAAAGACCATAAAGACAATGTAAGAAAGGTTTACTTTAAACTAAATCTTTCTTGATTCAAACAGTTATAATCGAAAAGCCGTCGTCTATTGCTTTTGACATGTATTCTCCTGCAGGCAGCAATTCCAAGTGGTTCTTGAATTTGTCTTCAAGCTTGTTCTGCTGTGCTATGAATACGCAGGCCTTTGGCTTGATTGCTTCCTTAACTTTGTCAATGTTTTCAATGAGATCCTCATGCTCTGCTATAAAGTTCTCAGCTGGACCAAAAACTAGGAATCTTACTTCATCCCCCTTGTCTTTTCTTCTGGAAGCAAAGTTTACCGCCATGTTTATCTTTTCGGCGTCCGCACTTATAACGAAAAAGAACATTTTTGCCATCTCTTTTAATACCTGCAATAACTTAAATATCTTTGTTTCAGCATTTAATTCATCTTGCTTTTTATTATCCTTGAAAGTTTTTCAGAGAACTCTTCATCATTGTTTTTCAACTTCAGAACCCTTACTTTTTTGTTTGAAAGCTTGATGTCAAAGGATTTGCCGGGGTTAATGTCGCTAATAACTATGCCGTCATAGCTGAGCACCCCTCTCCCTTTCTCTATTTCAACGTGCAGCTTTTCCTCTTTTCTTAGTATAACGGAATTCGTAAGGGGGTTTTCTATTGATAGAAATGTGAGGCATAACACGCTTTTATCCATTATTATCGGCCCGCCCGCTGTTCTGTTGTATGCCGTAGAACCTATTGCGCTAGTCACCAAAAATCCGTCCCCGCTTAAGGTGTATTCGTAAAGCCTGTTTCTTTTTCCTTTTTCGTCATAATAAAGTTTAAAGTAAACCTCCTCCTGTTTGTTTTTCAGAAGAATTTCATTTACTCCATAATACTTGCTTTTCTCATAGTCCACTTCTATCTTTCTTCCCAGCTCTTCTACTCTGTAATTTTTGTGCAGCAGGCTTTTAATTATGAAGTCAACATCCTTAAGACCAACGTCTGCATAATACCCAGTACTGTTCTTTTCATCGCTTCTTACAGGCAGGATGGGCCCGTCAAACTCATTTGCTGCTTTTATGAAAGTACCGTCACCGCCGACGGCAATGCATACTTCGGCATCCTCTGAGATGTCAAATCTGCTGTAAAGCTTTTTAAGTTCCGGGTAATTCTTCTTTGAAATTATCTTTATTTTCATTTCAATTAATGCCTCTTCTACTTAAAATATCTTATAGGAGGGGAGGGCGGCAGCATGCCTTTGTGTGCGTTCTTTTGCATCATCTTCATGACCTTAACTACTTTCTCCCTTTTTATTCCCGTTTCCTTTGCAACCCTTTCAGCCGTTAGCACTTTTCTTTCGTTCATTGAATAAAGTACTTTGTCTATTTCTTCGTAATGCATGTCAAGCTCGTTTTCGGCAGTTTGCCCTTTCCAAAGCCTAGGAGAAGGTATCTTCTCTGCTATCTTTGCAAATACCACCATTTTCTTGTCTTTCCCTATCCATAGCAATACCTGCCTAAGCTGCATCTTGTACAGGTGCTCTGGTATATTTATGTCAACTCCTCCGTCACCATATTTTGTGTAATAGCCCAAGCAGTGTTCGCTTCTATCGTCAGTACCTGCAACAAGAGCATTTAATTCATTTGCTTCCTTGTATAAAAGCAGCATTCTCAATCTTGCCTTTATGTTTGCCCTTGCAACCTTGTTTTTTTCTTCCCTTAATTCAGGATTTTCCTTCTCTATTGCTTTCATTATGTTTGGCAGGCTTATTGTCTTCGCCTTTATCCCAAGCGCCCTTGCAACCGCATAAGCATCGTCTTCATCCTCCTTTGGGTTGGAATCAGAAGGCATTACTACTCCAAGAACGTTCTCCTTTCCCAGTGCTAAGCTGCAGATGTATGCTGTAAAGGTAGAATCACTTCCGCCTGATAGCCCAACCACTGCTTTTCTGGTTTTAAGTGGTTTAAAGTAATCCCTTACCCATTTAACAGTGTACTGAATGGCCTTCTTTTCGTTTATCTTTAATTTACTTGGTATTTCCATATTTGAGAGAGCATTCACTTCAATCCTTCTTTGTCTATTTTCATTATCTTTGCAGAATAGTTGTCTTTCATGTATCCCAATGCATTTTCATGCTTTTCAACGCTTATGTCTGCACAGCCGTTTTCTATGACATTTATTTTGTAGCCTCTGAAGAATGCATCCGCAGCGGTATGCTGTACACATATGCTTGTTACCAGTCCGGCAATGTAAACTTCCTTTACGTCGTTATACTTCAACAGGTTATCAAGCACAGTGCTGTAGAATCCGCTGTAAGTTCTTTTATCAATCCTAAAGGCATTGCTATGTCCTTCCTTGTAGATGATTTTATTGTTTGAATCTGCATCCGTTAATTTCAATAAACCTTTAGACGGGAGCCAATCAACTATATTGCTGCTTTCCGTGCCCTTCATGCAGTGCTCCCCCCAGGGCCCGCCATTCCTTTTCAGTTCTGGATCATTGCTTTCATGCGCATCACAGCAGTATATTATTGGGATGTTATTTTTGTTTGCATACTCAACAAGCTCCTGAAGGTTTTTCTTTATTTTTTCCACGTTTTTGCAGTACATGTCCTTGTCGTATCCTTCTTGGCCGAAGCCCTTTATCAAATCCACTAGCAATAAAGCTTTTTCCATTTTACCTCCTTTTCAATTCTTTATCAGCAATTCTTTAAATCCGGTTTAGTACAGGAAAAAATGGCATGGGCAGTTTGCCGGGCAGCAAAAATTTCCCATTTAGATTCCTTAATAAGAAATGTCCTGTCTTGTATAGGTATGGAAAAACTGAATTCATTGTTGATGAATGACTCTGAAATGCCGCTGTTCCTTGATTATTATGAGCTTACAAGCGGCCAGGCAAACTTTGATCATGGGAGAAACAATAAGATAACTGAAGTGTACTACTTCAGGAAGATACCTGAAAACCTAGGAGGTTACATGGTTGCTACCGGCCTTGAACAGGTAATTAGTTTCATAAAAGACTTCAAGCTAAGCAAAGAAGAAGCAGAGTGGCTAAAGGAGAGCTCAAAAGGTGCATTAACCGATGATTTTCTAGATTACCTGCAGAATTTTAAGTTTAACGGGACTGTAAATGCGGTGCCCGAAGGAACGGTTGTGTTTCCAAATGAGCCTATTCTTACAGTAACCGGTAATTCAATAGACGTGCAGTTATTTGAAACCTATGTCCTTTCAGTTATGAACTTTCAGACAATGGTTGCCACAAAGGCAGCAAGGATACAATATGCCTCAAATGGCAAAGCGTTCCTTGATTTTGGCGCAAGAAGAGCACACGGAAGGGATGCAGCAATCCTAAGCTCGAGGGCTTCTTACATAGGGGGAGCGGCGGGAACGGCGCTGGTATCAGCTGCAATGAAACTAGGCATACCGTATTCAGGGACAATGCCGCATAAATTTGTACAGGAAAGGGAAAGTGAGCTTGAATCCTTTAGGGAATACGCTGAATCCTTTCCAAACGACGCGGTTTTCCTCATAGACACATATGACACTTTGAAAGGGGCACAGAATGCCTGCATTGTGGGAAATGAACTAAGGAGAAGAGGATATGACTTAAAAGGCGTGAGGATAGACGGCGGCGACATTCTGCAGCTCAGCAGGCAGGTAAGAAGAATACTTGATGACAATGGCTTTTCAAACACAAAGATAATAGCAAGCAGTGACTTGGATGAATACCAGATAGATTACTTTGTAAGGAACAATGCACCGATAGATATGTACGGCGTGGGAACAAGATTGGATACTGCGGCAAACTACAACTCGATCTCAAAGAAAGGGGGAGTATCCGCTTTAGGGGGAGTCTACAAGCTTGTAGAGGAAGAGGAAAACGGGACATTCATTCCAAAGATAAAGATAAGCAGCAGTGATAAAACGACGCTGCCGTTCAACAAGCAGATTTACCGCAGATTCAAAAATGATTTTATGCTTGAGGATATAATAGACAGGCCTTCTAGTAAGGAATACAAGGACTACCAGCAGATCCTAGTTCCAGTAATCAAAGACGGCAAAGTGGTTTATGATTTTCCATCCTTGGAGGAAACAAAGGAATACGCTAAGAGACAGCTTTCCTCTTTGCAGGAAAGATACCGCCGCTTGGAGGAATTTGAATCATTTCCTGTTAAGATAGGAAAGGATATACTGGATGCCAAGAACAGGATAATACAGGAAAAGCTCAGCTTTTGAGCCTGTAGATACTAAACCTTGCGTCCCTAAGCGTTTTGTTTTCTTCTATAAAGCCCTTCTTTTTCAGATATGATATGCCGTGCCTAACCGTTCTTATCTGAAGTGCAGACAGGCTTATTATGTCCTTCTGTGTCAACGGCCCTTCGTACTGCAGAAGCTTCAGTATAAACTTTGCAGACGGCGGCGCATTGTCTATCAACGGGATGCTTAATTCCCTGCTTTTCATCTTCTCTATGGGCGTTTTCTTTATCTCGTTTATTGTAATGAAATTTGCAGGATGTTCATGCCTCTTTATGGTTATCTGTTTTCCCTTGAAAGGATAGCGGAATCTGCCGTCACATACTATCTCTATTCCGCTCTTTGAATTCAAGTTCTTTATTGTAACTAGGGAACTACCGTTTGCAATCACTGTCTTATTCTGCTGCATTGAGGATAAAGGCGTTAATTCTATTATGTCTGCATCATTCAGTACTATCGGCCCGCCTGAAGAGGAAGAGTAACCCGTAGATCCAGTAGCCGTAGAGACTATTATACCATCACCTTCATCGTTGAACATTTTCTTGCTGTCGACATAAAGGGAGTAGGAAATCACCGATGCACTTTTGTTTGCGGTTACAACAAACTCGTTTAATATTGGCGGCAGTGGTTTATCATCAACAAATGCTTCCAGCCTATTTCTTCTTTCTATGCTGTACTCCCCGTTGTTTATCATGCTAAAAAGCCTTTTGAAATCTTCAAGTGTTATTTCAGGAAGAAATTCATTCTCATATATTGAGACTCCTAATACCGGCGTATCGGCTTTCATTTCCCTGAATGTTCTAAGTACGTTGAAGCTGCTGCCGAATGCTATTATGATGTCGAAACCTTTGAGCTCTTCACTTTTCCCTTTCTTTTCCTTTTTTTCAACGGAGAACTTTGCCTTTCTTTCCTTCAGGAATTTCAGAAGCGAAGGCAGTGCTTTCCTGCTTTCGCTGTCAGAATAATCAATTGAAACATAAAACTTCATATTTCCCTTTATCTAAGTATAGAAAAGCAAGGTATATATAAGCTATCGGATTCAGAGACCCAACCTGTTGTCTATCTCTTCTATGTATGTTATGCCGTTTTCATTCAGGGAGCTTCTGTAGTCCAAGAGCTTCAAGCCCATTCCATAAAGAAAGCTTTTTAGCTTTGACATCTTTCTTTCCCCCGTTCTGTCATTGTCGTAAAGCGCTATTATTTTATTTCTGTGGTAAAGCATAACCTCATTGTATATCCTGTTTTCATCTTTATAGGAAACCTGGAGTATTGCATAATCAGGTATGCCGGCTTTTTTAAGTGCTTCCTTATCCCTCCTGCCTTCAACAAGTATTACAGAATCACCGGAATCCTCCTTTATAGAGTCTATTATCTGTGCCAATCCCTGCTTTACCACAATTTTTATTGAAAAGAATCTTTAAAATGCCTTCTATTTGTATTACCTTTGTATTACTTCTGCTTACTTTTCAAGCACATACTTTGGCTGCGGCATGTGCTTTATTCTCAGTACAACTGCTCTAGCAAACGTTCCTACAAACCCTATAAGGAATGCTATCCCGTGCACTGCATAGTTGACACCCTGAGATTTTGATATGAAGCTGGCGGGATAAAAGAATATCCAGAGGAAGAAAAACACAAAAACTATTAGGTTTATTATGACATATGTTTTGTCCTCTATCTTCGTTATGTCGTTCTTTCCGCGTTCCCAGTTCGGCAGCAGTATGTTTATAAGGCTTAATGAAACAACTATGCCGATGAAAGCATAGACAACGCCCGAAGGGCCGAATGAAATCACATTATGCTTGTAGGCTATATCAATTAGGTTTGCGGATATGCCTGCAACGTACATGAAAATCGCTGTGAAGTTTGCTCTTCTGGGCCTTACATAGTCTCTTGCAAATATCTCCATGGCCCAAAGGAATACAAAGAAAACTGCAAATGCGAATATGTTTGTCCAAGAGTCATATATAAAAATAGAAGTGAAAGCTCCCCATGGCGTAGAATAAGCAGAGCAAAGCTCTTTTACCGGGCAGTAAGGAAGAATTGTGGGCTTTGCAGCATATATCATTATGCTTGGCAAAAACAAAACCAAGCCTGCAATTATAAGCCACTTGTAATCCTTTACAAGCTGCCTTAACATGCCCTTATTGCTTGAGAATTCCTCTTTTAGCATTTGATTTTATATAGTGCGTGTAATTAAAAGCTATTTCTTTACAGTATGCATTTGAATAGCATGAAGGGGCTTAAAAAACCAGAGGCTTTTCCGATAGAAGAGATTGCATTTAAAGTGGAAGCTCTTCTTCTTAAAGAACCATTAAGGATAGCCAATGAAAATTACACATCGAGCAAAACCGTTTTTGTAAGAATAAAATCAAAGGGATTCGAAGGAATTGGAGAGGCTGCGCCGGATAAAGAAGTAACGAACGAGGATTTTCATTCAGTTTCAAGGTTCATAGAAAAAGCAAATTCGGAACTGAAAGACATGGATTCTTTCGATATACAGGGAATAAACAGGGAAATGGATAAACTTTCAAAAGTAGACAGTTCGGCAAAGGCAGGGGTAGACATTGCGTTGTATGATCTTATTGGTAAAATTTCAAAGAGAAACGTGACTTCATTGCTTCAGGGCAAGGGAAACAGTAAACCGATATCCGTGACAATAGGCATAGAAAACCAAAAGCTTTCGGTAAAGCATGCAAGGCTTTACAAATGTTTGGGGTTCAAGATCATAAAGATCAAAGTAGGCCTTGATGTAGATGGAGACCTGAAAAGGATAGCGAATATAAGGAAAGAACTAGGGAATACAGTTAAACTGGTGGCAGATGCCAACCAAGGGTACACTCTTCAGGAAGCAGAGTTCTTCCTTTCAAAAGCAGGGGCATTCAATCTTGGTTTTCTTGAGCAGCCAGTGAAGTTTTCTGATTTTCATTCGCTGAAAAAATTGAAAGAAGAAAGCAGTATACCGATAATGGCCGATGAATCTGTGAAGAGCATTGAAGACCTTCGAAGGCTTGCAGACATTGATGCGGTTTCTATGATTAACATAAAGTTAATGAAAATGGGAGGTATCACAAAAGCAATGCAGATAGCAAATGAAGCTAGGTCAAAAAACATAGGAGTAATGGTTGGTTGCATGGAGGAAAGCAGGGTCGGAATAGCTGCTGGCATGCATCTTAGCTTTTCAATAAGAGACATAGGCTTTGCGGATTTAGATGCACATCTAACTCACATAAACAGATTTGTCTATGGCGGATTGAAGACCGTTAACGGCAAGAACATAATAGGAAAAGGATACGGCCTTGGATTGAAGTTTAAAAAAGGACTTTTTGATTGAAAGAAAATCATTAACTTTAAATACTATTTACTAGCATAACATATAATGCAAAGTCGCATGAAAGCAGCGTGTAAAGTGAAGCAGGATTTACTCGCAGATATGCTTTCATGGACATATTCATCATTTAATCACCCTGCCTATAAGCTCATTGTCAAGACAAGGTAATCTGCCCAAACGTCTTGCGGGTTCGTAAAAACAACTTCATACGTTTGGGCTGCCTAATCTATAAAATAAAACTTTTTTGTTTTTTACTGTAAGTTATCAAAAAATCTAAAAAATGGAAGAATTTGAAGTATCGTTTGGAGATAGGGGAAAGGTTGAAAAGAAAGCAGATAGCGGGCTTTTCAGGTACTTGAGGTTTGAGACCGTAAACCTTGAGCTTTTCATATGCACTGTTTTAGCTAGCTTTTTGGAAAGTTCCGCAGACAAACAGCTGTCTTTTACTCTGCAAGGAGTGCTTTTTTTCCTTTTGTCCTTGGCTGCAAACGTGTTGCTTATAGAATTGATCTTCCGATTCATAAAGGTGGTTAA
>JAMCRO010000040.1 GCA_023380615.1 Candidatus Parvarchaeota archaeon | reverse complement strand
CAATAAAACTGACATAGACATAGGCAGATTTGTAATAGTGGACGGAAATGAGATATTCATATTCACAGAGAATGAGAACGAAACTCACCCGAGCAACGAGGTGGTGCTTCATATAAAGGGGAAATACCTCCCGGAAAGGATCAAAAAACTAGTAGCCTCGCATGTCATGGGCTGAGCCTGTAGGCATAGAGAAATAGTTAGCATTTAATATTAAAAATTTTTTTAGATAGTTGAATATGACTTACATAAAACAGGTTGAACTTGATAATTTTAAATCATTTGCCGGACATGTCAAGTTTGATTTTGTTAATGGTTTTAATGCCATAGCTGGTGCCAATGGTTCTGGAAAGAGCAACATAATTGATGCGCTTCTTTTCGTTTTTGGCGGTTCATCGAAGAAAGAGATGCGGTCTGACCTGCTTACCGACCTTATATTTAATGGAGGAAAAAGCGGAAGACAGGCAGAGCATGCAAAAGTCAACGTAATCCTTGACAATTTAAAAAAGGAGTTTCATGGAATAGAAGAAAGCGAGGTATCAATTAGCAGAAAGGTTGATAAGAATGGAAAGAGCATTTACAGGATAAACGGAAAAGCATCTACAAGAGAAGAGGTCTTGAACGTTCTTTCATTAGTAAAATTCAGGCAGGATGGGTTCAATATAATCCCGCAGGGAAGGATACTAGAGGTTGTGGGAACTTCAAATGAAGACAGGCTTAGTCTGATAAATGACATCTCCGGGATAAGCGTATTCGAGGACAAAAAAAGTAAGGCAATGAACGAGATGAAGAAAGTAGAAGACAACATATCAAAAATAGAAACAGTATTAAATGAAAAGCAGAAGTTAATGGCTCAACTGGAAAAAGAAAAGACAAGGGCAGTGGAATTTCAGGAGCTTAAAGGCAAATATGCTTCCTTTCTTTCAAAACAGTCAACCATTAAAAGAGATTCAGCAGATTCCGAATTAAAGGCAATACTTGAAAAACTTAAGGAAGCAGAGAAGGGAAACGAGGAACTTTCCTCCGAGATATCTTTTACTAATGAAAAAGTAAAAAAGATAAATGAGGAAGTCGAGGTTATAAATACAAAAGCAGAAGCAGAAGGCGAAAAGGAGATACTGGATGCAGAAAACAAAGCAAAGGAATTTGATTCTGAGCTTGCAAGGCTAAATGCCGTACTTAAGAATGACAATGAACAGCTAAACAACATAATTTTATCAATAGAAGAGCTTTCAAAGTCGCAGGAAGAACTAAAAAAGCAGATAAAAGAAGAAGAGGAAGAGAAGAAGAAACTCGAGGAAAGGATCACTGCCTTGAATTCCAAAAAGCTTTTTCTTGTAGAAAGCGAATCCAAGACACAGAATTACCTTAAAACAAAGGAATCGCTTGAAAAAAGAATATACGACATAGACAAAAAAATATACGAACAGAAGGTCGCTCTGGCAAACTATCCTAAAATTGCGGAGCTTCAGGAAGAACTTACAGGCTTAGATTCAAGCAGGAATGACCTTGAAAAAACAATAAAGGAAATGACTCTGTCTTTTTCCTCATTAAAGCCGGAAATTGACAAGTTGAAAATTCAGGCTAAAAGAGAGGCTGATTCAATATATTTGTTGAGGGAGAATCTGCTTAATCAAAGGAATTCTTTATCTTCGCAGAACAGGGCGGTAGAGGTAGTCAACAGACTAAAAAAGGAGATAAATGGGATATACGGTTTAGTGTCAGAGCTTTTTTCACTTAAAAACGAGGAGTATTCAACACCCGTTCTAAGATCAATAGGCAGGAGAGGGGATTTCATAATCGTTGAGAACGAGGAAATTGCAAGGCAGTGCATAGAGCAGCTTAAAAATGAGAGGCTTGGCTTCTACACTTTTATACCTTTAACAACGGTTAAAAGCGGCTATGGCTTCGACAAGTTGAATGACCAGCGGATAATAGATTATATAATAAACCTTGTGAGTTTCACCGAAAATCTCGCACCGGCAATGAAATTTGTTTTTGGTGACACTGTTTTGGTAAAGGATTTTGACTCCGCTAAAGGGCTTATACACCAGTACAGGATGGTTTTGCAAGACGGCACTGTGTTTGAAAAAACAGGAACGGTATCGGGAGGGCATTTCGACATGCCAAACATACTGAACGTTAACAAGAAGATTGCAGAAATAAACGCCGGAATAAGCGAGCATTCAAAACTTAAGGAAAAGTATGATGAAGAAGTTATAGAGAAAGAATCCACTTTGAACTCACTCATGACTGAGATAAAGGTCAGGCAGAAAACTTTGGATGAAACAAAAGGTAAAATATCAAAGCTTCTTCAGGAAAAATCAAAATTCACCGGCACCGAATCGGAAATATCAGAAAGCATACGGTCACTTGAGAATGAAAATCAGAATTTGAAATCAAAACTAGAAGAACTGGAGAAGAGCAAACCGGACATAGTAGACCACGGAAAAGAGATAGAGGCTATTGAGAGGGAAGTCAGTGACCTGCAGGTCAAAGTTGCCACTTCCGGAAACAAGCTGTCGGCGGTCCTTATGTCTGAGATAAGCAATCTGGAAAGAAGGTTTTTGCAGCTTAACAAGGAAAGAGAAAAATTTGAAAAGGAGATAGAGGATGTTGAGAATGCAATAAAGGATACGCAGGAGAATTACGGCAAGGC
>JAMCRO010000039.1 GCA_023380615.1 Candidatus Parvarchaeota archaeon | reverse complement strand
CGACACGATTCTGTAGACAAGTGGAAAGATAAAGAATTTCTGTCCCTGCTAAGCCAATACAACCTTCCAATTGCGGCTCTTGAAAAATATAACATCCAATACAACGAACTGAAAACTAGGATAATCAACGAATCAAAAAAAATTGCGGATATAAAGAGCAGATACGGCTATGCGTGAATTTATAGGATGCCTTGAAAGATGATGAAATTGCCAGAAATAAACCAAGCCAAGCAACCCGACACATCAGAAAGGACTACAATACGATCCGGTTAGCGTAATGAACCAGAAAGAGATAAAATAAAATATAACCAATTAGATAGTACTTACGTATATACTTTAAAATTAATATAATTATTGGTCACAGTGAAACGCATGCAATAAAAAGTTATATGCCACGGGCCCGATAAATCCCCCTATAAGATTATAGGGCCCAAAAACAGAAATAACAAATATTCATTGTGGCCCTTATAATTAAAACAAGATAACCTTATGTTAAAGAGCAGAATTAATTCAAGAGATTTCCTTGTACTAACTGTAATGTCCGTGATAGGATTGGCCTCATCCGTAGTAGTAATAGTAGAATTATACATAGTACACAGTCTTCCGCCATATTGCAAGATACCCGCTACCATCGGCGGTAGCGTTTTGAACTGTGCCAAGGTTCTTCTAAGCCCATATGCAAGCATAGGCCCAGTATCATTGGACTTTCTTGCAGCCCTTTGGTTCATAATAAACATAATATTTGTGGCATCAATTGCATTATCATCAAAAAGAACTGCAAAAAGAGTGCTTGATATCATGTTTATATGGCGTTTCTTTGGTATATTGGTGGTTGGCTATCTGCTTTTCCTTGAATTCATCGTACTGCATGCGATATGCATATACTGTACTGCAATGCATGTCTGCATAATAATTGACTTTGCAATAGTAAGCTACATACTGTTTTCCAAAAATTCTAGGGTAAGGAAAGATATTCTTTCAAGTTCAGCCGCTTAAAATCTTATTTATTCTTTGGAAGACTTTGCATATAGCTTTAAGGGTATGGACTTGTCAATATACAATGTGTTGTCTGCCTCTGAAAGCAGGTTTCCTGATTTAATTTCTTTGCTTTTGAATAAACCTTTTTTATTTATGTCCTTCAATGAATAATTTGCGTTTGTATCGAATTCTGCTTTCACATTATTATCATAAATAAGTGTAAGCTCCAGCAAATTTTTTGCTGGTTTGTATTTTAAGCTTACTTCGGATTTGTGCAGATTCATATCACTATCCAAAGAATAAAACTCAATTGGTACATCCACTCCAGACTGGATAAATTTTACACTTCTGCCATCTTTATTTTCTAGCTTGCCTGCAATAATCTTGTCTGAATCCAAAAATTTACGTATATTCGTTAAGTAATCATCTATTTTACCATTAATTACAATAGGCTTAAAATAAGCAAAGTAACTGTTTATATTAAATAAAACGCTGCTGTTTGTCTTATCCCTGATAATGGTAACCTCCAAACTCCTTTTATGGCCTTTTTTTGTTACCATAAACTGCCCTGGAAACATGCTTGGCATGTCAAAAAAATCTACTTCATCCCTGTCATTGACTGGAAGCTCTCCCCCCATATCAAGTATTATCTCGGTTAAATTAGGTGTCATTTATTTTTAATGAATAATGCTATTATTAATAGCTTCTCACTAAATAACTGGGAATTCCCAGTCTTTCACATGCTCATCTTTCTGCCCAAGATCTTTTTCTAATTCAACTCTTTTTTCTATCGAAGCAACTAATTCCCTTACGTGTCCTACTGTATCCGGATTTACAGATATGTCATCTATGTCAGATCTTACTAAAAAGTCCACTATCTCATCGTATTCCGAAGGGGCCTGCCCGCATATTGAGACTGTTTTCCCGTCCCTGTGCGCTATCTTTATCAAGTACCTTATCATCCTCAAAACCGCAAGGTTCCTTTCATCATATATGCTGCTTAAAGTGTCGTTGTTCCTGTCTGCCCCTAAAACAAGCATTGTAAGGTCGTTTGAGCCTATTGAATAGCCGTCAATGTACTTATTGAACTTGTCTGCCAGTATTATGTTGCTTGGTATCTCCGCCATAAGAAATATCTTGAAGTCTTCATTTCTTTCCAATCCGTTTTCCTTAAGTATCTCCAAAACTTTTTCAAGCTCTTCAACTGTTCTTGTAAATGGAACCATTACATGCAGGTTCTTCAATCTAAACTCTTCCCTAACTTTTTTAACGGCTTTTAACTCCAATACAAACGCATCCTTGTACTTTGGATCGTAATACCTTGAAGAGCCTCTCCATCCCAGTAAAGGACTGCTTTCCTTTGGCTCAAATTCTTCACCGCCTTCCAAATGTGCATATTCATCGGTCTTGAAGTCACTGAACCGCAGAATCACTGGTCTTGGACTAAAGGCAGCGCATACTTTCCGTATCCCATCTGCCAAAGTATCGACTAAAAGATCCGACTTGCCTTGTTTTATTAGGTAAAGAGGATGCTTCCCTATATTTGCCCAGATGAATTCCTCTCTCATCAATCCAACGCCGTCGGCATGCAATTTTGCAGTCTTTTCCGCTAAATCAGGCTCTCCAAGATTGACAAGAATCTTTGTTCCTGTTATTATCATTCCCTCATTTACAACAGTTTGACTGCCTTTTTCTTCCTTCTCTTCTTCTACCTTTATTTCTCCGCTGTAAACCAATCCATTCTTTGAATCAACTGTTATTGTATCACCAGTCTTTATAACATCGGTTGCTTTCTTCCCCCTTCCGCCGGTTCCTACTATGCATGGAACTCCAAGTTCCCTTGAAACTATTGCGGCATGTGATGTTATTCCTCCTTCATCTGTAACTATTGCCTTTGCTTTTTTCATTGCTGGAACCCAATCGGGGCTTGTCATCACTGTTATCAAAATTTCTCCTGACTTGAACTGGTCAATATCCTTTACGTCAAGTATTACGTGCGCAGGCCCTGAGATAAATCCTGGAGAAGCGGGTAAACCGGAAAGTATAACTCCCTGTTTGTTCTCTGCGGTTTTTATCTTGTCCTTGTTTGACCATACCGTTTCAGGCCTAGCCTGGACAATGTACAGCTTTCCATCCTCGTCTCTTGCCCACTCAATGTCCATCGGCCTCTTGTAATGCTGCTCTATCTTCATGCCGTATCCAGCAAGCTCGATTACCTTTTCATCCTCCAAGCATTGCTTCTTTGCCTCTTCATCGCTTAATTTAACGTCCTTCGTCCCTCCTTCCTTCAACCTTACAAGCTTCCTGTCCTTGTTTTCTATTACTTTCCTTTTAATCTGCATGGTCTTCTTGTCTATGTAGAAAAGATCCGGAGTAACTATTCCGCCGACTATGTATTCACCTAAACCATAGCTTGCTTCAACTACTATGACTGACTGGTCTCCATTCGAAACATCCAACGTGAACATAACACCGGATTCGATTGAGAAAATCTGCTTTTGTATAACTACTGCAAGTGCAACTGTCTTTGTGTCTATGTTGTTCTTTGCCCTGTAGTAGATTGCTCTTTCATTGAACAGGCTGGAATAGCATTCCTTTACCTTTTCAATCAATTCATCATCACCATGAACATTGAGATATGTATCCTGCTGGCCCGCAAAACTTGCATCCGGCAAATCTTCAGCTGTTGCCGAAGACCTAACTGCAACAAACTCTGCATTGCTTTCTTTGACAAGCTTGTGATAGCTGTCCAATAACTGTGAAACCAAGTCCTTTGGCAGATTAGAGCCCATGATTGCAGACTTTATTTCCTGGCTTGCCTTTTTAAGATCGCTTTCGCTCTCGACATTTATGTTCTTCACTGCATGCCCTATGCTTTCTCT
>JAMCRO010000038.1 GCA_023380615.1 Candidatus Parvarchaeota archaeon | reverse complement strand
TCATACAAATTCATGGTGTATACAAGCTTGAGCTTGGGATTTTTCTATCCTTTGGCGGTTCTTTTGGGCGGAGAAATAAGCGGGCTTTCAAACTTCATTGTAAACGAAAAGATAAACTTCAGGAACAAAGGCTTCCTTAGTTCTGCATACCGTTTCGGAAAGTTCAATGCCTTCATACTGGCGGTAGTAGCTTTTGACATATTGATGATAAGCGTTATATCAAAGTACATGCTTGCCTTGGGTAGAACCGATTTTTCAATCATATCCACGTTTTCAATAGTTATGGTTTCAGCCGTTTCTCTTTTCTTTACCAATAAGCTAATATGGGGGAAGGGAAACCATCAGAAGGTTTTCCTGTAGAATATTTTTGTAATTTGGACCGGCCGAGATTTGAACTCGGAGCCTTCACGATGCGAACGTGACGTCATGCCATTAGACCACCGGCCCGTACTCTTTATAAATAGCACTTGTTAATATTAATAATATTAAATTTATGACAAAAATTTCGGAAAAAAAGATTATAGAGCAGCCGTCACTTTACCTGCTTTTAGGGATAGCTTCTGCAATAGTCATAGCCCGGCTTTATGTTTATCTGGGCGGAAACCTGGGATTAGGTTACGGCGGCATAAAGTTTCATCACATATTTCTGGGAATAATTCTTGTAATAGTCACAGGGATTGTGTTTTTCACGCTTGATGAGCAGCTTAGAAGGAACAACAAAGCGATGTGCGTTACTGCATTTGCCTTCGGTTTTGGTGTGGGCCTTATATCGGATGAAGTTAACTTTCTGATAAGCATAGGTCAGTATTATAATCTTAGTAATTACTACCAGCCTATAAATTTGTACACTGATGTTGCCTTCATTGCTTTTGCGTTTCTTCTTTTCATCTTTTCAGTATTCACAAGGAAACGGAAATAATTTCAGCGTTTAATGCATTTTCCAGCCCTTTTGTGCGCAGTTTAATGACTGCAGTTTTAGAACCGGCCGATGCCCATACAAATTCATGTTTCATTATGCCTCTGTCTAGGTATATTTCAGTGTGTTCATTAGGTATCGGAGCTACGCCACCAACTTCAAAGCCGGTTTTCTGCAGTATAAACGAAGGATCGGCTTTTTTAACCGTAAAATTGACTTCCTTCTCCAGCTTTTCGATGTCAACTTTTTTATCTCCTTCCAATAGAACAAGTATGGCATTTCCATTGCCTTCGAAAATTATTGATTTCGCTATTTCTGCTGTAGAGCAGCCTATAACGGAAGCGGCTTCTTGGGAGCTTGCCGTGCTTTTTTCCGCTTGTATGTAATCCAGAAACAGCCCCTTTGTTTTAAAGAAGTCCACTACTTGCTGAGTTTTCATTTTTAGCTAAATTTCTTGTTTTTTAGCCGAAACATGGCGTGGAATCTCATATGGGCTGAAAAATACGGTTTTTCCGCTGCCTATTGCAATTTTAAGTTCATTGTCAGCTCCCTTTGACTCTTCCGTTATAGGATGATAATAAAGGATTGCATCACAGTCATTGAGCCATTCAATGTCTGCTTTTGTGTAATATTCATATGAAAGCGTTTCCTTGCCGTACAGATGCATGAAGTGGGATAAATGCGGTATGTAAGGCAAGTGTCCTTTGTCAATAGTATCTATACCGAAGTTTATCGCATCTACTGTGTTTTCATGCGCAATCCTTGCGGCATCGTGCGCGCTTGCGTTTTTAGGCGTGTATGGTCCTGCAATGTAAATCTTTAAAGCGCGGTCTATCTCATTTTCAAGGTTGTTTTTCTTCGTTATGCCCATATACAATGTGCGTTCAAGTAGTATTTCATTCAAAGTTTTCTGTGCTTTTTCGCTGTATCCTTTTTCGATCTGTTCGGAAAGCAGTTCAAGTTTGCTTTGCTTTTTTATAAAATTATACAGACTTTCCATGTGGATATTGAGAAAATCCAAGGTATTTAAGTCTTTAAGCTCATCTGTAGCTTGTCTGCTTGAGTGCCCTTGCTGCACTTCTGTATGGTTTCTGTGCTTCAGTCTGTCTTTTATCATCTACAAGAAGTGTTCTGTCGTATTCTATGAATTTTTTCCTAAGCCCTTTTTCCTTTTTTACAAGGCTTTTTGCAATTGCAGACCTTACTGTCTGGGCCCTTGCAACGGAACCTCCGCCATTTATCGTTATGGTTATGTCATATTTTTTGTAAAGGCCGTCGGATAATTCAATGGGTTCCGAGGCTATCCTTCTGAAAAGCTTGTCATTGAAAGAATGCAGCGATTTTCCGTTTATAAAAACATTACCGCTTCCTTCCTTTATTACGGCATTTGCAACAGCCGTTTTTCTCTTTGCCACTATCATTGCGTTCTTTTTCATTTTACTTTACCTGTTTAAGTATATTTGCAAGCTCTCCTATTTTAACTTTGTGTATCGGCTTGTCCATTCTTACCTTTGCAACATTGACCATTTCCTTGTCTTTTAATTCTTCCGGAACTGATTCGTATACCTTTATCCTCTTGAATGCCTCTCTGCCGTGATATCTCTTGTTTCTTATCATGCCTCTAAGAGCTCTTCTTACTATTCCCTTTGTGTCTCTTGGAAAGAACGGCCCTTTTGACATTGTACCGATTCTTCTTCTTTCAAGGTATTTTTTTAGTATGTCATTCTTGTTTCCCACTATGACAATGTCTTTCGCATTTACTATGTCAACTGTCTCTCCTTCTAATGCCGATTTTGCGGCAAAAGTGGCCAGTCTCCCCAATACAGAATCTTTTCCGTCAATTATCATATCTTTAAATAGAATACATATCTGAATTTAAACCTATCGTTATGTTTGCATTTCTTCTTCATTATCGGTTTTGAATGCAGTTCCCAAATGCATCGTCTTTTCCCAGTTCTTCTTTCTTTTTATCTCCCTTCTCAATGAAATAGTGTTAGCAGCCCATTGCAGTGCCCAATAAACAGTGTAGTTGCACCTATAAATGCAGACTTTAGGTATTTGTGCTTATCTTTTTTCTCATTAAGTATCTCATAGTAGGCTTTGCCCTGGAAATAGCAGTACACCCCTATAAATGAGAGGTTGATATAAGATAATACGTCTATGCTCATAATTTTCTTTATTACCTTATAATAATTATTTTATTAATGTTAGAATCTCACGCTTAAATAACTATCTCGTTCTTTGCGGCCCAATCTAAAAGTTGTATTATGTCCTCTACAGAATACTTCCTAACTGTATCAGGCAATACCTTCAATATCCTGTCTAACGGCGGTATATACTCTTTAAGCACAGGAGGTATGGCAGAGTAAGCCTTTACAAGAGAAGTCAATATTTCTTGTGCATCGTCATTTGTTATGCTTGTTCCGGCAAATCCCATGTCAGTAATATTTGTAGTATTTACCCATCTTTGAGTGGAAGCTCAATCCCATAAGTATCAATCCTATGACTATAAAGATTATGGAAGTGTATTCCTGCTGTAATGGTATAAAGGACAGCATCTCGTGGATATATCCGCTTATAGCCTGTATGTTTAATCCTAGAAACGATACTCCTCCTATGAGAAAGATTACCAATCCTATCAAAAACAGCGATTTTATCATATCTTTTATTAGATTTCTCCATAATTTAACCTTTTCCTGGAATGTACAGCAAATTATATATTCAATTACATACAAGAGAATAAATTATGCAGAAGAAAAAATGTCTATTTTGTGGAATGCCTGTTGAAAAGGAATGGAGTTTCTGTCCGCAGTGCGGCAGGCCTCTTAGGACACAGGGAATAAACATAAGCGGTTTGAACATAGACGTTACAAAAATGGTAAACGAACTGATACCACAGGTCTTGAACGGCGTTTTCAACGGCTCTATATTTACCGAAAAACAGCAGGTAAACCAGCAGAGGCATGAAAGTAATTCAAAGCAGCCATTTTCTGCCAAGGAAATAATAGAACCAGAAGATCTCATATCGAAGCACGGAGATACGGTCATTCATGCAATTTCCCTTCCTGGAGTGAGGGGTAAGGATGACATTGACATAAAAAAGATGGAAAACTCAATAGAGATAAGGGCAAAAAAAGGTGATAAGCTTTATTTGAAGATAGTAAGAAGGGACAAAAGACAAAGCATAGTCTCGGAAGAGTTTGCAAATGAGAACCTTGTTCTTGTCCTTAGAAAATTAAATTAAATAAAAAATATAAAAAATAGCCTTTTATTTTGTTTTATTCATTCTTCATCTGTTTCGTCTGAATCATCTAAATCGTCATCCTCTAAATCTTCGTCGTCCAATCCGTCTAGTTCGTCTTCTTCGATGATTTCATCGTCGTCTTCTACCTTGTTCTTTTTGGCCATGTTAACCTCCTTGGTTTTGTTAAGCGCTTCAACTTCAGCGCTTTACCTTTAAGAGATTTATATCCTTTATAAATTTTTCTATAATTGGAAAGTTTGTAATTATTTTAAGTTTCATTTTTTGGGCACAATTGCATTATTAATAAAAGATTAGTGATAATATCAGACATGGCAGTGTATAGAAATGACGAAAAAAGATTTAAAAGGGACTTTGATTACCTGATAAAAGCAGCAAGGGAGAACAAAGATCTTTCAGAAAGGTATGTTTACATAGCTAAAAGGATACTAACGTCTAAAAAGGTAAAACTGCCAAGAGAGGAAAAGTTTTTAATATGTAGAAGCTGTAATAGATTACTTATACCCGGAGTTAACTGCAGGGTAAGGTTGAAGCAAGGTTTTTTAACCTATAAATGCTTAAATTGTGGAAATGTTAGAAAGGTAAAATATGATAAGAGGATACGACGTAAATCAGATAGAATTGGTGAATGAACTTGCAAGAAAACTCGAGGAAGAGAAGTTAACTCCTCCTCCTGACTGGGCAATGTTCGTAAAAACCGGCTCGGCAAAGGACAGAATACCCTCACAGGATAATTGGTGGTACCTCAGAACGGCAAGCATAATGAGAAGGATGTACATTAACAAAAAACCGATAGGAGTGAATCGTTTAAGAAATATTTATGGAGACAAGGAAAAGAACAGATATAGTGGAAAGCATTTCAAGCCTGCGAGCGGTGCAGTAATAAGGCACATACTGCAGGAACTTGAAAAGGCAGAACTGATTAAAAAAGTAAAGATCCAGAATCATTTCGGAAGAACACTTACTCCAAAGGGTATATCATTTACAGATAACGTAGCAAGGGAAACAGCAAAAAAATATGGAATATCAGAATAAAAACGACATGTCAGACTTGGAGCAGAGAAAGAAAATGGAGCAGTTAAAGCAGGATGTGCTAGTAAAGTTCCTAACAAAAGAAGCCAGAGAGAGGCTTGGAAACCTAAGGTACGCACACCCTGAACTGGCAGAAGAAGTGGAAAACATGCTCATTCAATCAGCTTTGACTGGAAGGCTTAAGTCAGTTATAGACGATCAAAGGTTAAAGGAGTTGCTGCAGACCATAGCGCAACCAAAAAAAGAGCAGAAGATAAAGTTTGAGAACAAATGAATATGTCAAGAAACAAATCGGCAAATAAAAAAAGAGCACTGATAAGGCATGCTAGGAAGACCAGCCGTCCACCTGTATTTGCGCAGATAAGGAAATACGGAACAAGAAAGATGGACAGGTCAAGGATGAACAAGAACGTGGGTAGATAAGATGGCAGAACAAAAAGATAAAATAGCAGAGCAAAAAATACTGATGGTAAACATGCGAAGGGGCATAGAAAAGGTTCCGCCTTACAAAAGGGCCGCTGCCGCTGCAAAATACTTGAAGGCTTTCATAAAAAGGCACATGAAGGCAGAGGATGTTAAATTAAGTCAAGATGTAAACAATGAAATATTCAGCAGGGGAATGAAGGATCCTAGGCCAAAGATAAGAGTGATGTGTTCCAAAGACGATAAAAAGATAGTCACGGTAAATCTCGTAAAGCAGGGCCAGTAAATGGAAATTGATGAGGAAAAGCTGAGCAATCAGCTG
>JAMCRO010000037.1 GCA_023380615.1 Candidatus Parvarchaeota archaeon | reverse complement strand
TTTTTTTGTGAAAATGCGGTTTATGTCGCCAAACAAAACATTGAAAAACTGCAGATTAAGGCCGCAAAATCAATCTGTATGGACATATTTGATGTAAATAAAAAATATGATATTGTTGTATCCAACCCCCCTTTCGGTTTCCAGAGCAATTTCAGCCTGAATGCTTTCATCAAAAAGGTAAATTCATTAGCAGATAATGTATTTTTTATATACAAAGACAATCAAGAAATAAGAAAAATCGCAGATACCAACGGCTTTTCAATATACAAGATAGCGGACATAAAGCTTGAAAAGACGCTGCCTTTTCACAAAAAAAGCTATTATAGTTTGCCGGTGGTTATAGTCTATAAGACAACAAAGAGGATATGAAAGGACAAGTAAACTTTGGTGTGTGGGTTCTTATAACGGCAATAGTGGCAATTGCTATACTTTTGATATTTGATTCCGCGATACGGGGATACCTAGTGACAAACCTTGGCAGCCTAGTAAGCGGAATAAAATCTACAAGCCCGGGACAGCTTTCCGAAGTTATAACTAATTTTACCGCATATAACTGCAGTTCTGGATGTTCAACGTTTTCAAGCTCAATTTATGAATGGACAATAAATTTCAACGGTCAAAATTACACTTATTATTTAAACAGCAGCATAAGCATTAGCTCTTCTCCTGGGAATTATTCACTGGAGATATACCCAGTATTAACATCCAGCGGTGAACTGTGTTCAAACGCAACTGCTTCCGTAAATTCGACAAAGATATTAAAAATTCCCGCAGACAAAAACTACAGGATATACTACTTATCATGCTGATATTGGTTTAAAACTTTTCATCATTTTTTATTAGAAACGATTATAGATGAGGAAGCTACCTCTATTTTATTTTTATGAAGATAATCAAGTATGCCCAAGCTTATCTCGCTTTGCGTTTTCTTTCTTTCCCACAGGTTTGTTATATACCTCAAATTTATTTTTATGTAATTATCATTGAATGATACAAAAACTGTAGGGTGTATGTCCCCCCTGGATATAAAATACTCTTTCTTTAGTTTTTCATAGTCTTTTTCTGCCCCTTTGAAATATTTTTCAGTTTTCACTTCCGCTATTTTCTTTATGTCATTGGCTATTTTCTTATAGTTTGATTCAAATAGTATTGGAATAGTTATATTATCCCAGATATACTCAAATCTCTTTGAAAAGTTTATTACATCTTTGCTCATTATCTGGTTGTTTGGTATCTCAACTATCCTTCCAGTGTAAAGATCACCTTCTACCCAGTCATTTATTTCCATTATAGTTATAAAAAACATGGTTATGTCAATTATGTCCCCTTCCTCTGTTCCTATTTTTATTCTATCACCGACTTTAACTGGCCTCATTAAAAGAATTATTATCCATGCAAGAAGACTAGTGATGGGATCTCGTAATGAGAACGCTATGCCTGCAGAAAAAAGACCGGCAGACAACGCGACTATGCTGCTGTTATTTACAAATATTGAAATAATTATAACAAAGTCGATAAAAAGAATGATAATTGCTAATATTTTCTTTAGGTTATATCTTTGTTTAATATCGCTTATTCTGGTTATAAACTTTGATATAAGGTAGTATATAGCATACGAAACTAAAGTTATTACCAATAATTCAGAAATTATATATATTATATTAAATGGTATACCCATAAATAGTTCTAAAAGATATTCCAGTATTTATATATTTTTTATTAAGTCAAAATTATGGTAGACTGCTATTTATCGAACTGGCGTTTGGAGCAGAACTAATGAGACTTGTCAAAGGTGCAAAAATACCGCTCTTTAACAGGAAAAGAAGTATTACCAGCAAAGCCAGCGCGATAACTATAATTATTATTATTGTTATGCCCAGCTCCATTCCTTTGTTGTTAATATGCATAAGTTTCAATGTCATTTAATACATTAATATTTTAATTATCCGATATAAAGCTGTAAAAAGTAAGCATATTATAAGTATTTTGGATAGCACTATTCTCACATCATTGCAAAATTTATCCGAATAGTTATTAATATACTAAAAACCTGAAAAATTAATGAAAATTATATACAACGGAAAGGAAAGAGAGTTCAAAAATGGAGAGAAAGCCATAGACCTGGCTAAGGAATTAAACGCGCCTAAAGACATAATTGTAGCCGAGATAAATGGCAGGTTGATAGATTTGTCTGCAGAAGTAAAGGAAGATGGCGAGATAAAATTCTTTACGTTTAAAGATAAAACCGGTAAAAAGGTATTCTGGCATTCCTCTGCACATGTACTTGCAACCGCAGTAAAGAGGCTTTATCCTGAAGCAGTTCTTGGTATAGGCCCGGCAATAGATGAGGGATTCTACTATGATATTTATAACCTTAAAGTTGGAGATAATGACCTTGAAAAGATAGAAAAAGAAATAGAGAAGATAACAAAAGAAAATCTTGTTTTTGAAAGGAAGAATATATCCAAAGAAGAAGCAAAGGAGCTGTTAAAAGACAACAAATTCAAACTTGAAATAATTGAGGGAGTAAACGCAAATCTAAGCATATACAAAAACGGAGAGTTCTATGATCTGTGCAGAGGCCCGCACATTCCGTCTACCGGCCATATCGGTGCGGTAAAACTTTTGAAGGTTTCGGGAGCCTACTGGAAAGGAGACAGCAAAAGAGAAGTAATGACTAGAATATACGGGATAAGCTTTCCGTCCAAAAAAGAATTGGAGGAATACCTGAAGATATTGGAAGAGAGAAAAGAGCACGATCACAAAAAAATCGGAAAGGACCTGGATTTATTTGAATTTTCAGAGCTTTCGCCCGGCTCACCGTTCTTTACTCCAAGAGGAACGGTAATCTATAACGAACTTTTGAAATTTGCCAGAGAACTGGACAAAAAATATGAGTACAGTGAGATAATAACGCCTCTGATTGCAAAGATAGACCTTTGGAAGATAAGCGGACATTTCGATAAATATAAGGAAAACATGTTCAAGGTTACACCATTTGAATCCGATGAAGAATATGGTCTTAAACCTATGAATTGCCCTTTTTCTGCCTTGCTGTTTAAATCAAAAACAAGAAGCTACAGAGATTTGCCAATGAGACTGGCAGATTATGGATTCCTGCACAGATACGAGCTTGAAGGCACGCTTGACGGCCTCTTAAGGACAAGATTGATGGAGCAGAACGATTCACATGTCTACGTTACTGAAGAACAGATAGAAAGTGAGATACTTAGAATGTTTGATATAATGGATGACACTTACAAGCCGTTTAATTTTAAGCCGATAATGAAACTTGCCACAAGGCCTGAAAAAAGAATAGGTGAGGATGCACTTTGGGACAAGGCAGAAAGTATACTTAAAGACAGTTTGGAAAAAAGAGGCTACAAATACGAAATAAAGGAAGGAGATGGCGCATTCTATGGGCCTAAAATTGATATTTACGTGCTTGATTTCAGCGGAAGGGTAGAAGATGCTTATGCAGTATCAACTATCCAATTGGACTTCAACCTTGCAGTAAGGTTTGACGCAAAGTACGTTGGAAATGACAATAAAGAGCATTTCCCAATAGTTATACACCGTTCAATAATGGGTACACTGGGAAGATTTATGGGAATAATACTTGAAAACTCAAAAGGAGAGTTACCAGTATGGCTTTCTCCTGTGCAGGTTAAAGTGCTTACCATAACTGAAAGAAACAATAAATATGCAGAGGGAGTCATCAAAAAACTGAAAGAGAACGACATTAGGGTAGAAAGTGACACAGAAAATGGCACCCTTGATTACAGAATAAGAAAGGCGCAGCTTGAAAAAATTCCTTTCGTGATAGTCATAGGAGACAAAGAAGAAGAAAAGAAAACAATCGCTGTAAGAAATAGAAAAGGAAAAACAAGGTATAATGTGGATATAACTGAATTCATAGGTGACATTTTAAATAGTATCAAAAATAAATTAGAGTATGAAGAAAAGTGAACTCAGCCATAAAGAATACAGAAAATTAAAACACAAGTTTAACAGAAACAACATTTTCATACCTTTGATTGCCACTTCGTTTGTAGTTGTACTGCTTATCTTCATATTGCACGAGATAAATTTTGACATAAGGGAAATAAGCGGGGCTTCCGCATTGATATTTACTTCTTTCGCAAGCAGCGCATTCATTTTATTTTTAATGCCGTATTCAAAAGCTGCAAAGAAGACAAGATTTGTTAAAAGTTACCTTATTGCGGGCTTTTTCGGCTATCTGGGTTTCTTCCTGTCTAGATTTATAAATTTCTACCTCATGGCGGGAATAATAATCTTTATAGTATCCTTTTTACTGTTTGAAACCGACAGTGAGCACCCTCCAGCAATTGGTATAGCAGTAGCTTTTATGATCTTTAAAATACCGGTGTATGGGATATTGACACTCCTAGCTGGCATTGTTATTTTGGTTGCGGCAAAATACGTAATGCAAAAAGCCGGAATCCTAAGCAAGGCGAGCGAATTCAAGGTTAAATGAACTGTTATTTGATTATTTTTTTGTAAATATTATATAATTTGGTTTTGTATCGGTTTTTATTTCAGCTGTAAGGTCTATTCCATTTATGATTATATTTATAGATTCAATAACTGAAGGATCTAATTGATCATTGTATAAAATTTTCAGGGATTCGCCACTTTTTGCTTTTTTCGAGAAATCGCGGATTGTAAGCATGGTAAAATAGTAGGCAGAGCCGACACTCATAACTGTCGTTACATAATTGGCATCGCTCATACTGTCAAAAACAGGTAATTTTTGTCATTTTTTAGTTTATCAAATATCTCTACGCCGTTAATCTTTCCTTCAACTATGTCAAGAAGATCCAGTTTACCCAATTTTTTCTGGAAGATCTCCATGCATGGCTGGCATACATATACCTTCAATTTGCCGTTCTTTTTTGCTGTATTTAAAACATTAAGCCATTCCGGAAACTCGCCTGCATTCCATACATCCATTATCATCTTTGCATATTCATTCTCTAAATCAGTTTTTGGAAATTTATTGTAGAACTGGCTTGTCACGGCAAGAACGGACGCACCGTTGAAGATTATCTCAGTGTTTACATCGTTGTTACCTGCGCCCATCAACAATGCCTGCATGCTGTAAAAAGATTCTACAGAGTATTTAGTAACGAAAATTATTACCTTTTCCATTTTATAATTAACCCTTTTTTATATTTAAATATAGTTATAAGACAACAAAACTATTCTTAACCAAAGTCTTTTATTGAAGGCTTGAGCTTTTATTGTTTTT
>JAMCRO010000036.1 GCA_023380615.1 Candidatus Parvarchaeota archaeon | reverse complement strand
TTTAAAAAGTTTATTGTCATAGAGTATACACTTTCTTTTGCAGTCATTAAAGCTAGAGATAATATAAAAATAAGAAATGAAAAGAGTTAAAACATTATAGCGGTAATTATTGTAATGAATGCAAAAAAAATAGAGACTAAGAACCTGTCATTTGGAGACTTGATAGAACTAAAAGTAAGCAATCAAGTGTTTAACGGCGAGTTCATAAGGGAAGAAGAAAGCCTTATAATAATTAAATTAAAATCCGGCTATGATATAGCAATTCCAAAAGAGACTGTTGATAGTATATCTGTAATAGAGAAGTCAAGAAACAAAGAAGAGGGAGAAAAGGAGAATAAAACAAAAATTGAAAACCCGGATATAACGATGATAACAACCGGTGGAACTATATCGTCAAAGATAGACTATAAAACCGGAGGAGTTTCTCCATCCGTAGACAGCGACTATTATTTCCAGATTTCCCCAGGCTTGCAAAAACAGGGAAAGATAGCAGTAGTGAATCTGATGAAAAAGCTGTCTGAGAACATGCTGCCATCAGACTGGGTGAAAATAGCAAAGGAAGCATATTCAAGCATAAAAGACGGCAGCAAGGGCATAATAGTGACAAGCGGTACAGACACCATGCATTTCGCTTCATCCGCACTTTCTTTTTTATTGAACCCTCTTTCCGTTCCAGTTGTTTTTACAGGATCACAGAGAAGCACAGACAGAGGATCTACAGATGCATCAACTAACTTGCTTTTATCGGCATTTACAGCAAAGAGCTTTTCCGGCGGTGAGTCTGTAATTTGCATGCATGCAAACCTAAACGATGAGTATAATTACATATTACGTGGAAACAAGGCAAGAAAAATGCACACTGAAAGAAGAGATGCATTCAGGCCGATAAACATTAAACCGCTTGCCAAAGTTTATACCGATGGAAAAATAAGCGAGATTTCCTCAGAAATAATAACTAAAAAGGAGGATACAAAATTAAACGACAAAATTGATGACAATGTAAAATTAATATACGGCTATCCTTCGATGGGCGGAGATATAATAGACTATTATATTGACAGCAAAGTACACGGTATAGTAATAGCTGCAACGGGCTTCGGCAACCTGCCATTGGAAGACAAAACAATTGTAAGCGCATTAAAAAACGCCCAAAAACAAGGAATACCCATAGTTATTACCCCTCAGACAATTTACGGTTCAACAAATAAGTTCGTATACAGTACTTTACGTGAAATTTCGGAATTTGACAACATAATATATGTAGGTGACATGACAACCGAAACTGCATTCGTAAAACTGATGTTTGCCCTTGGAAAAAGCAAAAAACTTGAGGAAGTAAAAACGGTAATGTCAACAAATTTGGCGGGCGAAATGAAAGAGAGAAGGGAAATAGACGAATTTTTAATATGAAAATAAAATGTGGTTTCGAATGGCATGTACAGATTGATTCCGGCAAGCTTTTCTGCCGGTGCAAATCAGAGATAAAGGAAAATAAAGATTACTTGGAGATAAAAAGACTGATAAGGCCGTCTTTCGGTGAAAGCGGTAAAATAGACATAAGCGCGGAATTTGAGGGCCAAAAGACAAAAAATATAGTGTACAAGGTTTTTAATGACACTGACTGCTTGGTAGACATAGATGAAGAGCCACCGCATGACTTAGACAGGGATGCACTTTCTGCCGGAGTTAACCTTTCCTATGCCTTGAATATGCATATAATGAACAATCTGATATTCATGAGAAAAACGATAGTTGACGGATCCAATACAACCGGTTTTCAAAGAACGGCAATTTTAGCAGTAAACGGTGAATTTCCTTTCAAAGAGAAAAAGATAAAGATTGATACTATCTCAATAGAAGAAGATTCTGCTAGAAAGGAAACGGAAAACAGGGAAGAAACGGTCTATTTTCTTGACAGGATAGGCATACCTCTGATAGAAATTGCGACCGGAATAATAGAAACTGATGAAAATGAAGCAAAAGAGATAGCAATGCAGTTTGGGAAGTTTACAAGGCTGTTCAATGTTAAAAGAGGAATAGGTACTATAAGGCAGGATGTAAACCTTTCAATTGAGGGCGGAAAAAGAGTAGAATTGAAAGGGTTTCAGAACATAAGAGAGATGGACAAGGTCATATTAAATGAAGCAAAAAGACAGGAAAATCTCATAAAAATAAAAAACGACTGGGGTTATGTTACAAATGAAATCGAAAATTGGAAGTTTGAAGACATAAAAGAGATATTTGACGGCACAGAGTCAAACTTGATAAAAACCGCATTAAAAAATGGAAAAAGCATAATCGGTATGAGGTTGGAAGGATTAAAAGGACTTCTTGGAACATATATCTGTGAGAACAAGAGATTCGGAAGCGAAATAAGCGATTACCTGAAGATTAAACTGGGCTATGGAATAATACATTTTGACGAACTGCCCGCATATGGCATAAGTGAAAACGAAAAAACTAACATATTTAAAAGATTAAATTGCGGTGAAAACGACTCATTTCTATTTTCAATATACGACAAAGAGTATGAAAACTCTGCAATGGAAGTAATCAAGGAAAGACTTACTTCTCTGCTTAAAGACGTGCCATCGGAAGTAAGACTTGTGCAGGATGACAATACGACTAGATTTTTAAGACCCATGGGAGGAAAAGACAGAATGTACGTCGAAACCGATTTGCCGATAATAAAAATAGACGCAGACATTTTAAAGGAAGGAAAGGAATATGTGGGCAGAAGTGTAGATTCATTGAAAGCTTCGCTGAATATATCCGAGGAGTTCCTTGATCAGCTGATATCGGCAAGGAAACTTAATGAAGCCGTATACCTAAACAAAAAAACAGGACTTGACTTTAACGTGATAATACAGATTGCAGTAGAGGACTGGAAATACATTAGAAGGAAATTTGGAAAATAGATAGATAAAAAGGACACAGAAAAGATATTAGAGAAAATAAAAACCAATGAGATAGTAAGAGACTCTGCAAGGGTTATAATGGAAGGGATAGCATTGACCGGCAAAAGCGTTGAAGAAATAATAAAGGAGAAAAACCTTAAAAAGAAAAGCAATGACGAACTAAAGAAGGAAATAGAAAAGCTCATAAAAGACAAAAAATTGGATAAAGTGGATTCACTTATAATAAATCTTAAGGACAGAATAGGCACCACTTTTGAGGCCAAAGAAGCTTATAAAATAGCGCTAGAAATGATAAAAGATGAAAAAGATTGATTTTTACAGAGAGATAGCCAAGCTCGACAAACTGGGAAAAAACAGCCTTAGACTGGAACAGTATTCTACAGATGTAGATACTGCCTACCAGTTCATACATTTCATTGATTACAATGTAAGCATAGCGGGAAAAAC
>JAMCRO010000035.1 GCA_023380615.1 Candidatus Parvarchaeota archaeon | reverse complement strand
TTACCCATAATCTTTGAAAGATTCTGTATGTGAAGTGTAAGATTTAAAAAGTAGTTTGTATTTACTTCATTCAAAAACGCTTCCTCTTTTACAGACATGTTATCTGCCTTGAAAAAACTGTAAAACTCTTTATCAACCTCTCTTTTTACAGCAAATAATGAAGGATCTATAGCTTTATCGATGGCTATTTTATCAGTTTCAAATAAGCCGAAGGGACTGATATTTTCATTGAAAACCAAAAATTGCGATTTTTTTAATTTTGAGATATAATTTATTATAACATCGGAGTTTCCAGGCAAAATCTTGTAAAGATCGGAGTAAAGGTTTATTCTTCCTATAAATTTTGTGTTCGTATTTTGTATTGCACTTGAAAGAACAGAGGAAAGCTGCTGATCCGAAAAGATGAAGCCGAAGCCAAGCTCCCTTATCTTGGCGATTATTGAATGAATTACAGGTATGCCTTTTGCATAGTCTTTCTCCTTGTTAACATCTAATACAGTGTGGGCATCGTCTATGACTACAAGCCTTTTGAATTGATTGTTAACATTTAAGCCTAAATTTGAATAGTAAAAGGAAGAAAGAATAAACGAAACAAGAAAGTACTGCTCTGCCGTTCCAACGTTTTCAATTCCTATTACAATATTCTTGTCTTTCAGGTTCTCAAAAGAAATACCTAAATTGCAGTCAAACATTGAAGAAGAGGAAATAAGGCTTTTCAGCCTTCCTTCAATAACTTTAAAATAATCGTTCTTTTTGCCGTTTAAAGTGATGTAAAGTAATAGATCTGAAAGCCTTGGAGGATAATTACTATTCCAGGAAGAAAAAAGGTTTATTGTATTTTCCAAAAGATAATCCCTGCTACCTATGAGCAATGAAAAGCTGTCTGAAAAAATGTCAGCGAAATGCACTGCCCATTCCTTTTCATTTGTGTTCATTGGTGCTTCTAACGGATTTATTCTAAGTTTACTGGCATCAATGTAAACAGTATCTTTCTTTAAACCCAATGCGTTGTAATCCTTTTTCATGTCGAATACAAGGTATTTTATTCCCTTTTCTGAGGCCTTTCTTAAGATATTATATATCAAAGATGTTTTGCCATGGCCCGTTGAACCTACTATCAACATGTTTCTGTTCAAATCCTCAATGGACAATGAAAACCTACCTATATTTTGGTCTTTGTAAATCAAGTTTCCGATTTCTAAGCCTTCTTCCTTTCTTTTTACTAGCGGAAAGGAAGAATCTGAAATCGGAAACGCCTCTTCTAACCTTTTGAATTCGCTTGTTATCTTTGAAAGCAAAAAGGCCTGCATTTCCGGTTCTTTCGTTTTGCTTAATCTTAAAATTAAACTGTCTATTTTACTAGTGTCTGTAATTTCTCTTAAAAAACGCAACTTTTCAAGCATCCCTTCGACAGTTTCTTCCATTTGTACATTACTGAATAAAGGAAAGATTGTATACTTTGCTGCCTAAGGCAAGGGCCGATGCCCCTTTTGTAGTCAAGATCTTTCTAAAAAGAAGGTCTCTTTCGAGATAACCTTCCTTTATTAGTCTCTGCTGTGAATTATTGAATTCTCTGTAAGAACCTTTTATTATTTTCCTTAGCTCATTTAAATTCAAGCCGGTGTTAACAGCATTGAGTATGTAAATATCCAAAAGCTCCAAATCCTTTATCTGATCCTTTATGCAGTTTACGCACATTGGCGGATTAAGGCCCGTATCATGCTTTTCGCATATTATTCCATTGCATTTTGAGCACAGGATTACGGGAGTAGTTTCATCCACAGAATGCCTCCCATTTACACATAAACCTTTTGACCTTACTTTTAGAACGCTGCCGTTTGCAGTTGAAACGTTTTTGTATCCCCCTATGTTAAAAGGGTCTAATACGACAATTTCCTGCTCTGTTATATCCCCTTCGTTTTTCTCTAAAATGTACTGGGACATTGAATTTATAAGAGATTCTAGTTGATCGTTCTTGCTGTTCACCTGTGAAAGTTTTTCATTTAGTTTCAATACTGCATCATAAAGCTGTTTTATGTCTTCTTCCATTACAGGCCCCCTAAAAAGCCGAGAAACAGTGAAGGAACATAACTAAATGCTTTTATTATGTCCTTTTCCGTGGATGCGAAAAAGTTCTGTTGTGCCTGTTTAGTCAGCACAATCTCCATGCTTTTGTTAATCCCATAGCTTAGATTTATCGTTCCATTATTGTTTATTTGGAAAACTTCCTTTGTGAAATTTCCATTATTGTAATAAGACAGCAAGTTCAGGCCCGTCTGGTTTAAATATATCTTTTGCGGATTTTGAGAGCCTTTGCTACTGTACGCATCCAACATGTAATTTGTGTAGTTTATTTCCTTGCTCAATATGCTTGTGTAGTTAACCTTGTTGTTTGAAACGGCAGATATGCTATTATTCATTGAGTAAACACTACTCAATATTTCTTTGTCCAAGTTTATCAACGCAGAAATGTTGAAATTGCAGCTGTTTATATTGTTATAATCAGTTATGTTTTTTGTAATAGTATCTGTCTTATATATCGTAAACGGTACTGCGGAAATATTTAGTGAGTCATAAAAGTAGTAAGGTTTACCGGGAAAAATCGTAATATTTTCATACCCTACGCAGTTGGGAGCCGCATAGAAATTATATGTATAACTATTCGAGCCATTCTCAAACGATAAACGGTAGTTCCCTTGCTCTAATTTTAAGAAAATGGGTTTAGATAAAGTTGTTCCTGAAAAAACAGAATTGTTTTCTTTAAGCAGATTAAAACTTAAGTTTTGATTGCTTTTAAATGAGAGGTTAATTAGAGGGTATTTGGTTAAGTTTAAACTTTCTATGCTTGTGTTTGAAACATTACTGAAAAATACAGTTAAGTTACTGTAATAATGGATTAAGGGATTGCTGCCAGATAAATATAAATATAGATTTTTAACTGACTTGTTTATTGAAAAAGTAGGATTGTTAAGTGGTTGACTCTCTAAAAAACTGTTGTTATTATAATTTCCTTTCAAATTCACATAAATTCCAGTTAAACTACAATCTGAAGGGGATTGAACTTTGACTATAATTGAATAGTTTTGTGTTTTCTTGGAAGAATTGTCTGAATAGTTAAGGTTATAGTTCTGCTGTATCTGGCCCCACTGGTAAGTATGTATGGAATCTAACAGCAATTTACTGTTTGCTTTAAATAGAAAAACATTCCCATTACCACCATATCCAAGATTAGCCGGGGTATAATCTAAAGGCAATGAAAGTGAACTATTTAAGTAAATCTTACCGCCGCTTACATTAAAAGTGCCTTTATTAATAAATGTGCCTGAAATAACCTCAATTAAGCCCCCACCACCTGCTCCTACGATTCCAAAAGCAATGAATTTACTTGCATTTTTAATAGTAGAGTAATTTATAGACTGACCTTGATCGTAGATCCTACCAGTGTTGTTGAACGCTTTTGAGATTATTACCAAAGGTAATACTCCACTGCCGCCACGCATGAAAAAGGAGCTGCTATTCACACCATTATAAGATGCTCCACCTGCGCTGTTCAACATACTTAAATTAAAGGAGTAATTGGAAAGTGTGGAATAAACATGGTTGCCAGAACTGTTGGATATAGGATACACTACTTTATTTACGTAACTAGTTACTTGGCCCGAACCTTTTTCTGCTAAGGTATTTCCACCATTACATGCGCTGTAAGTAGCCAAACTTCCCCCACCACTTCCTGCATAGGAAAGAGGGTAACTTTTACCACCACAACCATAGTTATTTCCGTTGTAAGACATGTATGCATTTGTATAGCCTCCGTTATTCAAATAATTCTTATTTATAATTGTGCCATTGTTTAAGAAATAGCTAAAATTAATAAAGACGGGCTTTTCCAGCATTAATGTTCCATAATTTTCAAGAGCATTGCCGCTAAGCAAAGTCGCATTTATTGTAGCATTACCTTTGTTTATTATTGTGCTGATATTTAGAGTAGAATTTCCAGTAATACTAAGTGTATTATTTATGAGCAAGCCTTTTGCTATTATGCTTTCATTGACCAAGGAAACCGGGCTGTTAACAGTTACCCATTGATAAGTACAAATAGGGTTAGAGGAATTTGTTAAAGTTATATTTTGATCATAACAAGAAAGACCATGACTATTTCCAAAATTCAAAAATAAAATAAATACTACTAAAAACAATACTGTAAAACTAATTATCAAATTCATATTTTTATTTATCATACTTTTTAATTTGATTTTTAGAAAACGCCAATATTTAAACCTTTCTATTTAATTACGGTTATAAAGTAGTAAACATATAATATATATGGCTATATGAGACACCCTCATTTCCTATGGAAAGAACTTGACCTGTAATCGAAGTAAAAACACTTTCTTTTAATAGAAATTACTTCCCATGGAATACACCTATATTTCCTATGGAAGTCATATTATTATATTTATTATAATTCTATATAGAATATATAATAATATATAACATATTTAATTACTAAATTTATTTAAATAAAGTTTCCATAAGAAACGTAGGTGTCTCTATATTATCAGTTAAATAGAGTTATTTAAATAAAGTTATATAACTAAAATTACTAATAGTATTTAAATAAAGAAATACACAATAATTTACTAAGATATGGAAACTTTTCAATCTGACAATAATCCTTTCCAGAAAACAAACACCGATAAAATAAACAGCGTAGATCCAATTGCAATATTTAATGAGTTTCTTACTAGCAAACGTATCTTTAAGAATAAAGAGGTTTTATCCTCTTCCTTTATTCCCGATGAAATAACACATAGAAATACTGAGATAGCCTCACTATCTAGAATTATGGCCCCTAGTTTGTTATTTGAAGGCATTTCTAATGTTTTAGTTTATGGGTTTTCTGGAACAGGTAAATCATTAGTTACAAAGTATGTTGGCAAGAAATTAGCTAGCTCAGCAGAGGAGAAAAAAGTAAATGTGCTTCCCGTTTACATGAATTGTAGGTTAGAAAACAACAATACAGAGTATAGGTTGATAGCAAATCTATGTGCTGTTTTTAACATAAATGTTCCAGAGAGTGGCCTTTCAGTAAATAGTTTGTACAAAAGGCTAATAAAAATAATAGATGCCGAAAGTACTTATCTTATCCTTATATTAGATGAGATAGAAAAACTTATACAGCATGCCGGTGATGGTGTGTTATACAGCCTTCTTAGGCTAAATGAGTCCCTTAAACACGCAAAGATCGCTATAATCGGCATTTCAAACAACATAGACTTAAAAGCTTCTCTAGATCAAAGAGTAAGAAGCTCTTTAAATCCTGTTGAAATAATCTTTAAGCCATACAATGCAAATGAGATTTTTGATATACTGTTAAATCGCTCCAAAGAAGCTTTTTATGAAAATGCAATTAGTGAAGGCGTTTTGAGGAAATGTGCAGCAATGGTTGCACAAGAACATGGTGATATACGAAAAGCCTTGGATCTATTAAAGGTTGCAGGAGAGAGAACACAGCAGCTTGGTAATTCAGTTATAACAGAGGATGAACTAGATAATGCGGCAGAAGCCCTCGAACAAAATATAACCGAAGGTATGATTAAGTCAATGACTAGGCAGAGCAAATGCATACTTCTATCTATAATTTCAGTTGCAAGGAACAAAAGGATGGGCAGAGTGTATAGTGGGGAGGTTTACGATGCTTATCTCAAGCTTTCTGAAAAGTTTGGGCTAAAGAAGTTGACATTTAGGCGCGTTTCTGATTTAATTGCAGATATGGATTACAATTCTTTAGTAATGTCCCGAATAAAGAGTCATGGCAGATATGGCAGAACAAGGGAATTAAACATTGCTTTCTCCCCATCTATAATAAACAAGGCAGAGACAATAATAAAAGAAGAGTTGAATATTACTACTTAATAAAAGCATAAACTAAAAGCTTAAATACTACCTCGTTTCATGAAACTTTATGGTCGAAGCAGTAAGTTGGTATAACAATGGCCTTGAGACTCTGTTGGATAAAACTTCCAAAAACGGCTTGAAAGTGCAGGCCTATAACCGTAAAACTAAAACAGTAGAAGATATTTCTTTAGATTACATGAGTTCGTTGAAACTAAGATTAAAAGGGTTTGTAAAAATCGGCGAAAGGCAATATGAAGGCTGGAAGGGGCCTATACCTTTTTACGTTTATACTTGCAAATTGAACGGTAAAAAGATTTTTATGATGGATTATCCACACGGATACAATGAAGGATTAGACTGCAAATTATAATTTATTAAGTTTTATAGCTTCCAATAATTCGTGTCTTAATCTCTCGCCTTTAGAATCTATTCTATCAAAGGCATTTGCAATCCTGTCTTGTTTAAGGTAATGTAGCCATGCTGAAAAGTGTTTTCCAGCGTTGTGAAATTCCAAAGATTCTATCGGCAACGTTCTTATTAACCCTTCAAAACCATTTAAAGTGCCGGCTCTGCCTACTTCTTTTCCGTCTTTTAATCTAAACACAAATTCTTTTCCTGATTCAGCAGCTATATCGTTGCTTTGCCTTTTCTCGTGTTTCGTATTGAATGAGTTTCCAGCCATAATTAGTAATACCTTTAATCATATTTATATTTTAAAGTTTGTTTTTCTTGAGTTTAATGAGAGGTATGAATGTTATAAAAAACAAAGCAAGGAAGAAATATACTGCTAGAGTAGGGTATTCCCAGAAAAGAGTTTGATTGTTCATTAAAAATTCTATTATTGTCATCAAGAAACCTATTAAGATAGAGACTGCACTTAACAGCAGGAAAATAAATGTTAAGGGTAGCTTTCCTTTATACCCCAAATACATTTTGCTTAAGAATATATCCGGGCTCCTTTTCAAGTTAATGAATACCCGGAGTCCGAATAACAATATTACTATAGTTTCTACCAGCAGCGCTATTGAATAGATTATACTGTTCATAAAAATTCCCTAAACCTCTTATACCATTGTAGTACCGCATATCCTGCGAATCCAACCACTAGTATGCCTATTAAATAAGCCCCGAAATCTAAGACTATAGACCAGAAATTAGTCTGCAAATAACCAAAGTTTGATGTTTCCAGCTGGCTTAAAGAAGAGATTACTGCGACTGGAACCGCTAATATGCTGGTGTATAACAGCAGTGAAACTTCTCTGTATGCATTTCTTTTATTGTTAAAGAAAGTAAGTAATGGTGCACCGTCTTTTCTGTGCTTTATTAGTACATATACAATAGTACTTACAATATAGGTTAAAAATACTCCCCCTGCAAAGTAAAGGCAAAATATAATAAGCAATGCAAAATGAATGGCACCCATAGAAACAATAGCGTTTTAATATTAAAATAACTATAGTCCTTTAGAATGGAAGAAAAAAAAGCAAAGGAATTAGTTTTTTATCATCTTGGAAGAGTTGTTAAAGTTATTGATAAAACTAACTCTAAAAACTTAGATAAAAAGCACAAAGCAGTCATAGAAATGTGGGACAACAACATAATAACTTGCGAGATCGGAAACGCGAATCCAAAAGACAATGATTTTGTCATAGTTCTTTTCAATGGGTTAGTTCAAGCGCAGGGCGTTTTTATGAGGCCTGAAACAATAACAGACATTTTGTCACAAGACGCAGGTCAACAGATATGGGATAAATACAAAGGGTTTTTTGATAAGTCTAAACCAACACACCCATTCACTGGTTAATTTATAAGTTTTAAGTTTAAGAAATGTTAAATGTATGTCGGACGAAATAAAAAAGGTTTTGAACTCTGAAAAGTTATCTTATGAATTATATTCAAGACTGGAAAGAATAGAAAGAAACAAGCAGTTGAAAAAGAAGCTTAAAGAACTTAAAGAACTTGATCTAAAGCACATTAAAGTATGGACTGAAATATATGCTGAATTAAATATACCTATGAAGGAAAATGGAAATAAAATTGAACTTTTTCTTTTTATTCTGCTGAGAAGGTTATTTGGGAGCGGTCTTACATTAAGCGTAATCAATTCACTGGAAAATAGAAAAGTTTCTGATTTGTCAAAAATTTTTGATGTTATACCTGATAAACAGAGAGAGAAGGTAGTAAATTACTTAGTTGAGGAGTTATACCAGGAAAGGATTCTTAAAAAAGAATCCTGGGAAAGTGGTGTTTTATCCCATATAAGAGATGTCGTTTTTGGCATGAATGACGGTTTAGTTGAGGTTTTAGCGGCAGTTGCAGGATTTACAGGAGCCATACATGACAATCTCCTTATAGCAGTCGCCGGTACCATAGTAGGCTTGTCAGGTACTATCTCCATTAAATAGGGTCCTTATCTTTCATCAAAGTCAGAAAAGGATTTAGAGTTTGACGGTATAAATCGCTTAGAATTGGAGCTGCAGGTTGCTAAAGAAAGATTGAAAGAAGACCTTAAAAAACATTCTTTGAACTATAAGAATTTTGATAAGTCTTTAGAGGATCTAATTTTAAAATTGAAGAAAGAGAAGGACCCTATTTATAAAGTGCTTGAGCGAGAACGGAAAAATCCTCTTATGAATTTTATAAGTGGCAACGGCAAAATTTATCAAAACAGTGATTCAGTTAACCCAGTGAAAGATGCATTGTATGTCGGCGTTTTCTACGTTTTTGGTGCTATAATACCTTTAATAAGTTTTCTTATAGGTTCTATAATAAAATCAAACACCTATTATAACTTGGTGATATCTGTAATTCTAACATCAATAGCAATTGCTCTTACTTCGCTTATAATTGCTCTTAATTCAAATGAAAAGTTCTCTCTTGCATCGTTATATGCTTTAGGACTCAGTCTTACTGCGGCGTTTGTCACTTTCTTAGTGGGTCATTTGGCTTCCGTTTATCTGCATATTGCTATCTAACTGCAATAAGGTCTAAAATTTATAGAATCAATGTTAATTATAAAAATGGAATATTACAGCATAGCAGAAATAAAGAAGATTGAAGATGAGGCAATAAGGAAGGGCATGACAGAAGAGAAGATGATGGATACTGCGGGCCATTTAGTAGCAGATTTCATACATAACAATGTGGAGTTTAAGAAAGCAGTTTTCATAGCTGGCACAGGGAATAATGGTGGAGACACGCTGTCTTCGGCTTTTCATTTATTTAATTTAAATCATTCTAATATAGAAATTGTAATTGTTGGAAAACAAGAAGAATTGAAAGAGGGGCCGGAAACCTTCCTTCACCTTATAAATGACATAAAAAATCTGCCAGTTCATTTTATCCCAGACTCAGCAACATTAGAAAGCTTAAAAGAAACCATAAAGACTGCAGATGTTTTGATAGTCGGACTTTTCGGCACAGGTTTTCATGGAGATATGCCAGATTTAACTGCAGAAGTTGTTGACTTAATAAATGATTCAAATGCCAAAAAGGTAAGTATTGATATTCCCTCCGGTATGAACGGTGATACAGGAGAGTTCAAAAAAGCGGTAAAATCAGACTTTACACTTACTATGATGGCTATGAAAAAAGCCTTTCAAAACCCGCAGAGTATAACCATCACAGGTAAAATTCTGGTTATGGATTTATTAGACTAATATAACAGCGTTATATTTATAAATAATAACGGTTAGATAGAGCTATGAATAATATCGATATAGAAAAAATACGGGAAGACTTTCCGATTTTGTCTAAAAAAATAAATGGGAACCCATTGATATATTTAGACAATGCAGCGACTTCTCAAAAGCCCTCTTCAGTTATAGAGGGAATCAAGTATTTTTATGAGAACATAAATGCGAATCCAATAAGAAGTATACACAGCCTAGCAGAGGAAGCCACTAAAGCATATAACGATGCAAGAGAGAAAGTTGCTGCTTTCATAAATGCAGAGCCTGAAGAGATAGTTTTTGTAAGGAATGCAACAGAAGCAATAAACTTAGTTTCCTTTGCTTTTCCATTTAAGGAGGGCGATAGAATTTCAAGTACATATATGGAGCACCATTCAAACCTTCTGCCGTGGCTTCGTTTAAAAGAAAAAGGCATAAACGTTGACATCGCTCCAATTTCTGATATTTATGAGTTGGATTTGGATTATTATAAACAGCTACCCAAAAATACAAGGCTAGTTGCAGTAACGCATGCTTCAAACGTTACGGGTACTATAAATGATGTTAAGGAAATAACACGGTTTTCACACGATCAGGGCGCTCTTGTTCTTATAGATGCTGCACAGTCTATCCCGCACATACCTTTTGATGTTAAAGATATCGGTGCCGATTTTGTTGCCTTTTCCGGCCACAAAATGCTTGCTCCTTTCGGCATAGGGGTTTTATATATAAAAAAGGACATCGCGGAAAATTTAAAGCCATTTTTAACTGGCGGTGAAATGATAAAGGATGTCAGTCTATCAAAAGTTATTTACGAAAATGCTCCAAATTTGTTTGAGGCAGGCACACAGAATGTCGAGGGCGCTTACGGTTTAGGGTTAGCAGTTGATTATCTAAACAAAATAAGCATGAAAAGCATCGAAAAATATGAAAATGAACTTACTAATTACTTGTATGAAAGAGCAAAAGAACTTAAAAAAGTAGATGTGTATAGCGGTAAAAGTAAAAGATTCGGCGGCATATTTTCATTTAATGTTGCAGGATTACATTCACATGATACCGCCTACTTACTAGATAAAAAAGGAATAGCTATTAGGTCAGGTTTTCACTGCGCGCAGCCACTAATAGAAGACAGACTAAAATTAGATGGGGCAGCGAGAGCAAGCATTTACTTTTACAATACAAAAGAGGAGATAGATACTTTCATATATGAATTAAACAATATAGCAGACAAATATGGAAGACGATAAATTTTATGAATTGGTGGAGCTTTACAGAAATCCAGAGCATTTCGGCAAACTAACCAAGTATAACTACTCTGAAAAAGGTTATTCACCTTCCTGCGGAGATAAGTTTTCAGTTTATTTGGACGTTGAAAACGGAATAGTAAAGGATGCTTCCTTTGAGGGTAAAGGCTGTGTTATATCAACAGTTTCGCTGTCAAAACTATGTAGTTTTTTGATTGGTAAACCATTAAAGGAAATTGAAAAAATGGAATTGAAAGACATTGAGAACTTACTTGGCATAGGAGATATAAGCATATCTAGGGTAAAATGCGCTACCGTTGGGTTGGACGCTGTAAGAAAAGTGTACAAAGAAGTTAAAGATAGTTAATTTTTATTGATAATTCTCCAAAGAATTTGAATCTGCTAAAGCTTGCATGCATTCTTTGTAGTAAGGGCAGTACTTGCATTCCCATACTTTTTTATTGTCAAAGTAATATTCGGCAGGCGGTAATATCTTATTTCGTAGATGGTAATCTAAATCTTTGAACCTTTGCATCACTTTTTTGTATTCTTCTTCATTGTATTCTACTCTAAACTGTTTTATCTCAAGGTTTTTCTTGTCTGCATAGACCAACAGACCATAATCTGCTTTTTGTGCCGCTAAATACAGTGAAATTTGCATCTTGTGTTTTGGATCAGGTTCATTTACTTTTGTGATGTCTCCCGTGGATTTGGCTTCTATTATTATTTTTTTGCCCGTTTTTGTTTCAATGTAATCGTCTATTCTACCGTATATTGTGAATTTTGTGTTTTCATCGCTGTATGCTATCCGTATCGGTTTTTCTTCTTCTGCTACTGCCAAGGTACTTGATTCCTTAAGAGCCTTTGCTATAAATTCATGTACATTGTTACCAAGAGCGAATATCCTAAGTGCGCTGGTTTCAGTAGGCTTTGATATAAAGTAGGAATAGTAGCTTCGTCGCATGCACATCCCTATTTCACTGGGATAATAAGCTCCGATTGTTTTAGGTCGAGATTCCTCATTAAGGTACTCATCTATTATGCTACCAACATCCACGTCTACAAAAGAGTCATTATCTTGCATTATCAATATAGTACCGAAAAGGATTTAAATCTGCTTATTATTTCTATAATAATGCTCAATAAAAAACTGTTATTTACGGGAATATTACTAGTTATACTCTTTGTAGTTATATTTTTACTTGTAAACTTCAAGATATCAAACAGCTTTGATTTGACGGTTTTTAAGTTGATAAATGAAAAATGGAGTGTTAGTTTCTTAGATCCTTTCTTTGCAGCGGTTGCAATTTACGGTAGAGAGTACTTTTGGGTGCCTGTAGTGGCTTTAATGTGGATATTAGGAAGCGCTTTCAATAATGAAAAAGCAAAGAAAGGAGCTGTAATGCTAGTAATAGTTTTCATAGCCATAATAATAATTGGATTATCCTTAAAAGCGGTTTATTACAGGCCAAGGCCTTTTCTGAATCCATTGCTGTCATCAGTAGACCACGTTCTAGTTCCAAAGGATTTGGATTCTTCATTTCCATCTGGGCATGCTTTGATAGTTGCAGGCGGTGCAGCAGTGGCGTTTCTATTTTTAAGAAAGAGGTATTCTATACCTTTAGTAATTGAAGCGGCTTTGGTATCCTACAGTAGAGTTTATGTTGGTGTTCACTACCCTACTGATGTAATATCAGGCGTAATATTAGGAGTTGCAATAGCATTTATAATCTATTCTATTTTGATTAATAACAAATACTTTAACAGACTTTATGGGCTTGTGGACACCATTTACAAGAAGATATTAAGAGCTGTAAGGCTTATAAAGTAATGTTAAACTTCACTGTTTTTGTCTAAGTTTGTATTTTTTCGATAGTTCTTTTATCTCTTTTATCAAATCAGCTTCGGATTTAAACATGCTATCAACGAAATAAGGTGTAAAAGGGCTGTATTTTTCGAAAGGGAAATACAGCAAGACCTTTTTACCGGTAAAGTGTGCATGCATCCTTTCTCCATCAACGCCACTCGAATAAACTAAATCAGAAAGATAAACAATAGTAATGTCCGTTTGATCTACTAAATGGAAATCTCTTCTTACTGTCTGGTTAAAAATAAGGTTCTTTGTACTTTCATTTGCATTTTCCTTGTAAGAATCAATATCTACTGCTTTGGGATTAAAGACTATCAAGTACTTCTTTATATTTTTTATGAATCTTTCCAGTGCATCATATCCGCTTTTCCTATGTTCCATAGTATAACTTATGTAAGCTTTTGGTTTGTCAGGCCTATAAATCAATTCATAAAGAGTATTAGGATCCTCTTTTGAGCCAATAACATAGTTTTTTCTATTTATAGAATTACTTATCAAGTCCGCTGTATAAAGTTCCAGTTCGGACCATAACGCTATCTCATATTCATCAACTGTTTTATCTTCCCAAGATTTTTTCTTTTGTAGGTTCTGGTTGACGTTATTAGGGTCATTTAAGATAGATATGAAGAAATCAGGGTTTAATGTACGCATATCTTTTGAATTTATAAGGCTTAATGGTCCCCCTCTCCACCAAAATGACATGTGCCCGTCTATTATATAATCTTTTTTCTTGTTTTCTTCTATTATTGTTTTTATGTTTTTCAGAGCGTTCTCCTTTAATAATCTAATATTTTCTATGTCCAGATTCGGGATGTTTTTTGAATTTATATAAGGGTTTGTTTTATTTGCAACTTTAATCATCTCATCTATGAAATTTATTATTTCCAGGGTTTTGCCGTGCTGTTTGGCTATCTTCACGGCTTTACTTTCTAGAGTTATTCTGTCCGAGCCCGCAATTGCACAGCTGAATACTATCATTTAGTTATGTCTCATTTATAGCTAATAAGCTTATTTTCTGCCTTTTAGTTTTCTCGGTGTTGTAAGATTAAAAGGGTCAAATATCTTTTCAAGTTTTTCTTTTTGAAGCACATTTTTCTCTTCAGCAACCTGTTTTATTGTCTTACCTTCCTTTATTGCAGTTTTTACTATATCAGCACTTTTTTCATAGCCTATATATGGATTTAATGCCAAGCCAACACCCGGTGTCTTGTTTACCATCTCCTCTATTTTTTCTTTGTTGACTTTTATGTCATTGACTGCCTTTTCTGCAAATACTTTGCAGGCATTCCTAAGTATTATTAAATCATGCAAAAGACAATAACTTATAATTGGTTCCATAACATTCAATTCAAATTGTCCAGCCTGCGTTGCCAATTCAATAGTTTTATTGTCCCCCATAACTCTAAAACAGACCATATCCACCATTTCAGCTATACTTGGATTGACTTTGCCAGGCATTATCGAAGATCCCGGTTGAACTGCAGGTAAAGTTATCTCTGCTAAGCCAGTTATTGGGCCAGAATTCATTAATCTAAGATCATTGGCAATCTTTATCAAATCAGCAGAAAGAACGGTTATCGCAGCTGAAAGTGCAAATAAATCCGAAGGCGATTCAGTAACCGCGGGCAAATCCTTAGATTGTTTCAATTTAAGCCCAGTCCAATTTGAAAGGTAGCTTATAGCCTTTTTTACGTATCTAGGATCCGCGTTTATTCCCGTGCCAACAGCCGTTGCTCCTAAGTTTATGTTTTCCAGTTCTTTGTTTGCTTCTTTTATTCTGTATGCGGATTCTTTTATTAAATCAGACCATGCATTGAACTCCTGCCCTAACCGTATAGGTGCTGCATCCATTAAATGTGTTCTTCCGCTTTTTATTATCTTATTAAATTCTATGGCTTTTTTTGAAAATGATTTTTCAAGTTCATTTAGTGAGTTTATCAATTCATTCGAAAGTTTTAAAGCAGCTATCTTTGTAGCAGTTGGTATAACATCATTAGATGACTGGCCCATATTTACGTCATCATTAGGGTGTATCACAGAATAGTCTCCTCTTCCTTTGCCAAGTTTTTCAATAGCGAGGTTTGCAATAACCTCATTTACGTTCATGTTGTTTGAGGTGCCTTCCCCTGCTTGGTAAATATCAACTAGAAATTGGTTGTCAAACTTTCCTTCTAGTATCTTATTGCATGCTTGTATTATTGCGTCCGACTTCTTCTTTTTTAAAAGGCCTATCTCCGAATTTGCCATTGCAGCAGCCTTCTTTATTAAAACTATTGCATAAGTGTACTCTTTTATGGAAGTTATTCCAGAGATTGGGAAATTATTTAATGCTCTTTGGGTTTGAACTCCCCAATACGCATCATTAGGTACTCTAACTGCTCCAAGATAGTCTTGTTCTACTCTAAATTTGTCCATTCTATTTTATATATCTTCGAATATAAATTTCTTTTAAGTCGAAGCCGCATTTGTTTTTACCTTTTTCCCTCTTAAGGTTATAAAAGTTCCTACAGTTGTAACAACATTTGTTAGTATTATGACATATGTTACAAGTACTAAGAAGGTGTTTGCCTGAGGTATCCCATCTTCCAAAGCCAATATCGCCAAAGTAGCAGGGGTTAAACCTTGGGCCAGTGAAATAAATATTGGTAATTTATCTTTTACCATATCCGACTTATACGTTGATATTGAAACTGCTATGAACCTTGAGAACATAAGAATCCCTAATATTGCAAGTCCAGCGGCTAACCCAAAATATAAGCTTGAAAATGAAAGGCTTAACACCAACCCCAAGAAGACAAAGAAAAATGTTTTTAAGATAAAAGTTATTTCACCTTGAAAGTCAAATATCTGTTTTTCAAGTTTGTCCATTTTTAATTTTCTTCTGAACAACTCGCTTATAAATTTATGATTTCCGAAAACTACGCCGAATATTATTACTGCTAAGTACCCGCTTCCTCCTGCTTTAGCTGTAAGGCCATAAGTAAGGAAAAGTAGTCCTAAAGTCAAAACGTATGTGTAGTTTTGATTTTTCAAATAATTAAGCAGGTAAATCCATATTACTGAAAGTATCAAGCCAATAAATATCCCTATCGAAAACGAAGATATTAATGAATTTACAGTAGAGTAAATGTTTGCACTTCCGCTTTGGTACAGACCAACAAATGCTAAGAACAAAACTACTAAAACTATTGAATTTAACGCAGCTTCAAATGTTAGAAACATTACTGTTTTATCCTTTACTCCTAATTGTCTAGATAGAGGTATTATAACAACAGTTGTAGTTTCACCACCAACTATGGAAGCAAATATCAATGATATAACTAAATCAAAGTGCAGCGCAAAATGAGCAAGTAAAGTCACAAATATTATGCTTATGCTTATATATAATGCAACTTGAACAAATGGCCTCCAACCATCTTTAAGCAGGGTTCTAGCTTTGAGATCTAATCCTCCATGAAATATGACCATCATAAGAGTTATTTCTGCAAGTACGCCTAGTAAAGGTAGTAAAGATGCCTTTTGTATGACCCCTAAAACAGGGCCCAGTATAAATCCGATAAAGACAAGGAAAAGAAAAGAAGGTACATGCGTTTTTCTAAATATCTGTTCTCCGATATACCCTAAAAATATTATAAGTGCCGATATTAATAATATAAAAGTTGTTGAATCAGCCATTCTTATTTTCCTCCTTATATTTCTGCTTATTTATTATGGATATCATCAAACTATTCAGAAATATTGTCACAAATATAACTGCAAACACTATGTCTATGAATGAACCTGTTCCTGGTATAGCATAGCTTAAAGGAAGTGCTGCAACTACCGCTGCACCTGCCCCTCTTGACACCATCGAGCCTATTATTGCCTTGTCTTTTGTTTCATAAGAAGATTTATACAAAACAACTTTTGTTGATATGTATTTAGTTATAACAAGTGCCAAGGCTATCACTACTCCAAATATAAACCCAAGATAATCGTTCAAAAGTACAAGCGCACCAAAATAAACAAAGAAAAAAGAAGTTGTTAGAAAAGTAACAAGCTCATTAAATGATTTGGATTCTTTGTTTATATTGAAAGAAATACTGTGCTTGTATTTTAGTGATTTGAATATGTTTTCTCCGTTTGCTATTATTATACCAAAAACCAATACTGCTATTGGGCCACTGCCGTTTATTGCTCCTATAAATACATACAGAAGGAAAGCTATTGCAAGCGAAGCCACATACGAGTAATCATATCTTTTCCTTTGCAAATAACTCATCACAGGCACCCAGGCCATGCCTATAAGTGCTCCTATAACGGCACCTATTGAAAACTCCGATATTACTTTTCCGGAAACAAAACTTATGCTGGTATTATTTAATATTATTGCGCCTACTAATACCAAAACAAATATTATTGTCAATGGCTCCTCGACCGTTGCCTCTAATTCTACAAGGTTTCTTGCTTTTTCAGTACCGCTTCTTCTGCTGAAGCTAGATACTACTGATAGGCTCAATCCGGCTACAGTTAGACTTAACAGGCCAGAAACTAAAAGATTATTTAGTAGGAAATAAGTTATGAAGAAAACAGCTATGAAAGACAGGGTGAAGTTAGTTAAAGACAGTATTAAACCTCTAGAAATAGTATGTATTATTTTTCTCAAGTTTATGCTTAATCCCGCATTAAAAAGCATAAGCAGTATTATTATATTTATTATAAATGGAAGGTATGAAAGCAGCGAATTTCTTTTAAGAAGCCCTAAAACCGGGCCAATCAGAAGACCAAAGAACATAAGCCATAGTATGTAGGGGATGGCAGTCTTTTTACCTAAAACCCTGCCTAAAAACCCGATAAGTAAGACTCCTGCCGTGCCTAACATCAAAAAATTTAGCACCGATGAATCTAACATAAGTAATCTTTAATTTTAATTATTAAATATGTTTAAATCGAGAGTTATTTAACTCGTTAGTAAATAAATTTAAAGATAGTAAAAATGTTAATGAAAACAGTTTATAATTTGCTTTTTAACAGTATAAAGTTTTAATAAAAAGACATCTTTATTAATTAATGGTTGATCTTCTTGAATTTGAGGGCAAGGAATTGTTTAAATCCTATGGTATAGAAATACCAAAAGGCCAGTTGATAAGGTCTACACGAGATTTTAAGGATTTTGAAGAAGAGCATGTAATAAAAGCGCAGGTTCCTACTGGTCATAGAGGAGTAAACGGAGGAGTCTTAAAATTTAAAACGCAAGAAGAGTTTATCGCAGCTTTTAATAAGGTAAGTTCGCTCACTTTTAATGGCTTTAAACCGACTTCTTTTTTGGTGGAGAAGGCAATAAAACATAACAAGGAACTGTATGTAGCTTTGACTTTAGATAGAAATAACAAGTCACCAGTACTGTTGGTTTCTTCAGATGGGGGAGTCGATATAGAGAAGATACCAAAAAGCAGGATTAAAAGCTTAGATTTAGACATCTTTGTAGGGGTACTTGACTATCAGAAGAGGCAGGCCTTTGAATTTACTGGATTAGGTGAAAATTACAGGCTTCAATTCTTTAGTATATTAAATTCGATGTGGAGAATATTTACGGAGAAAGACGCCGAATTAGTAGAGATAAACCCCTTGGCAGTAACTAATACTCAGTTATTGGCGTTGGATTCAAAGATTTCTATTGAAGATGACGCATTGTTTAGGCACCCAGAATATAAACGAGATGAATATTCCTCAGATGAATTGGAAATGAAAGCAAAGAAAAAGGGCATATCTTTTGTTAGATTAAACGGAAATATTGGTTTGATAGCAAATGGCGCGGGGTTAACCTTAGCAACAATAGACCAAATAAAATTGGCAGGAGGGGCAGCAGGCGATTTCTTAGATCTTGGCGGAACAGACGATCCGGCAAGAGTCGCAGAAGCAATAGAATTGGTCAAGGACTCAAATCCAAAGGTCCTTTTTATAAACATATTTGGGGGAGTAACAAAAGCAGATACTGTTGCAGAAGGTATTGTCCAGGCAATAAATAAACTTAATATAACTTTCAAAATAGTAGTTAGGTTAAAGGGCTTTAATGAAGCTAAAGGAAAAGAGCTTTTAAGAAAAAATGGAATAGACGCTTTTACCAATATGGCGGAGGCGATACAGGAGGTAGTAAAACTAGCAGGTTATGGCAATTCTAATTGATAAAGACACTAAAGTGTTGGTTCAGGGTATAACTGGTCATCAAGGAAGGTTTCATTCAAAGGCAATGATAGATCTAGGAACAAAAGTAGTTGCTGGCGTTACTCCTGGAAAAGGTGGTGAAAGAGTAAATGGCGTAAGAGTGTTTGATAATGTAGATACAGCAGTTAAAAAGACTGGAGCAAATTCTTCAGTGGTTTTTGTACCTGCTTTAATGACGAAGGATTCAGTTATTGAAGCCATTGATGCAGGTATAAAATTAATTACGATAATAACAGAGCATGTGCCGTTTCAAGATATGCTTAAAATAAATGAATACGCTAAGTTAAAAGGCGTAAAAATAATAGGACCAAATTGCCCTGGATTGGCAGCTCCCGGCATTGGAAAATTAGGTATAATTCCAAACAATATTCTTAAAAAAGGAGTTATTGGGGTAGTTTCAAGAAGTGGAACATTGACTTATGAGATTGTGAATGTTATAACTGAAACAGGATTAGGGGAAAGTACTGTTTTAGGGGTGGGGGGAGATAAGGTTCCTGGCATGGGCTTTATCGACGTTTTAAAATTATTTCAAGAAGATAAGCAGACAAAAGGTATAGTTATAGTTGGAGAGATAGGCGGAAGCGAGGAAGAAAAAGCAGCCGATTTTATAAGAAAGAACGTTAAAAAACCAGTTTTTGCATTTATAGATGGCATATATGCACCGCCTGGGAAAAGGATGGGGCATGCAGGCGCTATCATATCAGGTAACACCGGAACTGCAAAAAGCAAGCTATCGGCATTTAAGAAGGCAAATGTTCCGGTTGCAAGAACCTTTAGTGAACTTTCTAGCTTTATTGTCAAAAAACTAAGATGAATATCGTACATATTATATTTAAAAATGCAAAATATTAAATATAAATAAAAACAACTATCTATTGTTTATATAATAGATATATTGGAGGTTAAAATGGAAGATATAAATGGCGAAGAGCAATTTGAAAAAGAAGTTCTTAAATCAAGTACGCCGGTACTTGTAGATTTGTGGGCCCCTTGGTGTATGCCATGTAGGTGGTATTCTCCAATAATAGAGAAGACCTCCGAAGAAATGAAGGACAAATTTAAGCTTGTAAAGATAAATGTGGATGAAAATCAAGAGATAGCGGCAAAATATGGTGTTGAAGCCATTCCAACTACTTTATTGATAGAGGGTGGAAAAGTAAAAGCAAGCGTTGTTGGAGCTATGCAAGTCGATCAGCTTAAAGGATGGCTTGGGAAGAATCTTTAAATGACAGAATTAACTTGGATGACGGGCGGGAAACAAGGCAGTGGTATAGATGTATCTTTAGGCTTGTTTTCAAGAGTAATGATGAAGTATGGCTATAATATTTATGGTTACAGAGAGTACTTCTCTAACATAAAAGGAATGCATAGTTTTTTCACTGTCAGGGTATCTGACAAGGAAGTTTCTTCTATACCTAGCAAAGTTGACCTTGCAATATTCTTCGATACAGAATCAGTTCTAGGTGAGGTAAATGAAAGAGGAGAGGTTGTTCAGGAGGGCCACATCAAAGACATTAAAGAGAACGGAACTTTGGTTGTAGATAGTAAGCTTGATAAAAGCAAAATAAATAGAAAAGACATAAATGTATTGGATATAGATTTCGATGGAATAATAACCAAAGTAGCAAAAAAGTTAAACAAACCTACTAGTGAATTGGTGATATCAAAAAATATTATTTGTGTTACAGCTTCATGTTTTCTTCTAGGGTTAGATGATAGCTATACCGTAGATGCAATAAAAACAGAGTTTGCGAAGAAGCCTAAAAGCGTTATTGATTTAGATATTTCTGTTTCAGAAGAAACCATAGAGTATATGAAAAGCAGGAATGAATCGCTTGCTATGGAGACTTTAAATCACATAAAAACAAAAGGGATAGCTCCAATAGCAAAACTTGACAATAAGGATAAAGGGGAACAGCTTTACATGGAAGGATTTGCTTCTACTGCTATAGGTAAAGCAATAGCCGGCTGCAAAATGCAGATTTACTATCCTATAACCCCTGCTAGTGATGAAAGCGTGTTTATAGAATCTCATCCAGAGTTAGGTATACGTGTTGTTCAACCAGAAAGCGAGTTGGCAGTTCTGGCGATGGCTACTGGTGCAGCAATAGCAGGGGCAAGGGCTGCAACTTCCACCTCAGGTCCAGGTCTCTCATTGATGTCAGAAACGGTTACTTGGGCAGGAATGAATGAAGTGCCGGTAGTTTTGGTAGATCATCAAAGAGGAGCACCAGCAACCGGTCAGCCAACAAGAACCGAGCAAGGTGATCTGATGTTTGCAGTTCATCAAGGCCATGGGGATTTTGGCAGGATAATTATTGCACCCGGAGATGTAAAGGACAGCATAAAAATGACTGCAGATGCATTTAATTATGCAGAACAGTACCAACTTCCAGTCATAGTGCTTGGAGAAAAAGCAATCTCACAAGGTTCTATGAATATAAGCAAAAGCACAATTCTTGATATAAAGAAAAATTACAAAGTTAATAGGGGCAAGTTAATTGATAAAGTTGATGGCGAATACAAGAGATTCAAATTTACAGATGATAATATATCGGATAGAATAGTTCCGGGCAATCCAAATGCAATTTTTTGGCTTACGGGGGATGAACATGATGAATGGGGCCACGTTTCTGAAGATCCAAACAACAGGATAAAAATGATGGAAAAAAGAAACGGGAAATACGCCCAAATATTAAAGGAAATAAAAAAGGAAGATAAATTTACTTTGATAGGAGACCCAAAGACTGCAGACATTCTGGTAGTTACTTGGGGAGGCCCTTCCGAAGCGTTAAAAGAAGCAATAAATGGAAAGAATGTTGCAGGTCTTCAGATAAAATTAATACATCCCTTGCCGAATGAAATACTTGACATTCTAAAGAGCGCAAAGAAAGTGGCAGTCTTAGAAGAGAACATCTCAGCGCAGTTAAAACAGCATATAGCTTCAGTTACTGGCTTTGTAATACCAAATGAGATATTAAAGTATAATGGAAGACTTGTGAGATATGATGAAGTTGGAGATGCAATCGACAAAGTAATAAAAGGCGAAAGCAAGGTGATACTAAATGGTTACTGATGTTAAAAGTTTGACTTCTAATGAATTTAATGACTGGTGTCCGGGTTGTGGAGACAGCGGGGTTGTACTAGCAGTCAAGAATGCAATAGTTAAGGCAGGTCTGGACCCACATAAGACAGTAATAGTCTCCGGAATAGGCTGTTCTTCCAAATTACCTCATTTAGTAAATGTAAACGGCGTTCATACTCTACATGGTAGGCCGATACCATTTGCTGAAGGAATTAAACTAGCAAATCCGGAATTAACGGTTTTATTGGATAGTGGTGATGGTGACACTTACGGCATAGGGGTAGGGCATTTCATAAGCGCTGGAAGAAGGAATACTGACATCAAACTTTTTATACATGACAACGGCGTTTACTCTCTAACAAAAGGGCAGGCAAGCCCTACTTTACCAGAAGGAAGAAAGACAAAATCGCTGCCAGCTCCTAATATAAATGGAGCATTGAGTCCGCTTTCCCTTGCTATAATGTCAGGATATAATTTTGTTGCAAGGGCACAGAGTTTTAAGGTCAATGAACTTGCGGATATAATGGTAAAAGCAATACAGCACAAAGGATTGGCGTTAGTTGATATAATGCAAGGCTGCCCAACATATAATCCGGAATTCACATCGGCACCTTGGTTTAACACACATTTAAAGCAATTACCACAAGATTATGACGGTTATGTTAAAGACCCATCAAATAGGGAAGAGGTTAATGAAAAGAAGTTAAATGCAATAAAAATGTTACTCAGCGAAGACCCTGATAACATGTATACTGGTATTTTCTTTCAAAATGAGGATCCAGACACATTCGAAAGCAGGTTACAGGCAAGGAAGATTCCTTCTCCAGTATCACAAAAGATAGCCGATGAGAACGGGAATCCATTAACTGACATAGAGCCTTTGTTAAAAGGTTTGGAAGTATAAAATGACAGAAGGCATTGAGATAAAAGATGGTTTACAGGGAGTTTACATTACTAAATCCGAGATATGCAAAGTTGATGGCCAGGAAGGCAAGCTTTATTACAGAGGTTATAAAATAGAAGATCTGGCAAATTACTCCTCTTATGAAGAAGTATGTTATCTTCTGCTATACAGTAAACTTCCAAACTCAAAAGAACTTTCTGATTTCACTAAAAAGATGAAAGAAGAAAGGACAATACCTGAAAATACTAAGGACATAATCCGTAAGTTTTCCAAAGGATCGCAGACTTTGGATGTTCTAAGGACGGCAATGTCTTCTCTTTCTGCAGATGACAGCAAACCATACAGTGATAACGAAAGTGAAAATATAGAAAAAGCCATAAAGATAATAACAAAGACGGCTACAATAGCAGCTGCTATAGGAAGAATCAAGGAAGGAAAAGAGATATTAGAACCTGATAATTCATTAAATCACTCTGCAAACTTTCTTTACATGCTTACGGGTGAGAAACCCGATAAAGACTCTGAAAAGTTAATGGATGTAATGTTTATTCTTCACGCAGAGCATAGCTCAAATGCGTCTACCTTTGCAACTTTGGTTGCTTGTTCTACTTTAGCAGACATATACGCAGGCGTTACTGCGGGCGTAGCAGCATTGAAAGGGCCTTTACATGGGGGTGCAGACGAAGCTGCAGTTAAAATGATGAAGGAGATAGGAAATCCCGATAATACTGAAAATTACATAGACGAAGCGCTGGCGGGAAAAAGGAAAATAATGGGATTCGGGCACAGAGTATACAAAACTTATGACCCAAGGGCCAGAATCCTTAAATCTTATTTGGATAAAATAAAAGGCAATTCAAATGAGGAAATAAACAGTTTAATCGAAATCTCTCTAAGGGCGGAAAAAATGATGATAGATAGATTGGGTAAAAGCCATGGTATCTGGCCGAATGTGGATTTCTTTTCCGGCCCGCTATACATGCATCTTAACATAAAACCCGAATTGTTTGATACTGTCTTTGCATCCAGCAGAACTGTAGGCTGGTGCTCTCACGTAATAGAATACTGGAGAAGCAACAAGCTTTTCAGGCCATTAGAAGAATACATTGGTAAAATAGATCTGGAGTATTTACCTATAGAAAAAAGGTAAATGCGTTACATATGCAATCTTTCAGCAGAAAAAGGGCATTATTATTTACTTCGTTAACGCATTTTGCCAATGACGGCAATTTTCTGCTTTTTTCAATACTTATCGTATTTTTCTCCAAGTTACCTGGAGTAAGCATTGCCTTTCTAGGAATAAACGCAATAATCTACAATGTGCTTTATGGAGTAATAAGCTTGCCTATAGGGGAGTTTGCAGATAGGTTAAACAATGACAGGCTTTTGTTATCATTGGGCATAGCATTAGAAGGCCTAGCAGCATTCTTCTTCGGTTTCGGATTTATTTATACTGGGTATTACATAGTCTTTGTTATTTTAGGTTCTATAGCTTTGGGTTCCGGTCAGGCGTTTTACCACCCAATAGGCGCTTCTGTGCTTTCTTTCGTTTACGAAAGCAGGGATTTAGGCAAAATTCTTGGAATAAATGGAGCATTTGGAAGTCTAGGTAGGGCGCTGATGCCTTCTGTAATAACTTTTCTGCTTCTGTTTTTTGGGAGTTTTAAGGGAATGGAAGTTATTGCGGTTTATGTTTGGATTTTATCAATGATAATATACTTTGGGATGTCAGGTTTTACAAGGCCCTCTAAAAAGCATAAGAAAATTAGAAATAAGGGGAGTTTACCTAAAGATATAAAGAGAAATCTTTACTCTGCGATGATCCCGATTTTTCTTAAAGGCGCATTTATAATGGGCACAGTAACATTTATTGCAGAATATCTTGATAAGATTACTGGGTCGGTTGCATTTACGGGGGTTATACTTACCATAAGTTTCATACCCGCAATCCTGGGCCAGCCACTTTTTGGTTATATAACTACTATAAGGGGCGGCAGGTTTACCATTACATTGACTTCTGTCTTTTCCTTCTTTGCTTTTGTATTGTTTCTTGCTACCACAAATATTATAATTCTGACATTTGCTTATGCAGTTTTGGCTTTTCTTATATTTACAGGCTTTTCAGTGCTTTTGGATTATACATATCAGTTAGTGCCAAAGGAATATTATTCGACTGCATATAGCTTAGTATGGGGAATCGGAAATATCTTGGGAGGGGCATTTGGGATAGCTTTGATGACTTATTTCTTGACTTTTACAAGCATTGAGACTAGTATGTATTACATGGCTATAGTGCTTTTCATATCAATGATGTTCCTTCCCTTGCTTCCGAAGTCTAGAAAATCTGAATTGGTTACTTAATAAAGGCAGAAGCTATAGAGAAGACAAAAAACACAGTCCCTATCACAACCAATATTTCTTCTACTTCCAGCGTTAAAATATTATATTTGTATAAAAAAGCCGAAACTATCATTAAAAGTAATCCGATGAAGAACAAAGGATACCTATATCTATCGGGGAAGTGCATACTATACCACCTGCAAAATTCTAAAGTCTACCGGCCAACCTGCTGCCAGTGCTCTTAAGTACAAATCAACCAGTACTATAACTACTAAACTTATAAAAGCCCAGTCTTCATGTCTTTTATTCAGCATAGACTGGACATTAAAGAAGCCTTTTCTTGCCTTAGGGTTTAATGCGCAGTCATAACATTTTACGTTGCCGCCAGCAAAAACATGTCTGAATGCATGGCATGAGAAAACCCATAGTGTAAGTAGGATTGCATTTAATAAAATAAGAACACTTGCAAATCTGAGCACAAATCCCCCAAAGTATGTCACTGAAACATAAAAGTCATAGTAGAAAAATGGAAGCAGAATTATTCCTACATATAGCAAATACCTGTGTAGGTTGTTGAATGCAAATAATGTCGTTTCTCCAGAATAACCTCTGCTTGCAGAATCCCCCCTTACATCAGCATTGCAACTTTGTGGATGGTTGAAAATATTCCTGTAATAATCTTTACGGTATGCATAGCATGTCAGTCTAAACAATCCTACTACCGGAACCACCAATATTGTTGGAGAATAAAAGGGGTCTATCAGTCCTTTGTATTCTTTTACGGGAAAAACAAATAGAGCAACTATAGCAAATATCAATATTGCCAGAAATGACCATAACCTCCAATTAGGTTCTAACAATTCGGGGATTGCTTTCTTTATTGTGCTTGAAAAGTTTGTTTCACTGTTCATGTTTTCTCCTTATCTTGTTGAACAGCATTGTAACTGGATCGTAGTAGCTGTCAACAATACTTTCCTTTTCAGGAATTATTGCATTGTCGGTTATTGCTATGTGTTCAGGGCAAACGTCCTGACAGCACTTAGTTATATTGCAATAACCGGCACCGCCTTCTTCGTGTAGGAACTTTGAACGGTTTACTGAGTCCAACGGGTGCGTGTCCAATGAAGCAGCTTTTACCATAAATCTAGGCCCTATATAATTCTTATCGTGCTCTCTTATAACATGACATACATCCTGACAGAGAAAACATTCTATGCAGTTCCTAAACTCCCTTGACCTTGTTACATCCATTTCGTCTATCAACCAAGGCTCTTTTAACCCTTTTTTTGGAGTAAATTCAGGTATTTTTTTTGCTATATCCCAGTTTCTTGAAACATCAGTTACCAAATCTTTTATAATTGGAAAAGCTTTCATTGGCGCAACATGTATTTTATCTCCAAGTGAATCTACTCTTGTTTTGCACATTAAACTTGGTCTTCCATTTATTTCTGCAGCGCATGAACCACATCTCGCAGCTTTGCAGTTCCATCTAACTCCAAGTGTAGGATCTATATTGTTTTCTACGTAATGCACAGCGTCCAAAACTACCATGCCTTCTTGAACGGGCACAGAGAATTCTTGGAATTTCCCTTCTTTGTCTTTGCTTGGATCAAATCTGTAAACGTTTAGTTTTATTTCCTTATTCATATTTTTCCTCTGGTAATATCTCTTTAAGGTAAGGCGGCATTTCTGGAGGAGAGAAAGTATAACTCTCTACCTTATCTTCATCCTTTTTGAATACAATATTTTTTAGCCATTTTTTGTCTTTTTTTGGAAAGTCACTTCTGTAGTGAGCCCCCCTGCTTTCTTTTCTCATAATAGCTCCTCTTACTAATAATTCTGATATTTCAAGCATGCTATGCAATTCTAGGCATTGCAGTAATCCAGGGTTGTACTGCAAGTTGCCACTGACTCCTATGTTTTTATACTCTTTTTTTATTTCAAGTATTACTGAAAGGGCTTTTTGCATACTTTGTTCATTTCTTACTATACCCACATTATCTGACATTGTTTTTCTGAGTTTTTCTGTAAGCGAATACGGATTAGTTCCGTTGGGATTTATAAATTCTCCAATTCTCTTTATTTCGTTTTTTATTGTTTCTTCCGGTATCTTCTCTAAATTTGCTTTTTTGGAGTATGCGGCTGCATTTATTCCGACATACTTGCCGAATACTAATAGATCTGCGAGTGAATTTCCCCCCAATCTATTGGCACCATGTACTCCAGCAGCGGCTTCTCCGACCGCAAATAAACCGTTTATATTAGTTGAGTTTGTTTCAGAGTCTACCTTTATCCCGCCCATATAATAATGCGTTGTAGGTCCTACTTCCATCTTTTCCTTTGTTATGTCAACCCCTGCAAATTCCTTGAATTGCATATACATTCCAGGGAGCTTTTTCATTATGAAGGTCTTCCCCTTATAGGAGATATCAAGAAATACACCACCATGTTCTGTGCCTCTTCCTTCTTGGATTTCATTGTATATAGATCTTGCAACAACATCTCTAGCATCTAGCTCTTTTTTCTGTGGAGAATATCTTAACATAAACCTTTCTCCCTTAGTATTATACAACAAACCTCCCTCCCCTCTTACACCTTCTGTTACAAGCAAACCTCTAACCCCTGGTGGCCATACCATACCTGTGGGGTGGAACTGCATCATCTCCATATCCATCATTTCCGCGCCAGCATCAAATGCTAGTGCTATCCCATCTCCAGTGCTTTCCCAAGAGTTTGATGTAACCTCATATATCCTGCCACAACCTCCGCCCGCGATAATAATGGACTTTGAATTTATAGCGATAAATTCACCTGTTTTCATGTCTAAAGCAATGACCCCTATAACTTTGTCGTTCTTTTTTACTAATTTGGTTACAAAGACTTCATCCATTACTTTTACATTGCTACTGTGCAGTATCTTATCTTCCAATGTCCTCAAAAGTTCTAATCCTGTTTTGTCACCAACATGGCACAGCCTTCTATAAGTGTGTGCACCAAAGGCTCTTTGCATTATCTTTTTCTCAGGCGTTCTGTCAAACAGTGCACCCATCCTTTCAAGTTCATATACTCTATCTGGCGCTTCCTTTGCTAGTTTTTCAACTAATCTCCAGTCTGAAAGGTAGACACCTTCTACCATCGTATCTTTGAAGTGCACTTTCCAGTTATCTTCAGGGTCTACATCCCCAAGAGAAGCGGCTATTCCCCCTTCTGCCATAACTGTGTGAGCTTTTCCAAGCAGGGATTTAGACAGTATTGTTACATTTACACCAGTATTTAGAGCTTCAACTGCAGCTCTTAATCCAGAACCGCCTGCTCCAATTATTAATAAATCTGTATCTATAGTTTTGTAGTTTTGATTAAGCATGAATAGATTTAAGTAAGCATAATTTAAATTATTATGTATGAGGTTTGAAGAGCTTTGTAATTATCTGCTTAAATTGGAGAACACCTCAAAAAGACTTGAGATGATAGATATACTTTCAGAAGTTTTCTCAAAGACAAAGAGCGAGGAAATAAATTATACTGTAAATTTTATACAGGAGCAGTTACTCCCGCCTTTTTATGATATACAGCTTGGGATAGCGGACAAGATGGTAGAAAAAGTTATAGCTCTTGCATATAATAAACCAGTCACTAAGATATTAGAAGAATACAAAAGAATAGGCGATTTAGGGGAGATAGCAGAAAAGGAATCAAATACGTCTAATAACCAGAAAACAGATATCACTGAAGTATACGGCAAACTTTTAAAGATAGCAAATATTTCGGGGGAAGGAAGCATAGATGAAAAGATAAAGGAATTGTCAGAGCTTATAGCTAATATCTCTCCAATAGAATCTAAGTTTGTGATTCGCTTTGTAATGGGAAAATTGCGTTTAGGCGTAGGAGAAGCGACTATAATGGAGGCTCTCTCCAAGGCAAGAACCGGAAGCAGGAAATTCAAAGTAAATATAGAAAGAGCCTTTAATTTATGTTCTGATCTGGGTTATGTGGCAGAAGTCCTCTATTCGAAAGGAGAGGAAGGAATAAACAAATTCGAGATAAATGCAATGAAACCGATAAGGCCTGCATTAGCGGAAAGATTGGGTTCTTCTAAGGAGATTTTGGAAAGAATGGGCAAATGTGCAATTGATCAGAAGTTGGACGGATTCAGGGCACAAGTGCATAAGAAAGACAAAGAAGTAAGGGTTTTTTCCAGAAACTTAGAGGATATAACTCATTTTATGCCTGAAATAGTGGAGGAAGTCAGAAAAATCGATTGTCAAGATTTAATAATAGACGGGGAGGCTTTAACCTATGATGAAAATACAAATGTATTATATCCTTTTCAGATAACAATACAACGGAAAAGGAAACACAATGTAGAGGAAGTATCCCAGGAATTGCCATTAAGGCTTTTTGTTTTCGATATAATGCTCTTCAATAAGGAAAGTCTAATAAACGAACCTTATCTAGAAAGAAGAGGGATATTGGATAAATTGTTTTCCAATACGAGGACAATATCTAAGACAAAAATGATAATAACTAACGATGAAAAAGAGCTAGACAAATTCTTTGACCTTACAATTGAGGAGGGTTTGGAAGGCATAGTTGCAAAACGTCTGGATTCTCCTTATTCTGCAGGTGCAAGAAACTTCAATTGGATAAAGATGAAAAGATCTTATAAGTCAAAATTGAATGACACTGTAGACCTAGTAATTCTTGGGTATTTTAAAGGCAGGGGGCAAAGGGCTGGTTTCGGATTGGGAGCAGTGCTGGCAGGCGTATATGACTCAAAGGAAGACAAATTTAAAAGTATAACAAAGGTCGGTTCGGGTTTCTCGGAAGAGCAGTTTAAGCAGCTTTTCAAAATATTGAATGAAATAAAAGTAGACAATAAACCAGCAAGAGTGGACAGTATAATGCAACCTGATGTTTGGGTAGTTCCAAAATACATAATAGCAGTAAAAGCGGATGAAATTACAAGAAGCCCTACACACACTGCAGGAATGAAAGAGGGCATAGGCTATGCACTTAGGTTCCCAAGGGCAGTGTCTTTCATACGCACAGACAAGAAGGCAGATGATGCAAATACTGTAAAAGACATAGTCGAAATGTATAGCCAGCAGAAAAACATAAGCGTTAAAAATTAAGAGTGTGTTGATGATAGTATGCTTTTAAATGAGGGTAAGGATTCGTTTTTGGAGGAAGTAGTGAGCTTTAATGACGCTAAGTATACAATAATGCCCGTGCCATTAGATGTAACGACAACATACTTAAAAGGAACGAAATTCGGCCCAAGATCTGTTATTGAGGCATCGCGTTCGCTGGAAAATTATGATTTTGAGCTTGATTACGAGCTTAAAGACAAGATATTCACTCTTAATGAACTTGAATTAAGCGGGGATATAAGAAATGCGATGGAAATAATAAATTTAAGCATTTCCGACCTTGTTTCTGCAGGCAAGATACCCATACTGATAGGGGGGGAGCATACTGCAACATATGGTGCTTCATTGGCTTTTGGAGAAGATGTTGAATTCATAATATTTGATGCGCATGCAGATTTCAAGCCAGATTTCTTAAAGCTTGAGATAAACCACGCCAGTAACGCAAGACTGGTTAATCTTAGAAATAACGTTTCTCTCATAGGCGTAAGAAGCTTAAATTTGGAAGAAAAAGGAGAACTTATAAAAAGAGGGCTTTTAGTAATAACCAAGGACAAAATAAATGATGAAAAAAGCCTAAGTTCCTTGATTAATTTAATAAGAGGCAAAAAAGTTTACATTAGCATTGACATGGATGTTTTTGATCCTTCGATAGCACCGGGTGTTGGAACACCACAACCAAACGGGATACTTTACAGCGATTTTCTTAATTATGTTTCTGCTATAATTCGAAACTCGGCTTTAGTCGGTATGGATGTAATGGAAACACGGCCATTAGGCGAGAACAATATAACGGAGATACTTGCGGCAAAACTGATAATTGATTTGGTTTCTTTAAACGAACTTAAAAACAGGCATTAATTAGATGTGGGTGGCGCTTATTACTAGTCCTCCTACCGATGCAAATACCAGCGTCACTATAAACGCAATTAATATGTATAATATCATAGAAATGAGAAGCATCGATGCCATCGTGTCTCTCATTAATATTTTATCTCCGGGCCGTGATATAGTAGATACTGCATACCCTATTATCAGGCTTAAGCTTACAAGGTATATTCCTATTATAACCTGAAAGGTATACAGTGGTATCGCTCCCCCACTTAAATTAAACAAGCTGAATGCAAATGGAACCACTGATGAAACGCTGCTGCTTGAGGATGTGCTTGCGGCGCTTTGTATTGAGCTTATGCTCCCCGAAAGCGAAGTAAGTACAGTACCTATTAATGTAGTTAATCCCACCACTATGCCCGCCATTGCTGGGCTTATTAATCCAACTTCTACGCGCATTCCAGAAGTAACTTCCTCTAAAAGTGAACGAACCTGCTCTTCTATCCTACGCAAGTTTGTAAGGTGCTTTGAAACGTAAGCTGTGGCTACAGAAGCGTTTCTTACGCTTTTTGCCGCCGAGGAAAGGAAAATTTTTGTAGATGCAAGAATCATAGGTGAAGGGAAAAAGCGTGTAGATCCATTCGTTGCATTGAAAAATGCATCTTTCAGAGACATACCAAGTTTTCTTATGTTGTTTATTGTTACGTCAAAGAATTCTGAAACAGGCGTGCCTTTCATGTTTTCTTCTACCTTTACAAGTGTAGCTTCTGGTGGGTAACCTTGTGCAAGGAAAGAGCTCATTTGTGACATTGCGGCGCCAAAAGATGTCTCTATTGAATTCAATTCTTCTTCTGTTTCTTTAAGTTGGATAACCGAAAGTTTAAGGTAAACCACTATTGAGAATCCTATGGCTGCGGTTATAAACATTGAAACATATATCTGTGCTGGCCCGAATTTTAAAAGCATAGGATAAAGGAAGTAAACTGGTAGCAAGAAAAGAATGAATATTAATAGGGCAGGCAGAAGTGCACTTATGCTTATTTTTTTCTTTCCCATCTTTACAAAGAAATTTCCAACCTTTGGTATATTCGGTATATTATTTATATCCGGCGCCCCGAATCCGCTTGGCCTAGTGAGTAATTTGTTTCTTATGAGGAAATACACCATCAGCGGTAAACCTACGTCATACATCAATGCAAGCAGCAAGCCAAAATCTGGAACGGCTACAAAAGCCATCAGCATAGGGGCCAATACTAATCCTAAAACTGGGAGGACCATACCTATCATATATATTGTGTTTAGAGGCTCTTTTAATGATGAAGCGTATTTTGTCATCGCTTCAAAAGTTCCACCTAATATTCTATCAGAAGCTTCATCTAATAATCCAAGTCTTGCTTCTTCCGTTTCCTGCGAAGTTGAGCTTTCTATGAGAAAAAGTGCATCTGTGAATGCCGGGCTTGATTTCGCCCATCTTTTTGAATATTCATCCAAAGCTTCTTTTATATTATTGTATTTTCTTGCAGCCGTATCCCATATCAGCTTTTTTAAATCAAGAGCTAGATAACTGGTCAAGTTATCCGAAGCAAATTGTACTGCCCCTTCTAAATTCGGAGTCTGCCGCATAAATATAACCATATAAAGGATCATAGTAACAAGGTCACTCGAAGACTTACTTAATCTAACGGTCATCTGTTGTTGGGGAAATATCTGCACTCCTATAAATGAAATAACACCTAAAAACATAAGCACCAGACCAGCTATTATTTGGCCTAAAACAAGGAGTATCACTCCTAAAAGCATTAGAGCTACAAGCATGAATATGCCGAAACCATATAGCTGTTTTGCATCGAAATCATACCCAAGCAGGTAAAGAAGCGTGTTTATTTTCTTTTCCTGATCTTTGTTTATGTTAAACTTTATTACCTTACCTATTGTATTTGCGCCGAAGTTTATTATTTTAGAAAAATTTGTAGGATTCTTCTCCTTGAATATTTTGTATTCAAGTGACTTTAATTCCTCTCTAACGTTTTCGTCTTTTTTATATAAATCACTTGGAACTATGTTTTCTTTTGTATAATATGTGTCTATAAAGTTTTTGTCTATCTTCGCAGAAGGCACAGCCTCCTTTACTTTTTGCTTCTTAGCCATAAATCAAATAAATTTACAATGTTTTTTCTTTCTGCAGTACCGTACTCTTCTCTTAACCTGCTTATTATATCATAATACTGGTCTATTGCCTCAGAGGTAAATTCTGCTTCCAACAATGAGGGATTATTAGTTTTGTTTGCATAATTGCATAATGCATCCAGTACATCCCCTCTTGCTCTTATGCTTTCAAGTACAGCATCCCAGTTGCCGGCCCAATCTTCTACTCTAGAGGCTATCTCCTTTATAACATAGCTGTTACCTTCCAGTAAATCATTTGAAGGGTCAAGACTGTCTTTGTGTATGTCATATTTTACCAAATCTACGAATCCATTTTCATATTGTGGATCTTCAGTCCAGTCCTTTCTTACTTCGGTTATATTAAGGACTCTTCTCCTTTCGCTTAATCTGTCTTCGGTTCTTATCTTATTCACAGAAACTATTAAATCCGTTGCTTTGAAACTAGTTCTTGGAACATTTAGGTCGTTTACAACTCTATCAAAGACACCATAAGGGTTTTCACCGTGTATTGTTCCCATAACAGTGTTTGAAAGAGCACCCACACGCATTGCTTCATACAAAGCCTTTGCTTCCGTACTTCTTACTTCTCCCACAATCAATGAACTGTCCCCAAGCCTTAATGTCGTTCTTATGCCTTCATCTGCGCTCATCTCTGCTCTTTCACCAGTTATTGCACTTTGTACTTTTAATGATAGCATGTCATATCCTAGTTTGACAAATGAATCAGTAGGGATCTCTAAGGTATCCTCAACTGTTATTATTCTGTACCTTTTCATTAGAAGCAGCATCAAAGCAGTCAACATTGATGTTTTACCCGCTCCACGTGTACCACTTATTAGTATTGTTCTTGCCCCTTCTACACAAAACCAAAGTAATCCTGCTGCGAAAGGTGATATCATTTTATTGTTTATAAATAGAGGCATCGTCCATGGTTGTTCTCTATGCCTTCTAAATGCTATGCTTATCCCTTCTGGAGAAAGAGGACGCTGGGCTATCGCAACTCTTGACCTGAACATGTCTGTTATGAGTTCGGTATCAAGTACTGGGTGACCTTCATCAAGGGCTCTTCCCGACATTAGCCTAAACCTAGAAGACCAGGCATCAACTTCTTTTGCATTTGGTATGATATTTGAAGCGCATTCTCCATATTTTGAATGCTTGACAAAAATAGGAGATTTGCTGATGGGTGAATTTATGTACACATCCTCCACCATATCATCGGACAAAACTATCTCAGTCATCCCAAAACCAACAGTTAACCTAACAAGTATCCTTGCAAGTTTATCTATGTCTTTGAAACTCAAGCTGTATCCATTTTTAGTGCTTATCTCTGCAATCATATCTTTGCTTATTTTAAAGAACACATCTCTCATTCTCAAAGGATCGGTAAACTCATTTTCTTGGGGTCTGTAATCTATTAAATTATTCCTTACTTGATCTAATATGTCATATTCTTCTACATTAAGCAGTAATTCCGGGGGCGAAAGATGGTATAGGTACTGCGACATTCCCGGAATGCGGTAGATAGTTACTTCTGTCTCGTCTTCATCGTTCAATTTATAATTCTCCAATTCTACTGCAGATAGTGGTGGTTCTGACATTATCCTAGTATACGTAAAATTCGGCCTTATCAGCGGCTTAAATATTGCGCGGTAGGGTTGTCTATCTCCTATCTTGTAACCCAAAATAAGGTTTAGGTTTTTCTTTACTATCTTTATTTCTGCTATCTGTGAGGTAAGATTTGAGAATTTTTCAAGGAAAGTGGAAAACAACTCTGTCTCATTGTTTTCTTGTTTTACTTTAAACTCCCTTAAAAATCTTAATCCAAGCACATATGCCCCAAGCGGGTCCCTTTTTAGACGGTTAAATAATATATAATTGAATTTCGACACTTCTTCTGGAAAGTTTTTCTGTATATCGTTGTCGAAAGGTTTGGAAAGATCTGATTCAAGCATTGCCTTATATTTGTTTGCAAGGTCATTTAACAGGTTTGTCTCGTCTTTTGTGTATATGTAGTTTCTATCGCTTACTATTGTAAGCAGGGTTATATCCCCAGATTCAATTATTGCGTTGATTATTTTTTCAAATATCTCTTCATTGTCTTCCGGATTGGGGTAAAGGACATCTAAAGGCACTTTGTAGGTTAGCGCTATTTCCCCTTCTTCCCTGGAAAGAGAATAATCCCTGTTTTTTAATTCCATTATTACTATTATATTATCTGCAAGCTTTTATTTATGTTTTTTATTGTATTTTCTACGTCTTATGCGTTCCACCAAAAGCAAAATCACTAAAATAATCACTATGACGCCTAGGATTATATATAATTCATACAAACCTGCAGTAATGGATAAAGTATTTGAAAGTGCATTCAAGTTACCAAAAAAGAATTTTGAATTATAAGCAGTTATTGTCGCATTGTATGTTTTCTGGGGCAGATTTGCAAATGTGACTCCCCCTAATATGTTTGTATAATTTTTGAAGGAGACATTATCAATGTTTATAGTTACGCCCGCACCTACAACTGGTATGCCTAATATTGTTACCACTTTTATGTTTATGTTTGACACGGGGATAGTAGCGTTTAAATTGGTCTGTGAATTTGTTTGCAGTGATTGGTTTATTTTTAAATTTATACCGTCATAACTTGCATTTTTGATTACAATTTTACTGTTCCTGGGTGCCCAGATATAATAATTTTGATATCTTTCAGTTATATTTTCAAAGGAGATATAAAAGTAAGAAGGCTTAATTGCCGCCCCTTGTCTTGATAAAAAGTTTATCGTGTAATTGTACTCTTTTATGAAATTTACCGGTATAGTACTTTGGAACCTACTTGTTACATTTTGTACAATATACCTGTTCCCAGCTATTATTTGGGGGTTTGCGTATATATAAAAGTCAGAATTATTGCTGGAGTAGACATAACTTCCGTTGCTTACTACCGAATACACTTTTTTAATGGTTTTGGATAAAGGAACAGTCCTGTAATATGAAACGTTCGCAAATAAACCCGATGTTCCATTCAAAAATTCAAAAGCCACCTTTGGGTTTTTATTCCATGAAAAGCTTACATTAAAAGGGGACAATACAGTTATTGCATAATCGGGAGTTTGAAGCAATGTTCCATTGTCTATACTAAACCCTAGCAGTACTTCTTGGTACTGTGAATAGTTCTCCAGTTTTTGAGCAGAAACATTGAAAATACTTCCATTCTTTACATATTCACTTCTGTTGTTTATCCCATTGTAGTCATACTCATTTACAAGGAAATAGACCGAAAAAGCTATGTTTATTGTGCCCGACTGGTTTACGAAAAATGATATTGCATTGTCGCGTGTATTCACAATCCCCGACATGTCAGTAAAAAGAAACTTTGTATCTGAACTTATGTTCTGGGAATATGCAGCGATATTTACTTTTTCGCCGAATGCAAATTTTAAAGTCGTTGATGTAGTATAATTTTTGCCGTTTACGCTAAAAACACCATTAACTGGGTCATTGAAATATACTTCGTAAGTGGTATTTGAAAGTGCTTCTACAAGTTGGTATGCCTTTGGAGAGCCAAGTCCAGTTACTTCGTTGTACTCTCCGTCTGCACAGTATAAATCATTACAGCCACTTGTTATATTGTTGAATACAAGGCTGCCGACATTGTTAAATACGCTGTAAAGATGGCTGTTCAGGTATCCTTCGTCACCATGCAGGTTTTGGTTTATCAGCGAATCAATTGCGGCCCATGAAGGAGCTGCTAAGCTTGTTCCATAAAGCGCTATCCAGCCGGAATCTGCATATACACAAACAGGAGTTCCAGCGTCGAATGCAACGTCTGGCACCATTCGATAAGAGCTTATATCTGGTTGAAATGGTGGTCTAGCAAAAAATTGGCTTTGTCCTCCTCCGCTTCCGTTCCAGCCTACTTCCGATTTGTAATCTCCATTTGAGTATATGGATAGAGTAGTGCCTCCAACTGCTATGACATTCGGGCTGGAAGCCGGAAAGTTAACGTTTGGAGTGTTATACGAATTATAAGCTCCCGTGTCACCACTTGCTACGAACACATTTATGCCGTTTGACTGTGCGGATTGGAATATAGCGTTTAAATAATTTATGGCTTGTGAAGTGTATTCAAGTTCTGATGATCCCCAGCTAAGTGAGATAGTATTTGCAGGAACGTTACTTACTGTGTAGTTTACAGTCTGGAAAAGCCAAGAGTCGTTTGGAGCTACAATTAAGTATATTTTTGCACCGGGGGCTAATGAATGGACCATTTCTACATCCAATGCGGTTTCGTACGTCCAGTTAACTGGATAAGAACTGGGGCTTCCAAACGGTTCTTCTATCATAAGGTTAGATCCATTAGTAAGGGGGTTTAAACCGTAATATGAATCAAAGGCATTTACATCCTGCTGTAAGTTCGGATCCCCATGGGCAACCACTATGGCAATTGCCTGGCCATTCCCGTTTATACTAAGATTGTACAAGGGTAAAAAATTATAAGCGGTTCTAAGGTTCTGAGGCGTCAAATAATTGCAGACCTGGCTTTGCAGTGGCATTTCTTGGAAATTTAGATTTATTCCTTTAGATGCATGCGTTATTGATACTGATAATAACAGCATTATTAAAACAAGCAGCGGTACGGCTTTTTGCATAGGCTAGTAAAACAGCCACTAAATTTAAAATTATTGCAATTTCAAATATAGAAAAAGTTAAATACTAAGCTATTTATTGAAACTAAATGAAATTACCAAGCCAGGTTAGAAGATACTGCAGATTCTGCAAAGAACATACCCTACAAAAAGTAGTACAGGTGAAGGGTGGTCAGAGGGGAACATTGACTGCGGGCAGTCGTAGGAAAGGCTGGAATCTTGAACATGGTTATGGTTCTACTCCTTACCCAATGTTTGAGCACGCAAAGAGGCTTGGTATAAAACAGTCTAAAAGGATAGACTTAAGGTATAAATGTACAAAATGTGGTAAAATGACTACCCAGAAAAGGGGTAAAAAGGCGAAAAAGCTGGAGATAAAGTAAAATGGAAGAAATTATATTCAGGCCATCGGAAGGCAAATTTTCAAAAGTAAGGTGCAACAAATGCAAAAATGAGCAGGTAATATTTACAAAAGCTTCTACAGAAGTAAGGTGTTTGGTATGCAATGAAGTCCTCGCAACTCCAACCGGCGGAAAGGCTAAAATACTGGCAGAAGTAATAGAGAACTATTCTTAGTTTTTAATCTTCGCTTAAAGTATACTATAATCACGTAATCTTTGTAATGTTTATATATAACCGGCTAATTTAAAAACTTATGGATGTGTATGACGCTATAACTAAGAGAAAAACCGTTTATTCCTTTTTGGGCAAAGAAGTAAGTGAGGATATAATACTTAAATTGATAGATTCGGCAGTTAGGTCTCCTACTGCGGGAGGAGTCAGAGAGTATGAGTTTATTATAGTCACAAATGCAGACGTAAAACGTGAAATAAGCAAAATTTCCCTCACACCGCATATAGACTCGGCCCCGTTAATGATAATAGTTATATGTGATAAGTCAAAGATGGATGCAGTATTCGATGAAGACGACAGTGAAACGTTCTGCGTTGAAAATGCAGCACTTGCAATAGAAAATCTACTTCTAATGGTAAGCAGCTACGGCTTAGGGAGCGCATGGATAGCAACTTTGCAGCAGGAAGAAATCAAAAAACTTTTAGACATACCTCAAAAATACAAAGTAAGAGGAATTATTCCAATAGGGTACATAAAAGAAGAGGGAGAAGTGAAAACCGTCGGTTCAAAAGTTGATTTAAGCAGGATAGTGCACATCGAAAAGTTTAATAGTAATGCGGATTAAAATATAAAATTATGTTAAATAAAAAAGCACAGACAAGGATGCCTTCCTCATTTGGAGGGTTGGTTCAGTACTATTCGGATTATAAGAGCAAGATAACTATCAAGCCAAGAACAGTAATAATATTTGGTATTATTTTAGTTATAGTAGTAGTCGGAATAAAATTAGTATTTGGCAGTTAAAAAATAAAAAAGCAGTTTTTGAGTCCGAGTATCCAAAAACTGCCCTTCAATAAAAAACTCATATCCCTTTCTAATTTTGTTTATATTAAAGTATTTGCAGGAAACTATTGGAAACAGTTAACCTTCTAATTTTTCTATAAAAGCATCTATATCCTCGCCTTCGTCTTCAGATATTGTCTTTTTAGGGGGGAGTATGACCGTTCTTCCCCTGCTGAAATGTACAACAAGTCTGAAAGGAAATCCAGCATATTTGTCATCCATATAGCCGTAATAGTAAAATTTACGCTTGTTTGTTGATTTAATCTGCAAAAAAATGCAGATTCCGTTTTTGAATGCTATTATGTCGTATTCACCTAAGCTTCCGCCAGCTCTTACTACTTTCCAGCCCCTTTTTATGAAATTTAATTTTACGTTCCTTTCAGCACGATAGCCCTTCATTTTGTTAAACATTTTCACAGCCTCTTCACTTTATTTACTCTTCCTTCTTGCTTTATTTTTAAAAGTTTGTAATTTGTCAATTTTGATAGGATCTTGCTGACTTTTATCTTCGAGAACCCTGTCTTTTTTATTATATCGGCCTGGTAAGTAAAGCCGGTCTTATCAACAGCCGCCAAAACCGTCTTTTCATCACGGTTTAATAACCCCGTAACAAATTTTTTATTCGATTTTTTCTTTGGCTTCTTTAAGGAACTTTGTTTGGATTTAGTGCGATAAAAGTACCAAACGATTACCACTCCTAAAATTACAATTATAGGTATAATATATACGTAATAATTTTGATTTGAAGGTTTCTTACTTACTAATTTTAAGTTATATTCAATTGCAAAAGGCAGATTTATGTAATATCCGGTAATATTTGGGTAGCTTTGGTTTATTAAATTCCAAGATACCTCAAAACGGTTGCCTATTGGTGTTATAGTCGAGCTTGGTACTTCATATGCACCACTCGGTATGTATGCACCACTTGGTAGGAGCATTTTGATACTCAACGAATGGGTAAAGCTGGACGGAAGAAAGAATATTGTTGAATTAAAGGAGCCGTTTGTATTGCTATAATTCTGATAATAATTATACTGTAAGTTTATCGGCTTTCCAGGAACTACGTCGTATAAACCTACCAATATGCAGCCGCTCGAAACTGAAAACGTATGACAGTCTGTAGAAGGGTAAACTTTAAACGTTAATCCATTTAAAACCGTTAGATTCTCTATGTTTGAAGGCAGGCTTATGTTGAATTCGGAAGAAGATATATTGTATACTGTTATAGTATACTGAACAGTTGAGTATGAATAAAGATTTGATACCTGTGTAATGTTGTCAAATATACTTACCTGGGAATATGGCTGAGCATTGGCTTTTCCCACCATAATTAAAACTATAAATACTGTCAGCAACAAAATAACGTATTTAAATTTATTTGCTTTCATAGTCATGATTTAATACATTTTATACTATAATATAATAAACTAAGCTTTAAATATAAAAAAGTAATAAATGATGAGATATGAGAACTGCCAAATACGGTGTAGGTGTAAGGAAAAGGATTGATGCAATAAAGCAGCAGAGATCCGAAAAATATGCTTGTCCTAGGTGTAAAAAGCTTTCGATAAGGCGTCAGTCCTCAGGTATATGGAAATGCAAACATTGCGGGTTAGTAATTGCAGATAATGCTTATAACTTAAGTTCAAAGGTGATATAAAATGTCAAAATACAAATGTTTTAATTGTGGAGCTACTGTGGATTCATCTGAGGTAGGAGATATAGTTAGATGTCCTTATTGTGGCGGTAGGGTTTTAATAAAGAAAAAACCCGAAGGAGGACACCATGTCAAAGCAAGGTAATCCATTCAGCGCTAGCATAAGATTAACGCTTGACAAAAATCTTTTGCGCAACCTTTTTCATGCTCTATCCTACAATGTTACAAATGATAGAAGAGTAAAGACACAAATAAAGTTAAAATCAGACAATTTAGGTATAACTATAAATGCAAATGACTTCAATATGCTTCTTGCAGTAAACAATAGTATAATGCAATCAATAAAAATGCTGGAGACAATAAATGAATATGAATGAAGAAGAATTTGAGGAACTTAGACAACGTTTGCAGGTCGAGACAACGCAGAAACAGACTCTGCAGCTACAGTACAATGAATTAAAGCGCACAATAGAAGAGGTTGAAAAAACACAGGATGCTTCTGATCTATTTCAATTGTCAGGCCAGATATTGATTAAGAAAGAAAAAAATGAGATATTAAAAGACCTTAAAGATAAATCGGAAATAATAGATTTTAGATTAAAAGCTTCTTCCAAGTCGATAGATGAATTGACCAATAGGCTACAGAGTATTCAGGATAAGGACAAAAAAGCACAGTAAAAGCGTGGCGGCAAATATTTTTATTGATTGAAAACAACAATAAAGATATGTTCGATTTTGTTACTTTGGGTTCTGCAACGAAAGATACATTTCTGTTTCTAGACAAGGCATTACTTAAACCAGGAGTAAACAAGCATTTTCTTGAGATACCTACCGATAAGAAAATAGATGTAAACAAAGTTCTAGAATTCAGCGGCGGAAGCGCGACAAATGCAGCGGCTACGTTCTCTGCTTTCGGCAAGAAATCTGCGGTTATAGCAAAGATAGGCAACGATGAATATGGCCAGTTTGTGATGAATGATTTAAACAAGCGGAAGATAAGTACTGAACTTATAAAAGTGTCAAACGGAGAAACGCCTTTCTCAAACATAGTTGTGTCGTCAAGTGGCGATATGATTCTGTTGATACATCGCGGTATAGAAAGTACTTTATCGTTAGAAGATATACATCTTGATTTTAAGTCGAAGTGGCTTTATATTGGGCCTTTACCATGTAAAAATACAGACCTTCTTTTTAACGTTTTGAAGTTTGCTAAGGCAAATGACATGAGAACCGTTCTTAATCCCGGTTCGATTGAATTGAATTTAAAGTTAAAGAAAATGGCCCCAGTGTTAAAGTACGTGGATATAATAAGTATGAACGACGATGAAGCTAAAACTTTTGTAGGATATGCAAATGATGTAAATAATCTTTCGAAATTATCTGAATATGTAAATGAAATGGCAATAATAACAAAAGGGGACAAAGGATCACTTGTTTTATCCAAAGAGAATCTTTACATAGCCAACACTTTTAAAGCAAAGCAGATAAATTTTGTCGGTGCAGGGGATGCATTTTTATCTGCATTTATCAATGCCATCGATGACAATAATGACATAGAACAGGCTATAACTGCGGGAAGTTTTAACGCCAGCAACGTTATACAGAAATATGGAGCAAAAGAAGGGATAACTGGCAGATATCCTCTCGAAAATATGAAATTGAGAATAGCAAAGAGCAAGATAGTTATATAATAACTAAATGTTTACAATTAGCATGGAAAAATTACCGCTGAGAGGGGTCTTTTTAGCCTATGATCATGGGCTTGAGCACGGCCCAACTGATTTTAACGAACTTAATGTCTCTCCAAAATACATAGTAGACTTAGCCAAGAAGGCAGAAGTTGATGCACTTATACTTTTAAAAGGAAGCGCAATGCACTATTACAATAAAAAGGAAATAAATATACCGCTGATACTTAAGTTAAACGGCAAAACAAGATTATACGGTGGAGAACCTTTCTCAACACAGAATACTAGCGTTTCAGAGGCAGTAAAAATAGGGGCGGCTGCAGTCGGTTACACAGTATATTGGGGAAGCAAATATGAAAAATATATGGTCCGGGAATTCGGTAAAATAGAAGAAGAAGCGCATTCTATCGGTTTACCAGTCATAATGTGGTCTTATCCACGAGGTAAAAACATACAGGATGATGAGTCTCCCGAAATAGTTTCTTATGCAGCAAGGGCGGCCTTTGAGATGGGAGCGGATATAGTCAAATTGAAGTATCCAGATGACGACTCAAAATTAGAATGGGTGGTAAAATCTGCCGATAAAACAAAAGTTTTCTTAGCAGGCGGCAAGAAATTGGATACAGAAAATATCGAGCAACATGTCAAGAAAGCAATCGGCGCTGGGTTTAGCGGAATAGCAATAGGCAGAAATATCTGGCAAAGTGATAATCCTGTAGAAAGAATAAAGGAAATAAAAAGCGTATTAAAAGATTAATGGCAAAAGGCAAATTGTGCATAGACATAGGCGGCACAAAAATTATATTCGCAATAATTGACAGGCCTGGGCATATAATAAAAAGCAAAAGGATAGATACTCCAAAATCAAAGGATTTATTCCTAAAAGCATTAAGTGACAATATAAAGAATTATCTAGAATTCTCCAATGGAATAATAAACGTTTCCATCGCGGGCAGGGTTGATAATAATGGTAAAGTCATATTCTCACCGAATCTGCCGTTATTGGGCTTTAATTTTATTAAGTTTATGAAGAGTTTTTCAAGGAAAATTACAGTAGAAAATGATGGAAACTGCTTTGGTATATATCAGTTGTATACCAGCAGTCTGAAAAAATATAAAAGTGGCTTGGCAGTGGTGTGGGGAACAGGCATTGGCAGCTCAATAATATATTCTGGAAAAATCTACAAAGGAGGGGGATTTGCTACTGAATCAGGGCACATGATTTACGATTATAACACTGGAAAAGACATAGAAAATGCGATAGGAGGAAAAAGCATAAAACAGATTTACGGCATCAACGGTTTGGAGTTACATAAGCTTGCAGAGAAAGGAGATAAAAATGCTTTGAAGGCATTTGAGGAAATCGGCAGAACATTCGGTTTATATCTTTCTTCTATGATGTTGATACTGGATCCGGAGATAATAGTAATCGGCGGAAGTTTTGTCAACTCCTGGAAGTTCATGAAAGAAAGCGTTTACAGCGTAATAAACGACAGGAGAATAAGGAAAAAAATAACAATAAAAATAAGTAGGGGAAAGTTTTATGTAGCAAGAGGTTGTTATTTTATTGATGAATATGAAAACTCTAATAATAAACTATAAGGCATACAAAGAAGCATTTACAAATGGCCTTGATATAGCAAAATACTCTGACGAGCTAGCAAAAACTTCTGATGTAAGCATCATAGTTTCTCCGCCCTTTACACTTTTGAGGGATATAGCAAAAATATCTAAAACCATAGCACAAGGAGTAAATGAAGTGGATCCTGGTGCCTTTACCGGTCATGTAACTTGGTTTGAATTAAAACAAGCGGGGGTGGCAGGCACGCTCTTAAACCATTCTGAAAATAGATGCACTTCTTCAAAAAATGGGCCGGTTGACTACGTTGCTCTAAAAATGGCAGTTGACAAATGCGCTGCTTCAGGCATGGGCTTCTTTGTATGCGTGCAGAATTTAGAAGAAGCAAGAGAAGTATTAAAGATAAAGCCGACAGGAATAGCATACGAGCCTCCTGAATTAATAGGTGGAAATGTATCTGTTTCAAATTCAAAACCAGAGATTGTAAAAGAATTCTGCACTTTGGTGAAGCAAAATTCCGAGTCTCTTGCATTGATAGGCGCTGGCGTTAAAGGAAAAGAGGATGCAGAAAAAAGCATTGAGCTTGGAAGTGATGGCCTTCTTGTGGCATCAGGCATACTTAAAACGGATGACTACAAATCTGTTATAAACGATCTTGTTAAAGGATTAAGTAAGTAAATTTATTTGTTTTAGATCGTTCTTTATCTGAATGGAATTACAAGGGCTTTCATTGTAATTTATGTAACTGCATAGAAGAGTCTGCATAAAATAAACACTGTCATTAAATGCTTTACCTACAGTTTGGTTGGTTTTTATAAGTTGTTGTATCTGGTTTATGTTATCATTTTCGAAAATTATCGGGTTTATCATGGAAGATACCTCTACGTATCTGCCCCCTATATCAATAAATGGCATAAAATTGCCCAGATTGCTAAAAAAAGGGTAAGCAGAATTCTGGTCAAACTCAAACAACTCTTTTTCAAGCGTATTTACATATTTACTTGAGCTTAGGTTTTCCAGACTTGATGATTCTATGGCAAAATAAGAGCTTTCATATCGGCTGCCGTTTATTTGATAAAACTGCGTGTTCCCAAGCGTTTCTCCGGTTGAAAATGAAATTAGTGGAGATGTCATAACATTTAGATTACTGAAGTTGCCGAATGCAGTCAGAGCTTGGTAGAGTATCATGCTTTGTACTGCGCTGAAACTTGAGTTGCTGTAAATAAAGCTTATCAATGTTTTGTTTTTTGAGGTATACTGGCTACCGTTGAATAAATAAAGTATTTGGGAAGGATTAACCACGTTTTCATTTGTGTTGTTGTATATTTTCGATTGATTAAATATGTCAAATGCAGTTATTTCCTTTCCCTGTATAAGATCAAAATATGTTATGCCTTTTGTGAGGCCTGCTAAAAACGGGGTGTTAAGTACAAATTTGTTTCCTTCTGTGTTAAATACATTCAAGTAAACTAAGCTTTCAAGTACGTTTTCTGAACTGTTGGTTTCATTTATTATCATTGTTGGTAGTGCAGTAACGGAGTAGTTTGAGACCATTGAAACCCCCTCAGAACTGTTAAAAGATACATTTTCTGTTTTTAATGTAGATTTGTCTGAACTGAATAAGGTATAAATGATGTTTAGAGCGTTATTGCTACATGAACCGCAGCTGCTGTAAAAAATGTTAATAGAATTCTGGGCGTCATTTACAGAATTGACTTTTCCACTATTATAGAAAAAAAGGAAGTATACAAGGAATACCACTACAATTGCGCCTGCTAACAACAAAATTTCCCTTTTTTTATCCATATCCAATAATAAAATACTCAAGAATAATAAACTATGTTTATGTAAATATACTGCTTAAAGTTTTAAGGTGGATTTCTTCTACGGTTGAAAGTTTTATGGGGGTAACAGTTATCTTTCCATCAAATAAATTATAGAGATCCGCGTTTTTGTCCAAATCTTTTCTAAGCGTTCCATACAGCCAGTAATAATCCTTGCCATTTGGATCCTTCTTTTTTACAACCACATCATCAAAAACCCGTTTGTCCGTCTTGGCTATCTTTATTTCGGTTTTTTTGCTTATTTTTAGCGGAAGGTTTATATTTATCATGTCAATGTTTTTTGGAAATCCCTTTGTCTTTATGTTTTTGAGTATCTTAACTACACTTTCATACGAATTAGTCATGTTTTTGTCTATTTCAGCTTGATTCATATCCTGTGACAGATTCTTTGAGAACGCTACACTTGGTATTTCAGAGATAGCGGCGAACATCGCTGCGGATATTGTACCGGAGGAATATACTGTCTCTAGTCCTGCATTCATTCCTTCATTTATTCCCGATAATACCATTGAAACCTTTTGTTTGAAAAGATGGTAAATTGACATGAAAACACAGTCGGCAGGAGTTCCAGATACAGTGTAACAAGGCATTCCGTTGTAGTTTATTTTTTCAACCCGCAAAGGCTTATGGAAGGTAAAACTCATTCCACTTGAGCTTTGGAGTTTGTCAGGCGAAACAACCATTACTTCCGGACCGAAAACTTTTTTAGCCGCCCTATATAAAGTGTGCAGTCCTTCTGTCTTGTAACCGTCATCATTGGTAACTAATACTACCATACGTTAATCTAATACTTTAAACTATTTATCTTTCTACAAATAGATTTTTCAGCCGAAAAGACTGCTTAAACCAGCGGCTGCTTCTTCTGCAGTCTTACCTTCATCTTTGTGCGGTTCTTCTTTCTTTGCTTCTTTGCTTGGCTGTGCAGCAGGGGCCTGAGCCACTTGCGCATTCTGTGCTTCTTCTATTATTTTGTTTATATCTACTCCTTTTAATGCAGAAACCACTACTTTTATTTGAGCATCATCAGGTTGTGCACCCGTTGAGGCAATCACACTTTTAAGTGAATCCTCAGTAATCTCTTTGCCTAAGCTATTCAATAACATTGCAGCGTATACATACTCCATATTTATTTGCCTCCTATTACTTTATTTAATGCATTGGCTTCGTTCATAGCCTTTGCCAATATGTCTCTTGCATTCGAACTTGAGAC
>JAMCRO010000034.1 GCA_023380615.1 Candidatus Parvarchaeota archaeon | reverse complement strand
ACCTATTAAACCACCTGCTATTGCTATTGCTGCGGCTATCGCATATAGAGCGCCTGCATCTGTTGCAATTACCATAGCATTTTACGTTTTTTTCTATTTTTAAGCTTTACTGTTTTTAATTAAAAACAGCTCTTTATTTTTGCTCTTTTTTATTGCCGGGAAAAAAGAAAGCTTTTTAAAGCATTGTAAAAGCGAAAGCTATTTATACTAGTTCATTCATATGGTTTATCGTAAACATATGGAAATAGACTCTATTCCTGATGACGTAATTGACTGCCTTTTTGATGCAATAAAGAAAGATAACAAACTATATGTTATTTTAAAAGAGGACAGCAAGGACAACGAGGATAAAATAGAAAAAGTTTTCGGAAAAGATGTAGAATTTCTGGACATAATGGATATGTTGCAGAGAAAGATGTTTTCAGAGCTTATGGATGCAGTCAGCGTTTTTGACAACGAGCCATTCTTTAATAAGATGGGATTTAATGAAATAACCGAAATATTTTATGATCTTACAAAACTAGAGCAAAGCAGAAAGATGCTTTTCAATTATGCACTGCTCGGGAGAAGAGGAAAGGAAGGTTTATTGCAGACCCTGGGAGGGGGAAGACTCACAAAAAGTGCTATTTTTGTGCCTTCTACACATGAGAAGGACGCAGAGAATTTCATAAAGAAATGGAATGTTGAATACCTGAAAAAGAGGGTATTCATATTAGGAGGTTAAAATGGAAGAGAATGACAAAATAGAAATAAGTCTGAAGGTTGCAGAAGCACAGCAGGATGATATAGGGCAGAATTCTGTAAGGGTAGGAACTGCATGGATGAAGCAGATAGGAGTAAGGCCTGGAGATTTCGTTGAAATAGAGGGTAACAGAAAAACAGTTGCTAAAGTAGATAGAGCACACCCTGGCGACTTGGGTTTAAACATAATAAGAATGGATGGTACTACAAGGAAGAATGCGAAAGCAGCAATAGGGGAAAATGTGATAGTCAGAAAGGCAGAGGTTTATGAAGCCGATGTGGTCAATCTTTCTCCTTTGTCCACAATTTCCATACGCGGCGCTGAAAACGTGATAAGCAGGCTGCTTTTAGACAGGGCAATATCAAAGGGGGACATAATAACATTGGGCAGCGGAGGAAGAAGCTCATTTGCTTCATTTTTCGGTGACGACATAATGAGCATATTTGAGAACACGGCATTTCCGTCTTTTCAGTTTGGTTTCTCAGAGCTTCGTTTTCTAGTAACTTCGACTTCACCGAAAGGATTTGTAGTCATAACAGAAAATACAGATATAAACATATCTCCTGAGCCGGTCAAGCTTTCCGAAGAATCTAGGGTAAAACATGTCAGCTACGAAGACGTTGGTGGACTATCAGATGAGGTTTCAAAGATACGGGAGATGGTGGAGATGCCATTAAAGCACCCTGAAATATTCATGCGTTTAGGTATAACCCCTCCAAGAGGAGTTCTGCTTTACGGTCCGCCTGGTACTGGGAAAACACTGCTTGCAAGAGCTGTAGCGGATGAAAGCGATGCGCACTTTATAACAATAAACGGTCCAGAGGTTATGAGCAAGTGGGTTGGAGATGCAGAAAAGAAATTAAGAGAGATATTTGATGAAGCTGAAAAGAACGCGCCTTCAATAATCTTCATAGACGAGATAGATGCGATAGCTACAAAGAGGGAAGAGAGCATAGGGGAAGTAGAGCACAGGGTCGTTTCGCAGCTGCTTACATTAATGGATGGTTTGAAGAGCAGAGGCAAGGTTATTGTCATAGCTGCTACGAACAGACCAAATGCAATAGACCCGGCATTGCGTAGACCTGGAAGGTTTGACAGAGAAATAATGTTCGGCGTGCCAAACGAGAAAGGAAGGCTGGAAATCTTGAATATACACACAAGAAACATGCCTTTAGACAAAAACGTAGATCTTGGTTACATATCAAAGATAACGCATGGTTTCGTAGGCGCGGACATAGAATCGCTGATAAAGGAAGCGGCTATGAACGTTATAAGGAGAAACATAAACGAATTGAACGTTAAAGAGGGAGAAAATATCCCAAAAACCGTTCTTGAAAAACTGATAGTGACAATGGATGACTTCAGGGAAGCATTAAGGTTTGTAAGGCCCAGTGCAATGCGTGAAGTTTTAGTCGAAAGGCCAAGCGTCGGCTGGGAAGATGTCGGGGGTTTGGATGAGGTCAAAGCCCAACTTAAAGAAGCGATAGACTGGCCTTTGAAACACCCAGATTCATTCAGGAAGATAGGAATAACGCCCCCAAAGGGAATACTTCTTTACGGTCCGCCTGGCACTGGGAAAACACTGCTTGCAAGAGCCGTAGCTCATGAAACCGAATCAAATTTCATCGCAATCAAAGGGCCCGAAATATACAACAAGTACGTGGGCGAAAGCGAGAAAAGAATAAGGGAGATATTTGACAAAGCAAGACAAGTCTCACCTTCAATAATCTTCATAGATGAGCTTGACAGTATAGCTTCATCTAGGTCCAACTATGAGGGAAACAATGCAACAGAACAGGTTGTGAACCAACTGCTTACAGAATTAGACGGTATAGAGCCTCTTAAAAACGTAATTGTTATTGGCGCTACAAACAGAGTTGACAAGGTTGATCCGGCGATACTAAGGACGGGAAGATTTGATAACATAGTGTTTGTTCCACCACCTAATGAGGATGGAAGAAAGGAGATACTTAAGGTATACATAAATAGAATGCCTATAGAGGGGGATAAAGACGAGCTAATTGGATTCCTTGTCAAAAAAACAGAAGGCTACGTCGGTTCGGACATAGAAAGACTTGCAAAGGAAGCGGGGATGAATGCCCTAAGAAATAATATCTCTGCAAACAAAGTAACCAGAGAGGACTTCGAAAAGGCACTTGATCTTGTAAGGCCGAGCTTGACTCCGGAAGAAGCAAAGAAGTACGAAGAGATGGCAAAGAAACTTTACAGTAAAAAGGAAAAGGCGAAGGAGCTTAATTACTTCGGTTGAGATGGATCACGAAGAAATATACAAGCTTATACTGAATGACGAGCTGGGGTGGGAACACCTTATAACTACTATAATAAGGGATGAGGGTATGGACCCAATGGACATAGACCTTATTAAAATAGCGGACAGGTTTGCTGCATTGATCTCTAAAATAAATCAGATAGACTTTAGGTTCGGTGGAAAATTTGTTTACACCGCAGCCATACTTCTGAAAATGAAATCCGATACCGTTGTAGAGGAAATGCTTGAACTCAACGTAAAAAAGGAAAGAGAAAGCCAGCAGAAGTACATAAAGGCCGTGCCGTTTGACATAGCAGTTACCTCCAAACTGCCAATTTTCAGAAGCAGGAAGATAACTATTACCGAGCTCATAAACACAATAAGGGAAGCAATGCGATACAGCACAAAGCAGAAGATAAACTTTGAACTAAAGCTTAAGGAAGTCAAAATAGAGGACAGAATAAGGTTACTTGTTGAAAAATTGGGAAAGCTCTTCGGCATCAAGGAAATAGTTCTTTTCTCTGAATTGGTATCAAAAAAGAACGACCGGAAGGAAATAATCTACACCTTGCTGCCGCTTTTGTTTATATCAAACATGAATAAAGTGGAGATTTCACAGAACGAACCTTTCGAGGAGATATACATAAAGAGCAGGGTAAAGTGACTGTGAACTTTTAAAATCAACAAATGTGATTATATCTTGGTATTGGTAGCATGGTAAAGATAAATGAGTATGTTGAAGCGCTTATATTCTCCTTCGGTGATGGTATAAGCCTGGAAGAGATAGTAAAAAGAACCAAATCTGACCCAATAATGGTAAAAAAGGCAGTCAGTGACCTTAATAAGGTATATTCCGAAAGAAAGAGCGCATTTTACATATTGACAGAGGGCAATTTATACAGGATGAGGCTGAGGAGCGATCTTCTTTACCTAGTGCAGGATAATCTTAGAACGGATATGAGCAGGGGAGTTTTAATGACATTGAGCCTGATAGTTTTAAATGGAAAAATAAAGCAGACAGACTTAATTAAAAAAAGGGGCAGCATTTCATATCAGCATGTCAAGGAGCTGCAGTCCAGAGGCTTGGTCTCAACTGCACTGGAAGATGGGAAAAAGGTAATAAAAATCACTACATCTTTCTATGATTATTTCGACGTTGACAAAAAGGAATTCAAGGAGATAAAGGAAACCATACAGGAAGAAATAAAGAAGGAAGACGATAAAACCGTAGAATACAAAGGAAACTAGAATACCACTACTTTTCTTGGTATATTTATCTGGGGTTTATTCTCTTTAACTATACTTTCTGGTTTTTTCTGTTCTTCGGTTGCTGGTTTGGAAGGTTTTGGAGCTTCTGCAGACTTGACTTTTTCTATTGCCGATTTTATGGCGTTTTCCACAGCAATAAAATCGCTTTCCTCTATTTTCTGGGGCTGCCAGACATGGTTTATAGTATCGTCATTGTATCTTGGTATCAAATGTATAAGGGCATGCGGAGTTATGCTGCCTTTCGTTAGCTCTTTAGTGTAAAGCATTTCCACATTGTTTGGGGCAAGCGACAATAATATTGCATAACCAACGGCCCTTGCCACGCTCATGTACTGCAAAAACTCGTCCTGCGGCATCTCATATATATTATTGTAGTGTTTTTTTGGGATCATGATTACGTGGCCTTTTGAAGCGGGATTGATGTCTAAAACCCCAATTACCATTGGGTCCTCATAAACCTCTTTGGCCGGCACTTTTTTGCTTGCAATCATGCAGAATATGCATTTTTCCTCTTCCATGCTTCTATTACTCTTTTTAAGTATTTATTGTTAAGCAATATTGTCCCATTTCTAATAAAAAAAGCTTTTAAATGACAAAAACTTAAACGTATTATGAAAGCGAAAGACAGTTTAAAATTTGTCGACGAGGAGAAAAGAGCGGTAGATGCAGCTATGGGATTGATTCTGTTTGGATTTGGATTAGTCCTGATAGTACTTGGTTTGACATCTATCATTTCGTCAGCGGTTCTTAGTGGATATTTCTATAAGACCGTTACAACATCTCCATCGGCTTATATATACCCCTTATTTGAGGTTATACTTGGAATAATAGTATTCTCCTTTGCAATGTGGGTATTTAAGGCAAAAGTATAAGGATTACTTTAAATTTTTTTATTTTTTACTTTTATTTTCGGTGAAAAAGAAAGATTTATATACTTGTTTATTGCTAAGTATTGTGTAGGTGATTAACTATGGCATTGTCATTTAGTGAAGATTATATAGCTAAAATAAGAAGGATGTTCGGATTGAACTTATATGAGGCAAAGGTATGGCTTGCCTTACTTTCACAGGGTAAGTCAACATCTGGTAAATTAAGTGAGATAGCGAACATACCAAAATCAAGGGCTTACGATATACTGGTTTCACTGGAAAACGGCGGTTTTATAGTAAGGGATCTAAGCAAGCCGATAAGTTACAGGGCAATTCCTCCGCAGGAGCTTATAGAAAAGCTGGAGGAAAAGGCAAAGGAATCACTGGATCAGAAGCTTGATAAGCTAAGCAAGTTAAAGGACAGTGCAATGCTTAATGATCTCCAAAATCTTTACAATAAGGGAATAAAATACGTAGATGAAGGGAAGGTTGCGAACTCCTATCAGGGGTTGGACAACATATATTTTAGGATAAAGAAAAGCATAGGCTCTGCAAAAGGGGAGATAGTATTGATAACTACTGAGCAGTCATTGGAAAAGAAGATAAGTGCACTTGGAAGGGCGCTTAAAAAGGCCAAAGCCAATAACGTAACCGTTCACGTTTATGCTCCAGTAAAAGACGTCAATGAGACATTAATGAACGAGATAAAGCAGTTTGGAAAGCTCAATAAAACTGACATAGACATAGGCAGATTTGTAATAGTGGACGGAAATGAGATATTCATATTCACAGAGAATGAGAACGAAACTCACCCGAGCAACGAGGTGGTGCTTCATATAAAGGGGAAATAAAGAAGGAAGACGAT
>JAMCRO010000033.1 GCA_023380615.1 Candidatus Parvarchaeota archaeon | reverse complement strand
CTATTATCTGCCATTTAAGATATGCCTTTACATCATCAACAGTGAATTTCTCTTTTATGGCGTTTACCTTGTCCAGAAATTCGGGCTGGCCCACCACCATGAATGGAAGGGAATTGCCGCCTAAAGAAGAGTATATCCCAAGCAAATCAATGGCATTGAATCTTTTCTTTATCTGCTGGGTGCTGAACCTGTTGTAGTTCTTTATTTCGTCCCTTAGCTCTACTGAGCTTCGGCTCGCCTCCGCAAGGTAATTCTCTATTTTAAGGATGGAATCGCAGTAACTGCCGGCAGTCTTTCCATTCTCACCGTATAATACAAACATCTTTACAATGTGATTTTTGAAGTCTGAGATTACCTTTGCATGCTCTTTCTTCAGGTAATAATCCCTGTCCGGTAAAGATATTCCTCCCTGAGTTACGTAAAAAGAATATATATTGCTGTCCTTCTTGTCCTCTGCTGAAGACAGATCGAAGAATGGAGAAATGCCCTCTTTCATTAATTCTTTTACAACGGCATTTGCGTCATCAAAGTCCTTTATTGAATCAACCTTCTGCATCAATGGAAGTATCGGGGAGAAGCCCTTCTTTTCTATTGACTTTGTATCCATAAAGGAAAAGAATAAATCACCCACCTTTTGCTGGACTGTATCTTTTCCCTGTTTATTGTAAGCACATGATTCCGCTATGTCTTTCAAGATTTCGAAGTTCCTGTTTGACAGCTGTATGAAAGAGTCATATCTGCTTTCTTCCTTCGGGATCGGGGTACCTGCCCGCCATTTGCCGCATGCATAGTTGTAAAAATCCTCAAAAGGATCTATTGAAATGTCCATGTAAGAGGTTGAAAACCCGATGTACTTCTTCCCTTTTTTGCTTTTTGAGCTGTCCATGTAAAAGCTAAGACGGCATTCTATTTATTATTAACATATTTTCAGGCTTACATGTTTTTATAGTTCCCGCTAAGGTATTGGTTAATGGCATATGCGAACCTGATAAGCTGCTTTGCATTCATTTTCTCTACTTCGTCACTATCGAAAACTACCTTTTTCGTTGGATAATCTGCAAATGCAACGTTTCTGTAGGAATTGCCTATTCTTCTGGAGAAAAACATGTATGCATTGGGTTTTCCGCTGCTGTAATCCTTTCCATTTGAAAGGTAAACCTTATTCTCGTCCCTGAATAGCCTGCCGAAAAAATTATTTTGTTCTATGCTATCCCTTACTTCGTACAATACTGCGGTTCTTGTCTCCCTATTGCTTTTGCTGTCTACCTTTACTGGAAACAAGTTTGCTTTTCTTTTCAGCGGCATCCAGTTTTCTTCCGGCAAACTTCTGCAGGCTTCCTCCACTTTTTTGTTTAGAGTACTATCGCTTTCAAGCACTTCTTCTAGACTTTCGTATTTTTCCATTTTTAATCACCTTTATGAATCGGAAGATTAATTCTACAAGCAACACGTTTGCAGCCAAGGACAAAAGGAAAAAAAGCACTCCTTGAAGAGTGAAAGACAGCTGTTTATCGGCGGAGCTTTCAAAAAGGCTGGCTAATACGGTGCATATGAAAAGCTCAAGAGTTACTGTCTCAAACCTTAGATGTCTGAAAAGCCTGCTCTCTTCCTTCCTTTCAACCCTGTCTTTTTCTCCAAACGATGCTTCGAATTCTTCCATTTTTTAGATATTTTTTGATAACTTACAGTAAAAACAAAAAAGTTTTATTTTATAGATTAGGCAGCCCAAACGAATGAAGTTATTTTTATAAACCCGCAAGACGTTTGGGCAGATTACCTTGTCTTGATAATGAGCTTATAGGCAGGGTGGTTAAATGAATAGGCCCATGAAAGCATATCTGCGAGTAAATCCTGCTTCACTTTACACGCTGCGTTCATGCGACTTTGCATGATATTTTATGCTAGTGAATAGTATTTAAAGTTAATGATTTCCTTTCAATCAAAAAGCCCCTTTTTGAATTTTAAACCAAGACCGTATCCATTTCCTATTATGTTTCTGCCGTTGACGGTTTTTAATCCCCCGTAAACAAACCTGTTGCTGTGCGTCAGATGTGCATCAAGATCCGCAAACCCTATGTCCTTTATTGAAAGGCTAAGATGCATGCCCGCGGATATTCCGACCCTGCTTTCCTCCATACAACCAAACATTACCCCTATGTTTTTTGACATGGCTTCCTTTGCTATCTGCATTGCCTTCGTTATACCGCCAACTTTCATGAGCTTCACATTAACCATCGAAACCGCATTCATGCCGGCAAGCCTTCTAAGGTCTTCGATGCTTTTCATCGATTCATCTGCCATTATCGGTATGTTGCTTCCTTCCTTCAGTTTTTTCAGCGAATGAAAATCAGAAAACTTCACTGGCTGCTCAAGAAAACCAAGATTGAATGGCTCTGCATTTGCAAGAAAGAACTGCGCTTCCTGGAAGGTGTATCCTTGGTTGGCATCCGCTACTAATTTAACTGCATTCCCTATTTCTTTCCTTATATTCGCTATCCTTTTCAAGTCTCCGTCTACGTCAAGGCCCACTTTAAGTTTTATAACCTTGAATCCCAGCCTTTTGTAGAGTTTCGCATGCTTTACCGAAAGCTTTTGGTTTTGTATTCCAACAGTCATAGATATTGGTTTGCTGTTTCCCCTTCCTCCAAGTAATGATTCAACGTTTCTATTTGAAATCTTACCCATTAGATCATACAACGCAATGTCTATCCCTGCCTTTGCGGAACTGTCACCTTTTGATAGTTCATCCATTGTTCTGTTTATTCCCTTTATGTCTGAGGAGTTCATCCCTTTCAATTCAAGATTTGCTTTTTCTATGAACCTTGAAACCGAATGGAAATCCTCACCAGTTACTTCTTTATCCGGCGCAGCCTCTCCAATTCCTTCGAATCCCTTTGATTTTATTCTTACAAAAACGGTTTTGCTCGATGTGTAATTTTCATTGGCTATC
>JAMCRO010000032.1 GCA_023380615.1 Candidatus Parvarchaeota archaeon | reverse complement strand
TGGGATTTATATCCACAAAAGTAACTTTCTCCGATTTTTCCGCAGCGTTTAATCCTATTATGCCGCTGCCGGCAAACATGTCAAGTACTTTGCCATGCGCATATTTTACCGCGCTTAAAAGAAGAAGGCTGTCTTCAGCGGGGGGATAAACATCCTTGAATTCCTTTATGTATACCATATCGAAACACTTATTAACAATCAATACTAGATTAAATGATAACTATGAAAGGAGTCAGGAACTATTTATTGCTTGCTTTGTTAATAGTGCTTTTAATCGGGTTTATTGTAGCCGGAAAAACTTCTCCAGCTTATAAAGCGCCTGTAGTTCAGACTATAAGCTGCGGTTCCATTAATCTTGGATTTAATTATGCTACAAGTACAAGTGTAAAAGCACCTGAAAACACGAACACGTTTTTCACCATAGAAATAAACAACACCGGCAATGTGACTGAAAATATAGCCTTGGCTGTAAAGCCTTCCGGAAACGTGCCATTCACCGTTCAAGTCGCCAATGCTACAGAGCTTAATGCTAGCACCAGAGGATACACAAGCTTTGGAGTTTACTCCCCGTCAAAAACTGGAAATTACTCCGTTGTTGCAAACGTGTCGGCAAGTTACCTTAACTGCGTAAATTACAAGATAATACCCATAAACATAACAGTGGTAAACTCTACCAGCTAATGGAAAACCAGGTAATAAAGGATACCGAAATTAGAGCTATAAATGAAGACAATGCAAGAGTCAGGTTTGTAGGAAAAGTGATTTCATTTGACGATAAAACTGGCGTGTTTGAAGTAGAAGACGATAATCAAAGGATTACCTGTCTTCCAAATTATCAGGAAAACGCGAAGTTAGAACCTGCAGAGCTTGTTATTGTTACCGGGAGAAGCATCGCTGCAGATTCTTCTTTTGAAGTTAGGGCAGATAGGGCGGAAAAGATAAATATAAATGATTACAACAATTATAAAAAGTATTTAATAATAAGAAATAATCTATTAGGTAGCGATGGAAGCTGAATTTAAGGATGCAGAAGTTTTTAAGAAGATGATGGATACAATAGGCAGTTTAATGTCCGACGTTTCCATAGACTTTAATGAGGAAGGGTTTGCAATAAAGGCAATGGATCCTGCAAACATAGCAATGGTCCTTTTTGAAGCTAAAAAATCCATTTTTTCAAATTTCAACATAGAAAAGCCTGTAAAGATATCCGTTTCGTTGGATGATCTAAACGGCATACTTAGGCTTGCAAAGAAAGAAGACAAGATAAAGATGTCAGACTCAAAGAACCGGTTGATAATAGACATAAACGGCAGGAATAAGCAGCATTTTGGTATTCCTTTAATTGATGAGAATTACACCGCACAGAAGGTGCCTCAGCTTAAATTTACCTCAGAGGTTACTGTTTTGAGTTCGCTTATAAAAGATTCCGTAAAAGCGGCTTCATTAGTCGATGATTCAATATACTTTACGGTCGACAGGCCCAGATTCATAATAAGTTCAAAAAGCGAGGAAAAGGAGTTTTCACAGGAACTATCTATAAATGACAACAAGGAGATATTTGATTTAAAGTCAGAATCAACGACAAGGTCAAAATATTCAATAGATTACCTTTCAAAGTTCATGTACGCAGTTGATCCAGAAAAGCCCATAAAGATGTCATTTTCAAACAACTATCCTCTCAAGATGGATTACGAGATAAATTCCGATGCAGTGATGTCTTTTATCCTTGCAAACAGGCTTGAGTAATCAGAAAACGTAAAGCTCGTCTTCATAAATGTCTATGTCCTTAAGAAGGACATGCAGCGAATAGAAATCTACGGCAAGTATCTTTTCACTGCCGTCTCTGTGCATTAACAATGAATTTGTTTTGTTCCTTGTAACCAACAGTATTATGTCTTTTTTCTTTTTTCCTCCTTCTTTCTCCATAAAATTGTAAGCCCTAATCAGCTGGTTCTTTACAAATTCCTTCTCCTTCTCCGGAGGGATGTAGGAATGGTTCTTGCAGTCCACGAAAAATCTTCTGCTTTTGTCCTGCGCTATAAAATCAATCTGAAACCACCTGTATGTCTTGAACCTTATGTCTCTGTCTACCGTGTAATCGAATTTTTCAAATATATCGGCAGTGTCATTTTCGAACTTTTTCCATTGATTGCGCTCTTTCTTAAATTCCGTTCCGAAATACATAAGATATATAAAAGAGGCATATTAATAAATTGTATTAAGCATCGGTAGTCCAGTGGTAAGACACTACCCTGCCACGGTGGAGACCCGGGTTCGAATCCCGGCCGATGCATTACTTCTGCTGTTTTTTTAGCAGGGTCTTTATGTAAATCCAGCTTTCTAGGTTTTTTATTGGCCTTGTTATCGACCCTCCTCCAAATAAAGAGAGCACAAGAAGTACTGCGCAGACTGCGGTTATTATGTATATAAACGGATAAAGTATGTCCATGTAAGCTAGTATAACAGAGATTATTATGGTCACCATAAATCCTACTTCTTTTCTGTAAAAGTAGGTTATTCCGACGCCGGCTATTATCATTGCAAAGAATAAGTACGCTACATAAGGGTCTGCTTGTATCATCGAATTTAGCATTATGTACAGTATATTTGTCATAAAAGTTTTAGCTTTGCAGTTATTCTGTTTATTTCATCTGTATAGTAAGGCCCTATGCCTATAGCTGTTTCCGTTCCCGGCGGAACCTGCGTCTGTCCGGCGTCTTTTACAACCTGAAAGGGTATGCCGCTTCTTTTAAGTTTGCTTTTCAGCTCCTCGAATTCCTCCGGTTTGTTTACCTTCAATACTATTTTTGTTTCCCCTTCCGCTAACCATTTTCTGGCAATTTCAGGATGGCTTTTTTCAGTATTAAGAAAGCTCATTAAGCTTGCATGAGATCCCTGTGCTACCAGTTTTCCATTTCCCATCTTCACGTCTTTCCTTAGTATTATTACCTGTTTTATCTCTTTTTCCATATATTATCTATAACAGAAACATATAAATATGAATCTGATAATAAACTAACAAATGGCAGAAGAGCTGGTTGAAACAGAAAAGAATTTCTGTATATCCTGTGAAAGAGACATATCGATAATCGACGATTCAGTGGTATTCAACTGCCCTAACTGCGGTACTAAGATTTCAAGGTGCGGAAAATGCAGGGGAAGAGGAGTCAATTACACCTGCAAGGTATGCGGTTTTGTGGGGCCTTAATATGGGAAAAGTAGTAATAAAGATAAAGGCGCTTCCGAAAGATACCTCTTCTGATTTAGATGATACCTCGGAAAAAATAAAGTCATTTCTTTCAAAATATGGTTCGATATACAAAATGGAAGTGCAGCCTCTGGCATTTGGATTAACAGTCATAATGATAACTCTTGTAGCCGATGAAGAGCAGGGAACTTCAAAGATTGAGGAGGCCTTTTCTTCGTTTACAGCTGCAAGCCTGAGCATATCAGAGGTAAGCAGAGCGCCAGATTTCTGATCATTTTATATCGCTTGCTTCTTCCAAGAAAAGTTCCTTGAATTTTTCCTTGTCTTTATAATCTATGGAGCCGCCCGATGCTTTATCGTGCCCTCCTCCTTCCCCCTTCATCTTTTTGAATATGTTGTTAAGCATTACAGGCAGTTTTATCTCTACCCCGTTTGCCCTTAAGTTCAGTCTCATAGTCCTTGCGTTTATCTTTGTCATGAACACAAGAACGTTACCGTAATACTCTTTATCAAAGCTTAGCTCCGTAACAAGCGTAGAGGAATACCTTTTCTTTTTCTGGTCCAGTTCATAAAAGTATATCTTTCCATGTTTCTGGACGTTTTCACTGAAGTCTTTTTTCAGTTTTTCAAGTTCTTCTCTTACTTTTTTGTCCGCAAAAACAAGTTTTTGGTTGCTTAGGACATCAGCAATAGACTTGCTGCTAATTAGTATTCCCAGGGCTTCATCCGCACCTTCTCTGTTGTACAAGGTGGTCATTGATCCTATCATTTCGGCGGCCTTTCCAAAGTCATTATCATACATGAAATCATCCTTCCCTATTTTTATTCCGTATTTTTCCGCAGTTTTTTTCACAAAATCGGAATTTTCTTTTCCACCGGAATCTCCAACAAGGCCTATTGCAGAGGCCCAGTCAAGTTCATTTATCTCCTGCTCGAATATTCTGTAGACCAGCAATGAACAAGGGGTGTATGTATTGTCACCCCAGATCTTTGGATTTGCGTAAGCCAGCAAATCTGCATTTATTGCCTGATGGTGATCTATTATACAAAGGTTCTTGTCCTTGAACAATGGCAGCTGGTCTTCCCTTATCTGCATGTCACAGACTATTATGTTCTTGCTGTATTCCTGCATGTCTAAGTTCTTGTAGTCTTCGTAGTTTGTAGGCCTGTAATAGTAAACCCCTTTGTTGATCTTTTTAAGAGCGGCGGTAAGCAGCGTTGCGCTTACTATTCCATCCGTATCAAGATGGTAAAAAACAGTAAAATCATTGTTTTTCGATACAAAATCCCTTACGCTCTTTATGCTTTCCTCTTTCTTAGCTTCATCCATAAGAATATCTATATATTATAATACTAATATCTGCTGCATTCAGTTAGTGAACTTTTTAAGCAGATTGTCAAGCAAACGATCGTATCTAGATCCACCCTCTGCTTGCATAGTAGTTCTTATGCCTTGCAAAGGTATAAGCCTGTACTTTAAGTATGAAGTTCCTACAGTTGTATCAGTAGGTATGTAGAGTTCGCTTATTCCTTTTGTGTAATTCGGCTTGTGTATTATATAACTCTCAAAGTATGTTTCGTTCTCCAGAGCAGGAACCGTAATCGCAGCCATTGTTTTCCATTCTTCGTCCTTCTTTTTCAATGCAAATTTTATGCCTGGCTCATGGCAGTCTCCTGCCATTGCTATATCTACTAAGTCCTTTCCAGTGTTCTTTACTGTGTTCATAAGAGAAGTTCTTGCGTCTACTCCTCCCCTATAACCTGCGCTGTGTAATTGTAATAGTCCATAACTGTCAAGATAAGGCGTTTCTCCCCTCAAAAGGTAATCATCTACGTAAACTACCTCTTTAGTCCCGTTGTTTTCAAGCTTTGGTCCTATCATTCTGCCTTCGCTTCCGTTCCCGGTAGCTCTTTCAAAGTGGTTTCCCCCAACAACATAGGCCTTTTCAAACAAAGGCCCCAATGGTCTAAGATATTTATCAAGTCTCTTTTCCTGCTGGCCTAGGTCAATATCCGAGTTGCCATAAACTACCTTATGCAATTCCGACATGAAGTTGCCTTTTGCTCTTTCCTTGTCATTATCATTTAGTATGTCTTCAAGTTTTCCTAGGAATTCTTCTGGGCTGGGGGCTCTGGGCAGAGACATCTTGGTTCTCTGTGCCTTATCATTTCCACCATCTACCATATCCCCGCCTATAAATAGAATTCTTTTGTCTTTAGGCACTTGGCTCTTATTTATTATCTCCGGGACTTTTTCCATTGCTTCATAATCCGATGCGGCATTTCCGACATGCCAGTCGGATATCTGAACCATCTCATACAAGGACCCTTTTGTCTTTTCTTTGTTTATTTTGTATGGGTTTATGCCTTTTTTAATTCCACCTATGTCAATATGCTCTATTTCAACGCTTTTGTCGTTGTAAACAGATAATAATGATATTCCGCTGTCTTCAAACTGTGACAGTCTTTTCGCTACATCAGTTTTGTTAAGGCTTGCCCTTAGTTTGAACTGCCTGTCTATGTCCATTAACGGTCCTTGGTTTAATATCAGTACGGGGTCTTTTCTGCTTTGATAATCTAAAGCAGTGAATTCAGTAGCTGATCCCCTGCCTGTTATGTAAATGTCTGAAAGTCTTCCATACTGTGCATCAAGGTTGGCGTAGTCTACTATCATGTTTATATTTTTGTCACTTGGTTTTCCTTCGTTTAATCCCGCAGTAAGCGCATTTATTGCGTGGAAAACTTTTACTTTGAAACCGTTTATCAGTATCTCTGCATCAGGATTGTTGTCTTCCTTTTCTCCCAAGAAATTTTCGAATCTTTTGTAAACCTTTATGTTGTCTTCGTTTTTACCCTCATTAAGTACCATGTTGATTAGGTGCAGGTAAATGTCATTTGCTTTGTCCTTTATTCCTTTCTTGTCAGAGGTCTTCCACTGCGAAGCCTTGAATTTATAGCTGTCGGGTATTATTGACATTATTCTTTCTATCTCATCCGGTGTTTTGTTTTCAGGTTTATTCTGCTAAAGCAGTATGATATAGAGGCTTATCTTTTCTTCTTCCTTGTTGTTTCTCCTGCTCAGTCTTTCCAGTGCTTCTATTATCATCTTCACGTTTTTGTAATCGGTAACGCCGTAAATGTAGTATAAAGGTATGTCCTTTTTCCTTGCCTCATACGCTATGCTTTTCATCTGTATCTTTGCAAGCCTTGCAGCCTCTGTTAAATCATCAATTGAATCGGAGTCACTTTTGCCGCGTTTTATTTCGTTGTATACATCCTCCCCGTATTTTTCCTTTAATCTGTCTTCAACTAAGTCCAGCCGCTCTCCTCTTAATCTGCTGTATTTGTCAGGTATGTATGCCAATCCCCCGTTTATTACTATCCCATCGATTTTTCCGTCGTAGTTCTTTATCAGCTGGCCAAGATTGTTTAACACGTCTTTGCTGCTTAATTTAGTTGCAAGCTCCAATTCGGACATGACAAGAAGCCTTAATTTCGAATCAGAAGCATCATTTGGTTTTATTATTTCCTCAAGCATTTTATTTCCCATAATAATTACCCCCCTTACTAATAAATGGATTTTTCCTTTTATAAATTAAAGGTGAGTATTACTATAGTATTACTAAATTTCGCTGAAACCAGTGTATTTCCTAAGCACGTCTGGAACAATTATCGTTCCGTCTTTCTGCTGGTAAGTATCAATTATAGCTATCATTGCTCTTTGCATCGGTAATCCGGTTCCGTCCAAAGTATAAACATAATCCTTATTTCCCTTTTTATCCACATATTTTATGTTTAATCTCCTGGATATCCAGTCAGTGGTATTGTCAAATGAGCCTACCTCTCTGTATTTTTCCTGCGAGTAAAGATAAGCCTCTATATCATACTGCTTTACATCCCTAACACCCATATCACCGGTAGAGCAGCTTACTACCCTATATGGTATGTTAAGCTCTTTCCATATCTCTTCGATATTGCCGAGCATCTCTTCATGGAAGCGGCTTGCGTCTTCAGGTTTACACAACACTATCTGTTCAGTCTGGTCAAACTGGTGCAGCCTAAATATTCCTTTTGTGTCCTTTCCATGTGCTCCCGCTTCTTTTCTGAAAGCAGGACTTATTCCTACCATTTTTATAGGCAGTTCTTCTTCGGGTATTACTTCATTCGAATACTGTGCTATCATAGGGTGCTCGGTTGTAGAGATAAGGAAACGTTCCTCATCGCCTTCCTCTTCTACGCCTGTAACCTTATAAAGAGCATCTTCAAATGTTGCCATGTGCGCTATTCCGCTGTAGATATCTCTTCTTATCATAAAAGGGGGTATAATGGGTGTATAACCCTTTGAGGCTATTTTTTGGATAGAGTACATTTCTAATGCGAGCTCTAACTGTACTAGTTTTCCCCTTATGAATACAAACCTGCTTCCCGCAATCTTTGCAGCTTTCTCAACGTCCAAAAGTTTTCTTTCCTGCCCTATGTCAATGTGGCTTTTAGTTGCAAAGTCTCTTTTTTTGATTTCTCCGAATTTTCTTATTTCAACATTGTCGTTGTCATCCTTCCCCTCCGGAGCATCGGAGTTTACTACATTGGGCAGCCATAAAAAAAGATTTTTTGCTTCTTCTTCGTATTTTGCTATCTCATCCTCCATCGTTTTTATCTGCTGCATTATTTCTCTTACGTTTTTCCTATCATCTTCCTTTTCTTCTACATTCCCCTTGTTTTCGGCGAATTCCCTGCTTATTGTGTTTCTTTTGTGCCTTAGTTCATCTACGCTGCTTCTCGTCTTTTTTATAAGCTCATTTAATTCAATTAACCTGTCAACGGGGTTTTCTATCGGAGGCGTTAAAAATCTCTTCTTTATAGAGGACAAAAGTTCATCTCTGTGATCTTTTACATAGTTCAAATCGTAATTCATATGGAAATATTATAATTTATCAATAAAAGCTTTTTTATTTTGAATAAGCTTTTATATTTTATCTGCAGTTGTTAGTAATTATGGGCCCGTGGTCCAGCGGTTATGACGTCTGCTTGACGTGCAGAAGACCAAGGGTTCGAATCCCTTCGGGCCCATTTATAATTGCAGGCCTTAATTTTTATTTAGAAGCAAATTTCGAGGCGTTATTACATTGTCTTAGGATTTTTTACACGTTCGATGTAATTTTTATGTGATTTGTAAGTGTTTATAGCCTCTCCGGTTATTAATCCAGTTGACAAAGCCATTAGAACATTTACGGTGTATATTGCATATATTAGGTTACTTGCTTCTATTTCCAGAACAACACGAACAAGAAAAGTTACCATCCAAATTATCATTATATACGGTTTCCTTTTATAATAAAGTTTTTCGCCTTTCTCAAAAAATTCCATGTCTTTGCTGTAAGCCAAACCAACTACAAATAAAATAAAAAACAATGCAATTGAAACAGTCAGCATATAGTAAAAAAATTTATTTACTGCAGATGTTAAAATAAATATAACAGTTAAGGCTATATAGAGCACGGGCAGTCTAAAAACTCTAAATAAGCTAAATTTTGTGCCATTGACCCCCGAATATAACCTTCTTGCAGCTATTAGAACAATCACAAAAATAATTATATATTCATAAGCAGAAAAAGATGACATGTCCTATAATTTAATTGACTCCGTGCTTTTAATTAGATTTTTATAATCGTATCCAAATTCTTCTGCAAATGCACAAAGCTGGAAAAAAGATTTTATATCGCTTGTACTTTCAGAGCCTGATGAATACAAGCAGTTTATCCCGTAGTCATTGCATAGCTTTCCGTTTATCAGTAAGTTCTTGTAAACCTTGAACATATTTTCGCTTTTTTCGAGCGCCGAAAAGCTGAATATAACCGTCATCTTGTTTTCCTTTAACTTGCTGCACAGCCCTTTGTTCAGAAGAAAGCCATTCACTTCCAAATCGTAGATGAACTCTGCTTTTCCCTTTCTTATAACGAAATCATAGTCTTTTCCGGGATAGGCTTTGAATTCGATGTTTTCATCCTTTGTAATCTCTTTTATGCTCTGGTCTTTAAGCAGAAATACCCTCTCAAAGCCAAGGCCTTTCAGTTTTTCTACAATCTCTTTTGAATCTTTCCTTATGACATCAATTTTCATTAACTATACTAATTCTGCACTAAATAAAACTTTATATATAAGTAAATAGAAACCTATAAGATTATGGCAGAGAGATCAAATCCGGTTGCTGATAATAGACTGTTCTATAACGTGTACGTATGCAGAAATTGCAATGCGAAGATACGCGTTTCCAGCCAAAAAGTTCTTAGAAGGAATGAAGTAAGGTGCAGGAACTGCGGTTCTTCAGCATTAAGACCTAAACACAAAGAGTTAAGAAAGTTAAAGGTGTAAGTATATAATGTCAGTTTTAAGTGTGCTCTTAGCAAATGGAGATAATTTACTTTTAACAATCATAATACTCGTAATATTCGGGTTATTTGTAATCATAGAGAGAAAAAGGTTTGACGTAGAAGGAAAAATAGTGTTTCTTTACAAAACAAAGATAGGGCTGAAAATGATGAAGAGGCTTGCAAGGTTTAAAAGACTCATAAATATATATTCAACTATTGGTGTATTTGTTGCGCTTGCAGGAATAGGCTTTGTGCTTTACCTTTTCTTGCCTTACCTTTACCTTATGATAACTAGCCCAACTACCACCTTCCCTGCCGTAGCACCTCTGTTTCCTGTCTCTATATCTGTAGGAGGGATACCTGTTTTAATAGGCGTTCCCATACTTTACATACTTATAGCCATAATATTCCTGGCTGCTTTGCATGAGGCTTCTCACGGCGTAGTTGCTCTTTCAAAAAACATAAAAATAAAATCTACTGGGTTTGGCTTCCTATTCGGAGTTCTTCCCCTTGCTTTTGTAGAGCCCGATGAAAAGAAAGTAGTAAAAGCAAAGAGAATAGACCGTCTGAGGATATTTGCCGCGGGTGCTTTTACAAATGTCGTTTTAGGTTTTATATTTTTGGGAGCTTATCTTCTGCTTTCTCATTTCATTGTTTCAGCAAATTTAATTTCATACTCGCCGTATTACCTTGATGTCTCAACTGTTGTAAATAACAGTCCTGCAAGCCTTGTTTCTTTACCGGTAAATTCCACCGTTTCAGAAATAAACGGTCACAAGTTTTATTCGGAGCAGCAGGCTTTATCTGATCTCAATGTCACGCCTGGACAGTACGTTAATTTTACGTTGACTAACGGAAATGTTTACTCCATGAAAACTACCTACAATTCATCGATAAACAATACATATCACAGTTACATAGGGGTAGGGGGGTTTTTCTCGCTTGCAAAGCCGCCGGCATTTATAATAGAACCAATTTCTGTCACTGCTTTTCCCAATAATTCTTTTCCTTCGCAATCTCTTTACTGGATAGACGGGCTTTTCCTGTGGTTGTGGGTTATATCCTTCAGCCTTGCAATAGTCAACATACTTCCACTATCATATCTTGTGGATGGCGGTAAAATATTCTTCGATGCTTTGGGTTATGTTGTTAAAAATGAGAAGAAAGCGCTTGCAATCCTGAACACAGTTGCATTTCTTTTTATCCTGCTTTTGATTCTTTTGAGCCCGATAGGCTCGATAATATTTGCGTCTTTGAAATAAGATTTTATCATTGAATGGAAAAGGTTAAATCTTCGATTTACTATATATAAAAATGGCTACGAAAAAAGCAAAGAATAAAGCGAAAAAAGTTAAGGCTAATGCTAAGATAAAAAAGACAAAAAAGGCAGTTGTAAAGCGGGAAAAAAAGATAGTAATTGATACTAATAAGCTTTTGAGGCTGGAAGAAGCAAGAAAATACGTTGTTGATGTTGCAGGAGAAAAAGGCTTAGAGGTTTTTGAGTTTCTTATTTCCAAAGGGGAAATGGAGGAGAACCTGCTCGCAAAAAAACTTAAGTTTGAAAAGGCAAATGCAATAAGAAAATTTCTTTATAGGCTTTACAATAAAAATCTTGTTTCCTATAGAAAGGTGAGAAAGAACAACAAAGCATGGTATACCTATTTTTGGAGTGCCAATCCTGGAAAGCTCGTGTTCATAATAAGAGAGATGTATGAAGAGGAAATAAAGCAGACTAAAAAATCAATGGAATTAAACAAGGCAGAAGACTTTTACGTCTGTGATATCTGCAACAGAAGATACGATGTAAATGAGGCCCTTCAAAATGACTTCAGGTGTAAGAATGATGGCGGAGTGCTTACGCATATTGAATCTGGTAAAATATTGGAAGACAAGCAGAGCAGAATAGACTTTCTTAATAAGAAATTGCATGCATTAGATCAGCTTGTCAAGTAACTATTTCACGCTTTCCAAAACGCAGTTGTAATTTAAATTTATCTCATTTGTATTTGAGCAGACTGTAGAAGCAGCGGAATTAACCGCTGCGCATGAATAGCCGAAACTTGCGTTCTCTTTTATGCAGGTATTGCTTGTCAAAGTAGAGTTGGTTATTATGTTGTGACATTCCAATTCGCATATGCCTATTGCAATCTGCCTGTGGTTCTCATAAGGGTTCGTGTAGAATATGGCTGCCCCTATTATCAATGCCAAAATTACTATCAATACAGCATAATACCCTTTGTCCATATCTTTTTAATAATATTATGTCTAACCTCATATAAAAAAGCGTTTAAAATGTAAAAAAGGTTAATAATCATATGGCAAAAAGAGTATCTGCATTGGTGATAAGGGGAAACAAAGTATTGATGGTAAAACTAAAGGAGCAGGATAAGTATATGCCCAGAGCAACGTGGGTCTTCCCTTTTCTTGATTTGGATGAAGAGAAAAGCCCAAGAAGAGAGATTCTTTCACTCATGGAAAAATTCAACATAAAAGTTGATCTTTCTGGAAAGGTATTTAGGTATTACCCCAGTGAAAATCCAAAATTACTGTATTTCCTTTACGTCATGGAGCACGTAAACGGAGAACCGGAAGTTCTGTCTTTTTTCCAAAGCTACAAATGGGTGCCTATGGCCGATATAACTGCTTATTCAACTTCCTTTATGGACAACAATGTTTCAAGGTTTCTGGAAGAAAAAGCAAAAGAATACAATCAGAATTAAACGTACATGTTCTGTTCTTCTTGGCTCTTTGGCGCTTGACTTACTCTTTTTAGTAGGTTGTTTATCTGTCCAAGTGTTTTCTTGTACTCTGATATAAGTTCAGAAGTGTCTACCTGTATGTCAAGAATGCCTTCCAGTACGGAAATAAGAGCTGCGGCTGCTATGCCATCAGGTATCTCAGCGTGCGTTTCGGCCATTAATACTATAAAAGGTATCTTCATCTTTCTTGCTTTGTGCGCAAAATAGGAATTAAATCCCATCATTGCTCCTTCAGGTAATTTCTTGCAGTTTTTTATCTCTTTTTCATTGTAAGTGCTTGCAAAATAAACTTCGCTTTTATCTTTTGCCTCATCAATTGCAAGTCCATCCAACGCTATCACTTGTTCGGCTTTCCTTTCTTTGTAAATCTGCATTATTTTATCCGATAGCTCGTTTATTGCCTTTAAAGGCAGGGGTATCTGCGAGGTTATCATTGTAAAGTCTTTTCCTTCGAGTATTCTTATTGGGGATAGTAGGTTTCCGTCCTTGACTACCGAAAATTGTGCAAGTTCCTCAATATCTATTCCGCCAGCGTCTTTTACAACTCCCTTTTCTTCAAGGAACCTAGCAGCCAATATTGATATGTAACCTGCGGTTTGAAAAGCGGTTATTATTTTTGTTTTTTCAGCCATATCTATTATTAAATCTGCTCCTTTAAATAACTGCCCCAATTATTACAGTCCTATGACAGAAAGAATCGGTATGTAACCAAGGTAGATTAAAACAGTCATTGCGACCGGTATTACGAAGAAAATGGCCCAGTAAACTTTGTTCCATCTCCATACCTTGTAACCATCCAATCCTATAAATGACGCTGATCCCAGCGGAAGCATGTTAAATGCACCAAGGTAGAAGCTTATGAATGTTCCTAATCCAGTTACTATATAGCCGAAAGCTGTCAGCAGGTTAGTCACGTTGGAGCCTACAAATACGTAGATAAGCAAAAATAAAGCTAGGAATATAAATCCAAATACTATATCAATCAACGGTCCGGCAAGTGATATCTTTCCATATCTTTCAGTAAATCCCTTTGGATCCGTGTATGGCTCTCGTGGATCAGGTTCAAATATTGTCGCACCTGGTAATGCAAATACGAATCCGATAAGCAGGGCCATTACCACCGCCAATATCAAAAAGAATGGGAACATCCTAAACTGCGCTTCATAGCCGTAGCTTTGAGCGACAAACTTATGCATCAATTCGTGCATTATAAACGCGGCTCCAAGTACTATGAATGAAGCCAAGAAGTATAGCAAAAAGCCGCTGTTTTCCAGCGGGTAAAGAACGACTGCGAATGCAAAGCTCAATGCCAACCATGCTATAAGTATATCCTCTATCTCTCTCAAAGAAAACCTTGATGCAAAGTTTTTGAATTTTTTCTGTTTGTTCTGATTATAGCCCAGATTTGATTTAAAAGGTATAAACTCCCATGCTTTTTTCTTGCGGTATATCCTAACCGAGGGGTTTCCTCTCTTGATTACCTTTACTTCTTTTTGCATATTCCTATCCTTAACATTTCATCATATATATCTTCTAACTCATTTATTTCCAGGTAGAAGACTTTCTGTTTAAGTCTGTCCTTTTCTTTGAATCCCTGCAGTTTATCCCTGAGTTCTTCCTTTGATTTTACGTTTAGTTTTCCCCTGCTGTCCATTATGGCGGAATACAGGTTTTTCTTCTTGTGCTGGAAAAGAAGCCTTGCAAAAGCAAGGAAATCTTCATCTATTTTGATGTTTTTCGGTTTTATCCTAAGTATTATAGATTCGACTGCAGGTCTGGGCCTGAATGCATTCTTACTGACCCTGGAAACAAGTTCTATGCTGCAGGTGTACTGGGTGAACACAGATATCATTGAATAGTCCCTTATTCCTGGAAATGCAAGCATCCTTTCACCAAATTCCAGTTGGTACATCAAGACTGCCAAAGAATCTTTTTTTTCATTCAGAAAATATATTATCTTTTCTGTTATTGGGGAAGAGATAGCATATGGCAAATTTGATATTATTTTGTTTGCATCACTTGGGAATTCTATTGCTAAGGCATCCTCATTTATGAATTCTATGTTTTTGATTTCTTCAAGCATTGTTCTTGCGGAATCAAAAAGATTTGTATCTATTTCCAAAGCATACACTTTTTTTACATAAGGGGCTATACGTTTTGTCAGCCTTCCGTCACCGCTTCCTATCTCTTTCACTACATCTTCTTTTTTAAGATCTGAAGCTTCTATTATCTTTTCAAACGTTTTTTCGTCTTTAAGGAATACCTTTGTATTGTTCATACCAGTATCTTCAGAACCTGCCCGTTTTTTACAGGAAAGTCGTTCTTCACCTTTAATCCCGTTTTGCAGTCTATAGCGCCTTTGTAGTTTTTAGCTATGTCACTGTGTATCATTGCCGCTACGTCTTTTGGAGTTGCGTCTTTCTCCACAAGATAAGCATCAGGCAGGATTCTTCCAAATCCATCAGTAAGTTTCTTCTCGTCCTCTACAGGGAAGACGGTCTTGTAACCCTTTAATTCAAATACAAGGCGGTTTAAAGCCTCTCTTACCCCGGTACCCTGGTATTTTTTAATTATCTTGTCTATTATGTTAATTGCCTTTTCCTGGTCGCTGCTCAATTCCTTTAATCTTTCAAGTTTGCCGTCCTTAAAGCGTATGAATCCGTTTTTCTCTGCTTCCCTTATTGTAAGCTCGGCAGCCGCAGAGCAGGCCATAAATTCATAGTCAAACTTTTCCTTAAGTTTTTTTATCCGTCCTTCCAAGTCTTCGACAGAATCCATTTTGTTGCATAGGATAAGCATAGGTTTGTCTTTTTTCATCATCAAAGAAGCCATCTTTAAGGCAGTGTCATCGTTTATTTCCTTTACGTTAAGTTCCTTTACGGTCTCTTTTACAGTTGAGTATTTTATGTTTATTCCTGATACATTTTTGAATATTATGTCTGCAATATCCTCCTTTCCTACGTATCTTGATCTGGCTATTATAGAAGCTATCCACCTCTTTATCTCATTATCAACCATCTCTATATCGATGGCAGGATCAAAATCCTTTGTTTTATTGCCGCTACTGTCAGTATTACCGGATATATCGATTACCTCTATTATTGCATCGGCTTCCATTATATCGCTTAGAAACTTATTGCCAAGCCCTTTTCCCTCGCTTGCGCCTTCCACTAAGCCAGCAACATCTATTATATTAATGGGCACGAATCTTGTGCCGTCAATGCACGGCGCATTGTGAGGATTGCATTTTACATTGAAGTATACCTCAGGGCATTCTACAGTAACATACCCTACCCCTTTGTTTGGTTCTATAGTCGTAAAAGGCCGGTCTTCTATTTCCACTTCTTCAAGCGTTAATGCTTTAAAAAGCGTGCTTTTTCCCACGTTGGTTCTTCCTATTATTCCGACTTTCATAATATAATTATTATAGTTCCGATTATTAAAGAAGGAACTAGAAAAGCAATGGTGTAGCCCAGCGTTCTTTGTAAGTCAGATTTTTCTGCGTTGTAAAGCGTAGAAAAGCAAAGGTTGAACAGCATTATTACCGATGAAACTGCAACGTAATAATTGCTGTACTTGTACAAGAATACAGAAACTATCACGATTTCTGCAACTATAAGCGGATAAGAAAATATTTTTTCCGCCATCATTCTCTTGGCAGTATGTTCTATTTCTTCCTGTGTCGATATTCCTATAAAATATCCTATGACAATGGCCAAAGAGATTATTACATATAATCCGGTTTCTTGTATGAGTAAAACCATATTTAATTACTATTCTTGATTATTATTTAAATACATAAATTGAGTGCATTATAATACGAGCGAGTAAACCGCAGCATCTTAATGGAACAGCCTGTCAATAATGATGAAATAAACATAGAAGAAGAACAGGGATTAGTGGCTTCAAATAGTGTATACGGCTTTCTTCGTTCTGGCTCAAAGTTCTTTGTTTCCTTTCTTATTAGCGTTCTTTTGGTAAGGTTTTTAGGGCCAACAAACTACGGTTATTATACAGTAGTTGTACTCTACTGGGGCTTTGCTTCAACTATTGCCGGCTTGGGCATAAACTCGGCAGTGCAGTATGCAATATCAAAATACCGTGCACAGAACTCAGCTTCAAGATTAATGTGGGCCGTTAAGCATTATCTCATACTAGTAATAGTTTCATCTCTTGTTGCTTCTATAGTCTTGTTCGCTCTTTCCGGCGTAATTGGTTCGATATACCATTCCACAGAAGTTAGTTATCTTATAAAGATACTTGCTTTCGGGCTTGTTTTCTATTCTCTTTCGGGTAATTTCACTGAGCCTTCATTTATAGGCTTTCAGAAGATGAACAACAGCTTTATTACCGGCGTATTGTATGATTTTCTGCGCGTAATGCAGCTTGTGGTAATATATCTGGGATTTGGGTTGATAGGCGCAATTAAGTTTTATGATGTCGTTTATCTTGTAACTGCAACGGTCGGCCTTTTCCTTTTATACCGCTCCATGAGGGGATTTCCAAAGTCGGCAAAGCCGGAAAAGGAAGATTTAACCCATTTCTACAGCTATAGGAATTTCTCATACGTTATGGCAATAATCTCGCTGTCTTACGGGCCGGTTATAGCGTTGTTTCTTGGAGCAGTCTCGCCCAACATTTCAGCGGTAAGCTTTTACAGAGTAGGGTTAATAATGGCAGGTATGCTTGGCCTGCCAGCCATTGCAGTCGGATCTGCGTTCTTTGCATCAATAACTAAGTTTTTTGAAAGAAAGCAGTTTGACGGATTTTACAGGCTTCAGCACAGCCTCATAAAATACTCTTTTCTGCTTACTTTTCCGCTTGTCACTGCCTCTCTGATATCTGCTCCAAAGCTGATTTCATACCTTTACAAATCTACTTTTATAGGCGCTGAAACTCCATTTATAATCCTTCTTATACCCGTTCTTATATCCAGTATATTCGGGCCGGTTACGCAGGTTTTAAGTGCGACCGGTAAGCAGAAATACGCAATGTACTCGGTAATAACCGGAGCAGTAGTCGGAATAGCACTTACCGTTTTATTGGTTCCACGTTTATATTCAGTAGGTGCAGCACTTGCATATCTTGCAGTTACGCTGTCCACTTTGGCAGTAAACTTGATTTTAGTCTCAAGATACATCAAAATAAGGTTACCTTACAAGGAGTTACTGAAAGCCTCGATATCCGTTTTATTAATGGGTCTTTTCCTGTATTTCCTTTTAAGGATCGTGACAAGATTGGCATACCTACCGCTGCTTTTGATTGCTGCACTGGTTTTCTATGTTTTAATGTTGTATGTCACAAGGACTGTAAGCAACAAGGAACTCAGGTTTATAATTAAGCTGTTCAAAGCCGATAGGTTTGTTAGGATGTTCTATAAAAAGTATTAAACTTAGCAAGCATTTATAATACCATGAAACTTAACGTTAAAGCAGTTGATTTAGAGTTTGACGAAAAAGAAAGAAAGTTATTTGCAGACGGCAGCGAAGTGCCTTTTTCCGTGCGTAAGGTAAGCGAGATGAAAGACGTACTGTTCAACAGGGAATTCATAAACAGCAAAAATAGGAACGACATAATATATAGAATGTATAGGGCGGCAGGAGTTGCAAAGAACGCCACCGTTTTTTCGGCACATCACATAAGGTATGACGTTACCGTTATTGAAAATTATGATTTAGGTGGCGAGTTTACAAAGACCCTTGGGCATTATCATCCCTTAGTTGAAAAGGGGCTGGCTTATCCAGAGCTGTATGAGGTGATAAGCGGCGAAGCAGTATACCTCCTACAAAAAAGGAACGATGATGGCAGCTTTGATTTAGAACTTGTTCATGCAAAAGCAGGCGATAAGGTCATAATGCCGCCAAATTATGGACATTTCTCAATCAATGTCGGAGAAGGTCTTTTAATAGAAGCAAATCTTGTGAATTCTACGTTTGATTCCGATTACAAGTCAGTGCAGGCTATGAGTGGCGGGGCTCTTTTCCTTCTAAGGAATGGAAACATAGTTGTAAACAAAAAATACAAAGAAACGACCCTTAAACACAGTGAAGCAGAGAAGCTGCCTTTCCTTGACTATTCAAAAAGCATATACGATGAATATATCGCCCATCCAGAGCATTTTATTTTCTTGAACAAGCCGGAATTTCTGCTTTGGAAGCACGATTCTTGGGACATAGAATCACAGGATTTTTGATTCGAAAGGTTTAATAATCAGTAGTAATTTCTCTATATATTTGAATTATGGCCGAAAATGACGAACTTAAAAGAATCGAGCAGGATGCTTCCAAAGAGGAAAGGAAGATAGAGCAGGAAATCAAAAAAGAGGAAGTTCAGGTCAAAAAAGATGAGGCAGAATTAAAAAAAGAGGAAGAGAAAATAAACCTGCTGAAAAAAGAGTCAGAAAAACTAGAGCACGTAAAAGAAGAGGTTTCTAAGAAAAAAGTGAGCGAAGTAGAGATAGAATTAAATTTGTCAGGTTTTAAAAGTTTTGGCAATGCCGCTTACAATATTCTCATAAAGAAGAAGGTTCTTTTTTACCTGCTTCTTATTCTTGCAGTAACTGTCGGCTGGTACGTGCACACGGCAAGCGTCCCAGCTTTGCTGAATCCACTGCAGTCAAACTCCCCTTTGATAGGTAATAATTATTTGGGAATGGGCGGTTCTCTTTCCGGTTTGGACCCTTATACATTCTACATACAAATGCAGAATATTCTTAAAACTGGTAATGTCCCCGCGGTAAATTATCTGGAGTACCTACCGATAGGTCTGCCTTCCAGAACGGATGAGCTTATGGTATCTTTCTTTGGAGCATACTCGGCAAGACTTACCGATCCAATAGTGAAAGGTGCGGTTCCTATGACGTCATTCATGTTCCTGCCGGCATTCTTTGCCATCTTTTCGGCTCTGCTTCTTTTCCTCATAGCGTTGGAATTGTTTGGAGATTATTGGGTGGCAAGTATAAGTGCGTTTATCCTGCCTGCTTTCCTTACCTTCTTAAGCCGTTCCACTGCGGGTTTTACGCAGAAGACCTCTCTCGGCTTTATGTTTATCCTGTTGGCAATTTTCTTCCTGGCAAAATCTCTAAAATCAAAAAGGACTAGGAGTAAAATGATTTACGGGCTAGCGACGGGAATAGCTACCGGACTAGCGACGGCGGCAAGCGGATACAGCGAGTACCTCATTCTTGTGATACCAATAATCTACATAATAATCGTTCTGCTCGGATATGCTAAAAAGGGTGACATGCTGGCGTATATTCTGTTTGCAATTTGGGTCCCGATAAAAGTAAGTTTTGTTACTTTTACTTTCTCGGATGTTATACACAGCGCCCTTTATTATCCTATGCTGTTTTCCTACGTACTGGTTCTGTTTAAGCTGTTGATATACGACAGATACAAGCATAAACTAAAAATACCTCTTATAAACAACGGATTTTCGATTGTCATATACAGTTTAATCCTTTCGTTTGTATTGGTTGCGCTTACAGGCCTGAATACATTAAAGCATGCCCTTTCAAGCGTGGAATCTGAATTTATTCATCCATTGGGGGTGGGGATAGTAAATCCAGTAAGCCAGACCATTGCGGAGTATGCGCCATTGGATTTAACTCAGAGAGTGCAGGACTTCAATTTCCTTTTAGGCCCATTGGGCATAAATTTCCTTTTATTCTGTGCAGGTGCGGTGTTCCTTCTTTATATCGTACTGAAAAGGTTTAAGCACTGGTACATACCATTTTTGTTAAGCGTTCCGTTTATACTCATGCTTAACGGTGGAACATTCAGCTATAATGCTACCTCTTATTCATTTTTGTTTATATTCATAGCTCTTGATTTCATACCATTGGGTTATCTATTCCTTCATAAAAATGAAATAGAATCAAAAAGAGTGCTAAGCTTAGTGTTATTCCTTACGTTAATTTCATTGATAATGCTCATTGTTATATGGACTATGAATTCATCTGTAAACAACTACAAATACGGCGCTTTGGCCCTTGTAGTTATATTCATACTGGAATTTGCATTTGACAAGCAGGAAGACGCTAGCTTGCTTTCCTTAATGGCCATAATACCTTTCTTTTTCTTTGTTGCAACAGTTATACTTTCAAACGTTGAAAGCAGGCTTCTGGAGCCTACTGAATTAGGAGCTGCAATAATAATACCTTTCGCAATAGTTTATTTCTTCAGAGGTTCAATAGACCTTACAAATAGATTCTTTAAGAATTCCCCGAAGAACATGGCAGTTGTTTCAGCAGTCATAATCATAATAGCAATAGCTTTCGTTGCAGCGGATCTTCATTCCAGTCTTTCATTGTCATATCAAACTGCTCAGTCAAGCGGTAGCGGATTGCTGCTTTGGGGGCCCACCCTTCAGTGGATCAGTCAGAATACTCCTGTTAATACCTCTATAATCTCATGGTGGGATTACGGTTACTGGGAGGAAGCGATAGCCAATAGAACGGCTGTAGCAGACGGAAGCAACGCTTATGGTTACCAGTCAATGATAGCGAAGTACTTCTTTGAGGCAACCTCTCCATACGTTTATTCAACTTATCTCCACTATATTCATCAGCCGACCTATGCAGTAATAAGCGGCAGTGAAGTAGAGAAATTCTCCGCCATCTCAACCATCGCTTTGGAGCCTACATCGTTTACTCCGATGACAGAGACCAATGTCACTATAAACAGCCAAAATATAGGGAATGAAAGTTACAAGTATCTGCTTGACTTCGGAGATGTAAATGGACAGATAGCTCCATTGTATTCAAATGCAACAATCCCTGGTTTGCCTGGCAATGCAAACAATGATCTTTTGGTAGAGGTTCTAATACCTTTGAATGCGAGCAGTAACGGAGTAATCACAAGCATGGGCAATCCATATGGTATAATATATAACGAGCTTACAGCGCAGTTCTCTAATCCTCTGCCTTTGGATTATAACTGTGTTTACAGTGTAGGCTGTAATGAAGTGACAAATAACGGCATACCTGGCGGCATGATGCTTTTGAATGCTACAAATTCAGTTGATCTGCACATTGGTGGCATATCTCAGGCACCTGGCGGATATGAAGTGCTGCCAATAAACATGTCAGAGTTCGGTAACGGCCCTGCTTTGTTGTATATTCCAAATGAAACAATGGATACATTGTTTGATAAGCTTTATCTCCTCAATGAAAGCGTACCTGGTTTCAAGTTACTTTACACGGATAACCTGCCTGCAAATTCTTTGCTCAGCATAGAAAACCAGGTGCTTACAACTGTAAATGTTTACCAGATAAACTATACTGAGCTTAGTAAATACATGCTTACTGGAGAATGTTCCGTTTCGCCTTCAGCGCAGAATTACTGCGATAATCTAAGTTATCTGCCAGCAGTGTTTTCAAACTATAGTAAACTTATAAATAATACACCCATTAATTAATCATGAAAGTGATAGTTTCAGGGCTGACTGCTTCAGGTAAATCAAGCGTTGCTACAAGCCTTGCCCTTAACTTCGGAATTGAATATTTTTCTGCTAGTTCTAAATTGAAAAATTTGCTGCCTAAGAAGGATTTTATGGTCTGGGAATCAAAGAAGGGGATAGAGGCAGTAAAATTCAGGTTAAAGAATCCGCAGTATGATAAAAGACTTGATTCATTTATTCTTTCATTTTTAAAGACAAAAAAGGACGTGGTGCTTGATAGCTGGGTAGCTTCCTGGAAGATAAACGACAAAGAAACAATAAAAATATACATAAAAGCAGATGAAAAAGTCAGGGCAAAAAGAGTGAGCATCCGCGATAAAATAAGTTTTACTGAAGCCTTGAAATATATGAAGCAGAAGGACCTGCTTACAAAAAATATCTACAAAAAAATATACGGGATAGAGATAGACAAGGATTTTACTCCGTTCAATTTGGTTATTGACTCTTCAAATATAGACTTAGAAAGCGTTGTGCAGATTTGCTCAGATTACATAATGCACCAGCAAAATACGAATAAGTGATAATATCCTTGCAATTTTAACTAAAGAATATTAAATTTCATTTATTTTAAAATAAATTGGTTAGCGGCATAAAAAGCAAAGTTTTAATCTTTGAATTTACGATTAAATGAAATGAAACTACCTTTGGAGGATTTCAAGCATGAAATCTTTTCCTTGAGAGAGGAAGAAACCGACAGCAGATACGGCAAAGCTCCAAAGGACAGAAGTATAACGGAGAGGATAAACTACGGTTTTGTACTTCTGGACAAGCCAGCAGGTATAAGGTCTAAGACCGCAGCCTACATAGCAAAGAAACTCATGGCAGAATTAGGTGCCAAGAAGATGGGTTACTCAGGGACTTTAGAAGATTGAAGAAATCCCAACGTAACCGGTCTTTTGCCACTGGCCATAAACAACGCTACGAAGGTTCTCCCAGTGCTTCTTTTTGGAGGAAAGGAATACATCGCTCTGATGCATCTGCACAGCGAGGTTGATGAGCAATTACTTAGAGATACGTTTAACAAATTCATAGGAAAAATAATGCAATTACCTCCAGTTAGATCTCATGTTAAAAGGCAGTATAGACAGAGAGAAATATACTATTCTGAGATATTAGAGATAGACGGAAAGAATGTCCTTTTTAAAGTTGGTGTAGAATCCGGAACTTACATAAGAAAGCTAATACATGACATGGGGGAAGAGCTAAAAGTTGGTGCACACATGACCGAGCTAAGAAGAACAAAGGTTTCAACGCTGTCAGAAAAAGACAACTTGGTTACTCTGCAAGATTTAGAGGATGCAGTTTATTTTTATGAAAAGGAAAATGATGACCGGCTGTTAAACAAATGTCTTGGCAGCATAGAATCAGCAATAGACTTCTTGCCGAAGGCCTTTATCTCAGATACGGCAGTAGATCCAATCTGTCATGGTTCTCCACTCGCTGTTCCAGGTATAGTTAAACTTACTAATTTCGAAAAGGATGAAGTTGTGGGGATAATGACACTGAAAGGTGAACTGATAGCACTTGGTAAATCTGTATTGTCGACAGAGGAAATAAAAACCGTTAAAAAAGGAGTAGCCGTTAAAACCGATAGTGTAATAATGGAAATTAGTACTTATCCTCAATACAAAAAGATTAATTAGAATTGTATGGTAATTATTTTGTAAAGGGGTGGTGATCTAGCTTGGTATGATGCTAGCTTCGGGGGTTAGTTGACCTGGGTTCAAATCCCAGCCACCCCAATTATTTATTTTGTATGTATCAAGTATTGCGTAGAAGCGAAGTGGCCACTATTGATATGATTATGGTTGCCAGTATTGCTATTGAATAAGCCGAGTTTGTTATTACACCTATTTCAAATGCGACAGTGGCAATTGCTATCCCTACTGCCCCTCTTCCGTTTATTATTGCGCTGGTTTTTACCTTCCAAGACTTTTTCTTTATTTTCATGATTCTTCCGGAAGAATAGTAGTTCAGTATTATTGAAAATGATATAACCGCGAGTGATACAGCCACTATTGCAGGGATGAACCTTTCAAGAGAGTGAAATGATGCAACGTCTATTCCTGCAATACTGAAGAAAAGAGGTATGAAAAATCCGTCGTTCATTCTTTTTATGGTCCTTCTCACCTTTCCGAATAAGGTTCTTCCTATAAGCCCTTCATGTATTATCAAGCCGGCAAAGAAAACTCCTATTATGTAGTTTACACCTATGAGCTGAGATATTCCTCCAATCAGAAGCCCTATAATTATTATCATGGCATATCCAAAGTGCTCACTTTTCAGTATTTTTCTTGATTTTGTAAGCCGCATTCTTAGTTTCTCGCTTCCTCTGTTGAGTATCTTGTCTACGTTCAGGAATATCAAAAGGAATATTATGAAGTAGATTACTACCAATATTGCATTTAATGCACTTTTGTAGGCTATTCCAAGCAGCAGAAATGCTATTACATCGGTTATAACAACTGAGCCTATAATTGTAATTCCTTTCGGGTCCCTTGCAAGCCTGTATCTCATTACAAGAACGGATATAATCGAGATTGAAGGCACTGCTATCGACAGCGAAACAATAAAGTCCTGTCTTAATCCGAAGTGGAATAAAACCACGGAAAGCAGGACTGAAAGAAGTAATGGCAGAATGAAACTGGTAATTGACATTTTAATGGAAGGCTTAAGGTATTTTATAACGGATTCGGTTTTCATCTCTATTCCCAATAAAAAGATTATGAAGAAAAGAGAAAGAGAGGAAAGGGCCTGCAATTCGGTATTGTTCTGTATGAAATTGAAAACAAAAGGGCCTATAACTAAGCCAGCTATAAGGTAGCCAACAACCGATGGAAATTTAAGCTGTTCAAACAGCTCTCCCATTATTATTGATACAGATAGTACTATCAGAATCTCTATTATTATGTTCAATACCATATTTTTAAAATTGTTTTAAACGTATAAAACTATTTTTATATTATAAATAGGTTGCCAGATAGTAAATGTTTTATTATAAGCTTATTTTAAACTCTTATGCAGAGGTAGCGAAGCGGTCAAACGTGTAAGGCTAAGGACCTTATGGCTCAGGCCTTCGAGGGTTCAAATCCCTCCCTCTGCATTTTACTTTTAGTTCAAATCCGCATCCTCGTGTTTGGGTTTAAAAAAGTATAAATACTAAGGAGCTTTATAAAATAGAATTATGTCAATAACAGGAAATGGTTTGCACAAACGTTCAAGGAAAAGGCTTAAGCTTGATGTAAAAGAAAGAGGGAAGGTAGATATAAAAAAGGCCCTGCAGTCTTTTGAAATAGGGGATAAAATCATAGTAGATCCCGATTCAAGGGTACAGAGGAACCTTCCACAAAGAAGCTTTTTCGGCTCGGTTGGCAGAATAGTGGAGAAGAAGGGAAAAGCATATACTGTGGAAGTAAAACAGCAGGGTAAAAGCCTTAAAAGGATAGACCTTTTACCAGTTCATATGAAGAGACTCTAATATGGAATACCAAATAATCGATGAGAAGTTTTTAAGTGAAACTGAAGTAAAGGAGAAATACCTTGATTTTGTGGATAAAGGCTCCGAAATAGGCAAAAAACTACTGGACCACACGCAGAAGAACATAAAGATAGACAATTTTGACGGCGTATTTGAAGAGCTTTCCGCTTTAAATCTTAATGTAAGAGATGATTATTTGAGGATGATAATCGACGTTTCCCCATCTTCTATTGATCAAATAAGGGCAATTATCTCACCTTTAAAGCTGAATGTAAAGGAAGAGGATCTAAAAGCCATTCTAACAGTGCTAAAAAAGCATTTATAACTTTGAAATAATCCTTAATACTATGGGAAAAGACGAATACGCTTATGTTTTAGAATACCTTCCTTTCGGCCTTCAGGACTCAAAGGACAGGAAGGCCACTGCAATAGTTCTTACAGATTCACTCGGTCTTTTGCTTGTAGCCCTTAAAAAAGACGTTAAGGTTGAGCCTGGAATGAAGGTCTATATAGGAGAAAACAAAAGAGATGAGGTACACCACATAATTCAGAGGATAACCCCGGATAAGCTAAACGGTAACGGCCTTCAAATGCTCACGGATAAGGTACATGAGATTGTAAGTCAAAATGAAACAAATTACATGTCTATAATAAACAGGCTTGGGCCAATAAATGTAAGGCTGCATTCTTTGGCGCTTATACCCGGTGCAGGTAAAAAAATGGTTCAAAAGATCATAGAAGAAAGGAATAAGGGAGAGTTCAAATCCTACAGCGATTTTGATGAAAGAGTGGGCTTTACATCGGGCATAGCAAAAAGCATAGAAGCAAGAATCGAAGAGGAACTTGAAAACAAGGATAAGTATAAAATATTCACTTAAGGGGTTGTAGTCTAACCAGGCAGAATAGGCGGCTCCAGCTTGTCTGGAAAAATGACGCTAAGGATGATTAAGAAGAAACCGCTTGACCCAGGTTCAAATCCTGGCAACCCCAGGCTTTTATTTATTAAAATCGTCTTTAATCAGCATTAAAAAGTCATTAGAAAACAGTTTAAACATTTAAATATAAGTTCTATTCTTTAAATAATTTTTAGCAGTTGCTAGATTATCTGCTCATAAACTGCAATGGAAGAAAAGGCATTGACTAGCAATGTAATGATGATAAGGCCGCATAATTTTGGCTTCAATGAGCAAACGGCAAAAACAAATAAATTCCAGAAAAAAACAAATTCTTCGGTTAATCTGCAGGCCCTGAAGGAATTCAACCGTGCCGTAGAGACGCTTAGAATGAACGGCATAAACGTGTTTGTTTTTGATGATTTGACGGAAATCGACACTCCCGATTCAATATTTCCAAATAACTGGGTATCATTTCATCCAGACGGAACCACCGTTGTTTATCCTATGCTCGCATTAAATAGAAGAAATGAAAGAAGGCCGGATATAATTCAGAATCTTTCCATGCTTTACGGGTTCTCCTGCTCCAAAGTGATAGACCTTACTTATTACGAAAATAAGAATAAATTCCTTGAAGGTACTGGCAGCCTAGTTCTTGACCGTGAGAACAATATCGCTTATGCTTGTCTTTCCGAGAGAACCAATGAAGAGGTATTAAATAAGTTTTGCAGCGAAATGAAATACAAACCTATAAAGTTTCATGCTTACGATGAAACCGGTTTTCCGATATACCATACGAACGTTATGATGGCATTGGGAGGAAAATTTGTTATGATTTGCTTGGATTCTATAACAGATGAGGGTGAGAAGAAGGCCGTTGTCTCGGCCATTAAAGATTCCGGCAAAACTCTAATTGAGTTAACATTTAAGCAGATCCTAGATTTTGCAGGCAATGCCCTAGAATTGTTGGATTCAATAGGAAATAAGAAGCTGGTAATCTCAAAAAAAGCTTTAAACTCATTGTCAAAGGAACAGAAATATGAGATAGAAAAGTACTGTGATATAATAAGCATAGATGTGAGCACAATAGAAGAATGCGGTGGCGGTAGCATAAGGTGCATGCTTGCCGAGATATTCCTTCCGCAGAGAAAAGGAATAAAAACGACTGCAAAGAATCCATTTAAAAAAGGCAGATCAAGGATAAGATAACCGGTTTATTCAGCCAAGACTTCTTAGGTTTTTGTTTACAGGCAGTTTTATTTTGCAGCCTATGAAAGCATTCAGGGACCTTTCATAAAAGATGTATATAATAACTATTGAGATTACAATTATAAGCGGGTCATACTCAACAAGTAAACGCTGTGCAGTGTCATATACCGGTGAAAGAGCCGCTGATCCAAATATAAACGCGATAAACAATGGAATTAAAACATTGCAGCAGAAAGGCGTGGATAATAAACTGAAGAATATGGCCCACCCCGTGTTTCTTTTATTTGCATTCTTTCTTGCTTTTATTATGTAGTAATTTATGGCTATGATAAGGCTTATTGTAAAGCTGAGTAAAAATGCACATATAATGTCAAACACTGGATAAAGGAATGAAAATGCGGATATTCCGACTTGGTCATGCATAAACAAATAAACATAAGCAGAGAAGATTACAAGAGGAACGGTAACAAAACTCTTATTTTGTTTTAAAAGGTTGGCGAATATCTCCCAGCCTTGTATACGTTGCATTTCTTGTTATGCCAGTCAATTCATAAAAGCTTTTCATTTGTAATTTTCCGATATTTGTATAAATAATAGCTAATTTACTATTTCATATGACAGGAATAGCAGACTTACCATTGCATTACGGCCATGTGCCGGATTATCTGTTGAAAACAATGAAAGGAATGTGCGATGCAATAGTACACACGATGCTGTATGAATATGGAGAGGATAAACTGCTTGAGAGGCTTTCCAATCCGATGTGGTTTCAGGCCTTGAATAATGCCATAGGCATGGACTGGGATTCCAGCGGTTCCACAACAGTTCTGCTTTCAATTTTGAAACAGGTAATAAAACAAAAAGACGGTATCGCAGTTTTCGGTGGAAAGGGAAAGGCTTCTGTATCAGTTAAAGACGAACTCAGGTCAGCGAATTTATTTGACATAGAAACAGACAAACTAACGCAGTGTAGCGCTTTGTCAGCAAAGACGGATTCGGTGCTTTTGCAGGATGGCTACAATCTTTACATACATTACATGCTTGTGTCTAAAACCGGCAAGTGGCTTGTTATACAGCAGGGAATGAACCCATACACAAAGTATGCTAGAAGATATCATCTATTGGATGTAGATAACTTTGAGTGCGAGCCGAATTCTGCCATAAGCGGCACAAATGGAACTGCCATAAATCTTCTGGATAAAAATGTATATGAAACAAGGAAGGTCGTTCTTGAAGAAGTCAATAGTGGCAAAGACAAAATAATAAAAGATTACGGCAAGGCTTTGAACACATTGCAAGGCAACACCACTCTAGAGCTATCTGAAAAAAGCGCCGCAATATCCGGTTTTGACAGGGCAAAACGGATAGAATACTACAAGCCCATAAGCATACAGAAACTTAAGAGAAACCTAGAAAAAATTAAAAATGACAGTTTTTCCAACCTCTCCGAGTCTCTTTTTGGGGGATTGACAGCATCTACGGCAAGGTCGATGTTTTTGATAGCCGATTTAATATACAATGAGCCACCGTCTTTTCTTGACCCTGTGGATTATCCATACGATCCCTTCAAATACGCCTTTACCATAGGCGGAAAGGACGGCGTACCTTACCCTGTAAATAGGAAAGTAGCAGAAGAAGTCATAGAAAGCATGAAACAAACTGTGTTGAATTCAAAAATTGAGGATAAGAACAAGAAAAGATCACTTTATAAGATAGAGAAGCTGCATAGGCTTGTAAATATTTAAATACAAGAAAAAGTAAAATATCGGATGCAGTATAAATGGACAGTTCTAGCTAATACAACCATGGGCGGTTTGATGGCTTCTATAAACGCCACAATAATACTTATATCTCTTCCTTCAATATTCCGTGGTTTAAACGTTAATCCTCTCGCACCAGGCAATTTTACGCTGCTTCTGTGGGTTCTTCTTGGTTACATGGTGGTAACAGCTTCTCTTCTCGTTACTTTTGGAAGGTTATCCGATGACTATGGAAGAAAAAGATTTTATACAATAGGATTTGCAATCTTTGCTGCAGCGTCAATAGCTCTTTCCTTTACACCATATAATTCCGGTACAAATGGCGTTTTGTTCATAATAATCTTCAGGTTGGTACAGGGAGTCGGCGGCGGATTCATAATGGTTAACAGCACGGCACTTTTAACGGATGCATTTCCCGACAACGAAAGAGGAAAAGCACTGGGAACCAACCAGGTTGCTTTCCTTGCAGGTTCATTTATAGGGCTGGTAGCCGGAGGTTTGTTGGCCCCGTTTGATTTCCACTTGATATTTATAGTCAATATCCCCTTCGCAGTTTTAGGTGCTTTCTGGTCCTATTATAAATTAAAAGAGGAAAAGACAGGCGGCAAGAAAAGAGGGCTGGACTGGAAAGGAAATCTCGCTCTTTCTTCCGGTTTAATACTTGTTGCACTGAGCTTTACGTACGCCCTTACTCCTTACAAGACGAATCCATTGGGCTGGACGAATCCCTGGGTGATTGCAAGTCTTGTTATAGGTATCTTGCTTATAATATTGTTTATTCCAATAGAAAGGAAAATAAAGAATCCATTGTTTAAATTATCTTTATTCAGAAACATACAGTTTCTTTTCAGTTCTCTTGCCCTGTTTTTAAGTGCTCTTGCCAGAGGCGCCGTAATGTTTTTGGTTATAATCTGGCTGCAGGGCGTTTATCTTCCATTGCATAATTTTACGATTGCTCAGACACCATTTTGGGCAGGGATATACATGATACCCTTAATGGTAGGGTTTATAGCTCTTGGGCCTATAAGCGGCGTTTTAACGGATAGATTTGGTGCAAGGGTGTTTAGTACTGTTGGTCTTTTGATAACAGCAGTAGGTTTGTTCCTGTTAACTACATTCTCTGCCAACTTCTCTTATATTCCATTTGCCATAGTATTGTTTGCCATAGGTGCAGGAAATGGGATGTTTGCCGCACCAAACACAAAGAGAGCAATGGACGCTTTACCCTGGAAAGACAGGGGTGTAGGCAATGGTATTAGGACAACATTTGCAAATATAGGCCAGATGATAAGTATGGCAATATTCTTTACAATAGCCATAACTGTATTCTCATATGCATTGCCTTCTATAATATCGACGCAGTTAACATCATTGAATGTTCCATCAGCACTGTCTTCGCAGTTCGCTGCTATACCTGCTTCTTCTTTCCTGTTCTCGGCGTTTCTCGGGATAAACCCCGTATCGACGTTTTTGTCTCAAGCTCCGGCTTCATTGACTTCGCTCATACCCAATTCATCATTAAAGATTATGAACGAAAGCAGCTTTATTCCAAAACTGATTGCTTCTCCGTTTATGCAAGGGTTGAGAACAGCACTATATATAGGGATAGCTATACTTATCGTAGCAGCAATACTTTCCGCGTTTACAAAACACGGTGTTGCAAAGGGCGCAGAAAAAGTAAGGTAATTATTAATTACTTGCTTTCTAAAATAACTAATTTTAGCTTATGTTTATTGTATTAATAATCTCTTTCTTTAAGGTGTAATTTTCACTGTAGATTTTGTTACCATCAGAATACGCATTTATAATGTAACTTCCTGCTTCCATTGTAAATTCGCCTTTTCCACTTGTCAAGCTTTCATTAAATGCATGGCCATTTTTGCTCAATGAAATTATAATATTGCTAATGGAGCTGTTTACGTCAAGTATTCCTATATTAGAGGAGTTCATTGACCATAAGTTTCCAAGATAAATGTCTTTTCCGCTGCTTATGTTAGCGTATAATAACCCCTTATTGTAAAATGACGGAGATACAACGGCATTGTTTATTCCTTCTTCAGTGTCACACCCGAAGTCATATGCATCCTGTACATTCTGGAAGTTATTCCCATTCCAATAACTTAGTGTAAATTCGGCAGATCCTTTTATAAGTGTAGTATTAGAACCGTCACCAGGTCCGCCAAGTATTATGCCCGCATCATAAAAGTTGTAGCTAGGGGTGTAATTGAATCCGCTTATAAGAATGGAATAATTTTTTATGTTTTCATTTAGAAGCAAGTTTACCTTGTCATACTCTATCCAGCCGTATCCGTCGTTGTATGAGAATATTATTTCGGGAATGCCTTTTTTTGAAATGCTAGTGTTTGTCATTAGGTAAACAGTTTGATTGTTCTTTAATGTTATATTATCTCCAGTTTGATTTGCGGCCTGATAAAAATAATAGTAGGTATAATTCTTGATAGAGGGGGAAACAGTACCGTTTCCTTTTATTAACAGGTTATTCAAGCTCGTATTTATAGCTGAGTCATTCCATACATTGTCTATAAAGTTTATCTGCCCCGTCTGCGTATCCATAAGAATAACATTCTGTGCAAAATAGGCCTGCGTTTGATTTTGATATTTCAACATAACATTCACATTTAATTGTATAGATGCATTGTAATCACCGCTTAAGTTTGTAAGTAAGTTGTTCAAGTTTATACTGCTTTGTATTGAATCCGTAGAGATATTATAGACATTGCCATAGCTGCTAACCCCATAATCTACTATTCCCATCGGCGCTGGTTCAGAATACTTGCATGAATAAAGGTTGACTCCGCTACTGATGCCCAAGGTCGTAAATTGGTAATCACTGTATGGATAAAGCATTACGACTGCTATGATGAGTATCGCAAATACCCATCCGAAAAGCATTAGCATCTCTGACTTTTGATCCTCCATACATTCATAAGCAACTGGAAATTTAAGTACCTTTATGTTATAATCAAGTGAAAATCCATAAATCCCAGGTGTTTTTACTAAAAACTTGCATAATTTAAAAGAGTAACCTTTATATATGATATTTGATTACTTATGAATACTTAAAATGATTAAGAAAATTTACAAGTTAATCATAAAAAAGTATAAATATCGAGGAGGATTATTTAAGGTATGATGAAATATCGGATTTTATCTAAAAAAAGGAGTGAAAACGGCCAAGTCATAGCACTAGCTGTAAATTATATCTCCCCTTCAATGGTAAAAATTTTATTGAACAAAAAATTAAAAGTAAACTCTATAGTTCAGGTAGATAATGATATTGCGTATTATCAAAAGAGATACCTGGGAAAAGTGTTGGAAAGCAGGGATGTCAGTGATATGGTAATAAATACAGATTATTCGATAAAGTACACCGGAGGTTATTCTGTAGACAGCAGACGCATTTTTCTTGACAAAAATTTTCCAAAGTTAATTGCAGTTAATAACAAGCTCGTTGACACGGTAGAAAGCATAGCTAAACATCATGAAGTTACTGAAAAATGGCTTGTTGATTTCGGCCACTCCTATGCATATTCCCACAGGCTGGCAACTTCCATAGAGAAGGATTTCATAAAGTTTTTAGGAGTAAAGTGGGATCAATATGACAGAGAAGTCGGAAAGTACCTGCATGAAAATTACAATAGAAAACTTGAGAACACCCCTTTGGATTTGGATCTTCTGCCTTATATAGAATCTAGAGATTCAAAGGCCCTGAAAGAAATAAAGGAAAGCATGAATACTGCAATATTGGACATAGTGCAGTACGAAAGATGAAAATCTTTTATAAATGAATTCCCTAAAAAATAGATGGAAGAATGTGTCTTCTGCAAAATAGCTAAAAAAGAGATGAAGGCAAGCTTAGTTTTTGAGAACGAAAATTTCATCGCCTTTTTGGACAAAAGCCCGATATTCAAAGGACATACCTTGTTAATACCAAAAAAGCACATTGAAACATTATTTGATTTTTCTGAAGATTATTTAAAGGAACTTGCCGTTGAGACTAAAAGAATAGCAGAAGGCGTAAAGAAAGGAATGAGCTGTGATGGGATACTGCTTATAAATAACAACATTGTAAGCCAAAGTGTACCGCATTTTCATGTCCACATAATCCCTAGGGACAAAGGGAGGCCTTTACGGGGTTTCATGTGGCCAAGAACTAAGTATAAAGATGAAAACGAGGAAGAAGACTTTAGGAAAAGGATAGCAAATGCCATAGAAAAGCTTTAATAAGATAATATCTTTACGGTTACTATGCAAGCCAAGCAAATCATTATAGCTTCAGTTGCTTTTCTTCTTCTTTTAGTATTTGCGTTAAATGCCGTTCATGCAGTAGGCTACGGGTATTCGAAGGTCACATTGACGCAGTATTCAGTGAATATATCGCAGGGCAGCTCATCTAATATAGGTTTCACTATTTCATTATTCAATGGAAGCTACTGGGGAACTTCGCTGAACGAGAGTCCTTCCAGCAGTTATATCACCTTTACACCAAGTACTTTAAATCAGGATCCAACTTACAGCGGAACTTTAGCTATAAGCGTTGCAAAGGGAACGCCAGTAGGAACTTACAAATTCAATGTTTCTGCAACCGGCGATGATCCATCAGTTTCCCCAGTACAGTTAACCGTTAATGTTTTGAATTCAACAAGCAGTACGCCTCCAAGCGTGACTCCCCCAGTCGTTAGTACTTCAAAGCCGATAAATTACTTTGATTATGTGGGAAGTATATTTCTAGTTGTAATAGTTGTGCTTTTGGGATTGGGACTTTCAATGAAGAGAAAGTTTGTAAAGGCGGCAAACTATACAATGATTGGATCAATTGTTTTAAGCCTAGCGGCAGCGATTTATCTTTTAGCTTATGATAGTTTATTGAGAATCTCAGGAATGCTTCATTACGACATTCTTATTGTTTTCTTCATTCTAACTATAATATTGGCATATCTTATTTACGGCAACAAGAAAATGCATAGAACTGCTTTGCTTGTTTTAGGTAGCTTGTCAGCATTGTTTGTACTTGCAATGTTTTTGGATGCATTATTAGGTTTGCCTTTAACACAAATCTCGGGTTCGCTTTCTTACGGCTTTAATTACCTGTTTGGATTCGGTGCTGCTGGAACATATTCCTCGTATGGTATTTCATTTGCATTTAGTCTACTATTGCTTTCAGTAACGACTACTGCTATTTTAAGCCTGTTTAGTTTCTTAGTTCATAAGAAGTAAATTTTTGACCATTTATTTTCAATCAAATGCCACCCTTTAATCTTTCTGTAGGTATTGAATCGTATTTTTTCTTTTTATTACATTTTAATATTGTGCCGCGTTATTATTAGTTATGAATAAGAGTACATTTGTAGCATTAGTAGTAATACTAATCATTACGTCCATTTTAGGATTAGAATTTTATTTTATTCCTATCTTAACTAATTCATCAAACTATTTTACGTATACACCATCAATACTTCAATATTCCGAAACAGCAAATCAAAATATATCAGTACCTTCAGGAATATTAAACTATCAAGTTTTATCTATAAATAATTCAGAATCCTCTGCGACTCCTTCACCTTTTCAGCAAATTGTCAATCTTACGATAAATTCTTCAAATAGCGGGCATATAAATATGACTGGTAAATACGCTTTTCAGAACGTGGAGTTCTTTAACTCTACAAATGGAAAAATAATTGATTCTTGGCTTGAAGGGCATACCTCAAAATATGCCATATTTTTTATAAAACTTCCCAATGGTATAGCTGCCAATACTGTTTTAAATGATGTTGCAGTCGGTTACGCATCTAATGGTACGAACTTATTTAATAACGTATCAACTGGGGAGGCGCCACAATTATCGGCAAAATACGCCGAATATGACGACGGTGCTAATGTTTTCATAAATTATTGGAATTTTAATGGAACATCTATGCCAAAAGGTTGGGATTCCCTCATAGAAATTTATATCCATCTCGGAGTAGTTAATGGTGGATCCGTTACTGTTAATAATGGGGTATCTCTTCAAGCGAACGATAGGGATGAGTCTTCGTTTGTTTACATAAACTTTAATAAAACCAATATAACGAATCAAATAATAGATGCGTATACTTACGAAAATAATAGTGAAATCGGCGGGGTAGCGATGGGATGGGTTTCTGGAATTCCTAGTACTTCAACTGAAGATGAGATTAATAGCGTTTCATCCCTCTTATATAACGGATACGCAGGTTATTCTCAAAATGATGAAACAACGGGGATATATTACGCAGATTCATCAACTTCATCAAATCTATTGGCTTCTCCGCAGAATTTCAAATTGCCTGGCGTTTATAGTTTTTATTGGTTTAATGGAAAACAACATTTTTGGAGCAATTATAAATCTGAATTAAATTCTTCTAATAGTTCTTTAATTTCTGCAAGTAATGAATCTCTGTACTTAGGGGGAGATTGGTATAATGCAAGCACGCCTAGTTACAATGATACAACTTACCAATGGGTGGATACTAGAGCTTATCCTCCAAATGGCATAATGCCTAAAGTGTCTTTAAGTAATATATACTCTGTTCCGGTCTCAATTTTTTTGTACCTAAACAGTATAAAAGATAGCAATAGTACAATAAAATACGGAGAGGAAAGTAATTTTACTGCCAGTATATCTAATATATATGATTATATCTCTTTGTATGTCAATGGAACGAAGATGGTGTCTTTTACTAAGGGATCTATTACCTATCTAAAGAATTTATCCGCGGGACTTTATAAAGTAACTATATACAGCAATTCAAGTGGTGTATCAAATGTAACTTACTATGAAAGGATATCTAAGGCTACTCCTACTTTGACAATAACAACTACGCCAACACAGAACTACACACAGAACGGAACTAGTTTGGTGTTCCACTTCTCGATATCTACTATAAACAACCAGCTAAGCGGCAGCTTCTACATCAACGGAACCTTGAAGAACTCATCGATAACTACGAGCGG
>JAMCRO010000031.1:5828-17724 GCA_023380615.1 Candidatus Parvarchaeota archaeon | reverse complement strand
CCTTTGCTATATACAGAGATGTTCCATCAGACCTTGTAAGTGTTATCTCATTGCCGTCCAAGTTGCTGACTATGCATCCTTTGTTTTTCTCGCTTTCGGAGATTTTTGCAATTCCCTCTGCCATTAACTTATCCAAAGCCGCCTTTACTATGCCTTCTCCCAGTATATAACGCTCGAGATCTAGGAGATTATACTTTATCTTTTCCCCTATCAAAGTAGAAAGCTGGGCAAGCAAAACCTTGTTTACTATCGAATCTAAAAATTCCAAAGTATCTTTATCCCCCGCTTCTATATTTAAAAGCACTTCTTTTCTTTTTTCAAGAAGGGACTTGTCTTTCTCATAGTCTTCATTAACTTCCTTGTATATTTTTGAACAGTAAAGATCAAATTTTTCGGTAGTTTCCAGCTTCTTGTTAAGATACTTGAAACCAACGATTATGTCTGCGACCTGTGCCCCGGTGTCCTCTATGAAGTTAGAGGTTATCACATTCGCAGAGCTGTAAAGCAGGGCCTTCCGCATAAACTCCCCTATGTATGAATTTCTCATGTGGCCTATGTGCAGAGCCTTATTGGGATTCACAGATGTATGCTCAAGCCTTACTGTTTTACCGGAAAACGGATTTTTAACGCTTTTTATCTCTATTTTACTCAGTATTTTTTCATTTTTTTCAAGCTCATCAAACTTTAAATCGATGTTTACGTAGCCGTTTAATGCTACTGCTTTCCTTACGTATTGGGGCCCTATTTTCTTTGCTGTTTCATCCGCAAAGGAAACTGGATCCTTGCCGTTGCTCTTTGCATGCCCTATGCAGCTGAATGATATGTCTGAAAACTGGCTGGTCGTTATATCTGCCCATTCTGGTAAATTCAGTTTTTCCTTGATTTCTTGAAATTTCATACTTTATAGATGATTTTTCCTTTATTTATAAAGTTTGAACCTAGCAATTACAATTTGCGTGAGGTAATTTACTTTAAATCTTCTTGCATGCATTAAATAAAACTTACATTTACTTTCTTATAATGGAAGTTAATTTACGCTGAGAAAGATTTATATAGGTATTTAATCATATATAGACTATAAATTTTATAAGGGGTTTAATAAAAAGATAAAAATGACAGAAGTTTGTCCAGTTTGCGGTCTTCCAAAAGACCTTTGTATCTGCGGGACCATTTCGCAGGAAACACAGAAAATAAAGATTTACACCAAGAAGGTTTCTTTCAAAAAAATGGTTACTATTGTAAACGGTCTGGATCCAAAGGCCGTTAATATAAAGGACCTGACAAAGACGTTAAAGACGAAAATAGCTTGCGGTGGGACCTTTAAAGACGGTATGATAGAATTACAGGGGGAGCATGTAGACAAAGTAAAGGACATACTTATTAAGCAGGGTTTCCCAGAGTCTTCTTTTTCTTAAATTACCTTATTAAAGAGATTTTCTCCTCTTTCTACCTTTGTAGTAAATTCTCTGAAAACTGCATCGGATAATGATTGCGCTTTTATCCCGAGCTTCTTTTCTATCTTTTCTGCAGTTGAAGGCATAAACGGTTTCAAAAAGACTGAAGATATCCTTATTGCCTCCAAGGAATTGTAAAGTACGTTAGCTAATTCTTTACCCTCTAATCTCCATGGCTCCTTATCGTTCACATACCTGTTTACCTGCCTTATCCCTTCAAATACAAGGTTTAAAGCAGAATAAAGGTCCTTTTTCTCGAAGTTTTCAATTATTTCCTGCTTTTTTATAAGCGCTTCTATCTCTGCATTGCCTTCTATTTTGCCTTCAAATCTTTCCGCAATTGTCAAAACCCTGGCAACTAAATTGCTCAGATTGGCCATAAGCTCTCCGTTTATTCTTTCCTTTAATGACGATTCCGAAAAGTTTCCATCTTCCCATGTCGGTTTCTCTCTCAATAAAAAGTATCTGAATGCATCGGCCGAGTATTTGTCAGCCATCTCTATTGGATCTACGACATTGCCCAAAGACTTGCTCATTTTTCTGCCTTCAACTGTCCACCACCCGTGTGCCATTACGTTCTTTGGAAGAGGTAAACCTGCAGATAGAAGCATGGCCGGCCAGATTACTGAATGGAACCACACTATCTCCTTGCCTACCAGATGAATGTCTGCTGGCCAGAATTCCTTGAATTCTTTTCCGTCCGGCCAGTTCAACGCGCTTAAGTAATTAAGCAAAGCGTCAAACCACACATAAACGGAATGGCTTTCATCAAAAGGAAACTTTATCCCCCATGAAACGCTCTTTCTCGTTATGTCCAAATCCTTTAAGTCTCCCTTTAGCCTGCTTAATATTTCATTTGCGTTTTTTTCCGGGATTATCAAGCCGTTTTCTATAAGCTTTACTATCTGCTCCTTGTATTTGCTTAATCTGAAGAAATAAGCCTCTTCCTTTATTTTTTGAACATCCCTGCCGCAATCGGGGCACTTGCCATTTACAAGTTCGCTTTCCGTTATGTATCTTTCATCAGGCAGGCAATAAAATCCCACATACTCCCCTTTGTAAATATCTCCTTTATCCCATACTTTTTTGATAAATTCCTTTACTGCAGATTCATGGTATTCATCCGTTGTCCTTATGAATTTATCATAAGATATGTCAAGCTTTTCCCATGCGGTTTTGTACCTCTGCGAGTTTTCATCAACAAGCTCTTTCGGTGTTTTATGCTTTTCTGCTGCGGCTTTTTCTATTTTTCCGCCATGCTCATCGGTGCCGGTCAAAAAGAAAACGTTTTCATTGTTTAACCTGTGCCATCTTGCCAGTACATCTGCTATTACAGTAGTATATGCATGCCCTATGTGCGGCTTGTCATTAACATAGTAAATTGGTGTAGTTACGTAAAATTTTTCCATTATCTTTTCGATGCTTCTGCTACATTATTTTATAGCGGAGGTGGGATTTGAACCACACGACCTCTGGGTTATGAGCCCAGCGAGCACTCCTGGCTGCTCTACTCCGCTTTGATTTATTTAATAGTTACTCCTTATTTAATAACTTTTACTAAAATTAAAATAGTTATTTAAACTATGCTTTCTTTTTAATAATATGTCCATAGTCATATCACTTGGTGGCTCATTTCTATTTGACAAGAAGAAAGATACATCTCTGCTTTTCAATGAATTAAAAAAATTGAATGAAAAATTCTTAGTTATAACTGGCGGCGGTTCGATAGCAAGGGAATACATAGACTTCTCTAAAGAATTTAATCTAAGCGAAAAAGAACTGCACACAGTTGGAATAAAGTGCACGCACATAAATGCATGGGTAATGTCAAAGGCCTTCAAGGCAGATTACACCGATAAGGATCCTAGAAAGATAAAAGTGAACAAAAAGATAACGCTTACAGGAGGGTACCTTCCCGGATGGACGACAGACACTTGTGCCGCATACGCTGCGGTTTCAACGCATTCCAAAGTAATATTTAACATGTCAAAAGAAACGGGAGTATATGACAAGGACCCTAGGAAATTCAAGGATGTAAAACTGCTTAAACAGATAAACTTTGAAAAACTTTACACACTTACAAAGGGAAAACGTGTCCCTGGCATGAACTTCATATTTGATCCGTTGGCAGCAAAGGTATGCAAAAAGAACAACATAGAGGTTGTAGTTACAAGCGACATTGAGGACATAAAAAGATACCTTGAAAACAGGGAAATAAACGGCACGATTATAAGATAAACTTAAATACTACTATATATATTATTCTAAAATGCAACTAATAATAGCTGAAAAAAGCACAGCTGCGGAAACTATTGCTAAAAACCTTGCGGAAACAAAGATAAAAACCGAGGAATTCGGTCCCGTAAAAGTTTGGTATACAAAGATAAACGGCGAAGAAACGGTCGTAATGCCTCTTAAAGGCCACATAAAAAACGTAAAATATCCAGAGACCTTCAAAAAATGGAACGAAGAAACTTTAATGAAGATGATAGACGCAAAGCTTGTCTATACACCTGCTGCTGAGGAAAACATTGCCGTAATAAGAAAATTCGCCAAAAAAGCAGATAAGATAATAATAGCTACAGACTATGATACGGAAGGTGAGTCAATAGGGTTTGAAGCCATTGACGTAGCAAGAGAGGAAAACGACAAGGCAAAGATATACCGAAGCGTGTTCTCATCCCTTACCGCAAAGGAATTGGCAGAGGCTTTTAAAAACCTGCAAAAGCCAAATAAGGACCTTTCTGACAGCGCTGATGCCAGAAGAGAGATTGACCTCATTCTCGGAGCAGTTTTAACAAGATTCATATCGCTTGCAGCCGAAAGACTTGGAAATTCATTCCTATCTGTTGGCAGGGTACAAACCCCGACGCTTGCCCTTATTGTAAGCAGAGATGCAGAGAGAAGGGCCTTTAAGCCTGAAAAGTACTGGAGATTTCTGGCCACAGTACAGGGAAAGGATTTTGCTTTTGTATCTGAATATAAAGACGGAAGAATATTTGATGAAAAAACCGCAGAAAAGCTGAGAAAGATAAAAAAAGAGAAACAGGCAGTAATAACAAAGGTTGAAAATAAAAGAAAGAAAGTAAGCCCTCCAAAGCCGTTTAACACGACCTCTTTTCTAAGAAGCGCAGCTGCAATAGGCTTTTCCGTGCCTAATGCCATGCGAATAGTACAAGGTTTATACATGAAGGGCTATGTTTCTTACCCTAGAACAGACAGTGAAGTTTATCCGCCTACATTGGATTTAAAGGAGATACTTAATGAATTAGGTAACTCAAATGCATATTCAAAAACAGTTACAGAGATATTGAAAAAACCATTAAATCCCTCCAAAGGAAAGGAAGCAAAAGACCATCCTCCAATACATCCTGTAAAACTGCCTTCTGAGAAATTAAACCCTCAGGAAGCAAGGATATTTGACTTGATAAGCAGGAGATTTCTGGCCACATTATCTGAGGAGTCTGAAGAAGAGATAATCTCCGTTAAGATGGATATAAAAGGAAACGAATTCACAGCCAGAGGGAGCAGGATACTTGTGCCAGGCTGGAGATCGGTCTATATCTTTTCAAAATACGAGGAAAACATACTGCCTGAGATAAAAGAAGGCGAAAACTTAAAAATAAAGGAGATAAATGAAAGCGAAGACTTCACTACTCCGCCTGGAAACTATTCACAGGGAGCAATATTGAAGATAATGGAGGAATTAAACCTTGGTACAAAAGCCACCAGGCCGGAAATACTTAAAAAACTCATGGAAAGAAGGTATATCTCGGCAAGCAGGACTCTTATACCGAGTGAGGTAGCATTTGCAGTTATAGAGAATATGCAAAAAGTGTCCGATGAGATAACGGGGCCTGAGCTAACTGCAACCATTGAAAAGGAGATGAAAAAGATAGAAGAGGGCCAGAAGAAAAAGGCAGAAGTGGTTGATGAATCAAGGGAGATGCTTAAAGAGGTGCTTAAAAAACTGCAGAGCAAAAGAAAGGAGATAAAGGAGCTTATGCACAAAGCTCTTCTGCAGCAGTACATATTTGGGACATGCCCTAAAAGCGGCGGAAAGCTAAAATTGGTAATATCTAAGAAAAGCCACAAGCGCTTTGTGGGCTGCAGCGATTATCCTAAATGTCATTTTGGTATGCCTTTACCACAATCCGGTTACTTTTTCATATCACCACAGACATGTCCAAAATGCGGGATACACATGATAGAATGGCATGCAAAGGAAAGCAAGAGGACTTACATCTTCTGCGTAAACCCTGCATGCAAAGTCGAAAAGAAGGAAAAAGCTGGCGCAAAAGAAAAAGCTAAAAAATAAGCCGCTGATAGTAAAAATACTACCAGCATTAAAAATTTCTTTAAGTCTTGGCTACCAAGTCTATGCATCTTCCAGCCGCTATCGTCAAACCCATATCCCTAATGGCAAAGCCTGCCAATTGAGGTATAACGTCAGCTTTTTCGATTGAAAGAGGCTTTAATGGTTCCAAAACGACTATTGCAGCATCACCCTGCTTAATGGTTGCGGGATTCTCCTCTGCCGTTTGTCCTGTCTTTGGATCCAGTCTTCTAAGTATCTTTTTGAACTTTACTGGAACCTGTGCAGTGTGTGCATGAAGTACAGGACTGTAACCTGCGGATATGGCTGTAGGGTGGTTAAGAACAATTATCTGAGCGGTGAACTCAGTTGCAACTGTTGGCGGAGCTGACACTAATCCAACTACATCTCCTCTCTTTACCTGCTCTTTTTCAATTCCCCTTACATTAAAACCTATGTTGTCACCAGGTGCTGCCTGATCAAGGTTCTGATAGTGCATTTGTATTGACTTTACCTCTGCCGAAACGTGTGAAGGTTCGAAGATTATCTTGTCTCCTGGCTTCATAATACCGCTTACCACTTTACCTACTGGAACTGTTCCTACTCCCTGTATTGAGTAAACATCTTCTATTGGTATTCTCAAAGGTAACTGTGTAGGTCTGTCTGGTAAAGGCAAATTGTTCAAGGCTTCCAATAATGTTGGACCTGTGTACCAAGGCATCTTCTCGCTTTTAATCTTAAGATTCTCACCGTTCTTAGAAGATATTGGTATATAATTAAGGCTTTCCGCATTTGGATACGATGCTTTGACAACTTTTATTACCGAGTCCTTAACCTCTTTGTACTTTGCTTCATCATAGTTCAAAAGGTCCATCTTATTCATTGCAATTATAAGGTTCTTTATACCGAATACCCTTGCCAAGTAAACGTGCTCCCTAGTCTGCTGCATTACGCCCTCTTTGGCATCTACGACCAAAACAGCGGCATCTGCCTCAGAAGCACCTGTGATCATGTTCTTAATAAAGTCAACGTGCCCTGGTGCATCGATTATTGTGAATTCATATTTATCCGTAACGAATTTCTCATGACTAAGGTCTATTGTTACACCTTTCTTTCTTTCTTCACCAGAAGTGTCTAAGAAGTAAGCAAACTCGAAGTCTACTTTTCCCAAAGTTTCAATGTCCTTCTGAATCTTTGCCTTATCCTGCTCACTGAAGCTTCCGGTTTCATAAAGCAATCTTCCTACTGTTGTAGATTTACCTGAGTCTACGTGCCCTATGAAAATCAAATTCATGTGTGGTTTAGTTTCTGCCATATTTTTATTCCTCCTTTTTTATCATTTTATCAATTTTGATATACTATAAAGAAGTGTTTATTATTTAAATCTTTTGGTATACATCCTAAAACTAATTATAATTAGGCATTTGCATTTAAGTGAAAACTTAAAATAACTAATTTATTGAAATTGCCATAAGTCACTAAATTTTTTCTTATAACAACAGGGCCCTCTGATCTATAAAAAATGTATGATTAACCTTCCAACGCAACCACAGCATCATTTGGAGAGGAACATTGGCCTCCTCCTGCACCGGTTCCACCGGAAACTGAATAGATATCTACTGGTAGATTTATGTTTGTTGCAGCTGCCGCTATACACCAAGTGGAAGTGCTTCCAGACGATATGCTTGCACCTGTCAATTCATTTGTTAGATCATATGATATAGAGCCAGGTAAACCTGCTGCCCAATAGAGATTTGCATCTCCTCCTGCCCAAGTAACTGCAAAATTGTAGCTTTGACCGCTGCTACCCGTAATCTCTGCATACCCAACAGGAGTTATTCCTCCAAAACTTACGGAAGGCATTGAACCGCTTGGAGGATAATCCCTGGCGAATATCCAGTTGAAATCTTCTTGATAAGCATACGCGGTTCCAAGAGTATTCCAAGACATAAGAGTTATGTAGAGATTACTGCCAGAAAACGTAAAGCCACTGTTTACACTTGCAGAAGAACCGGTAGAACTGTCTACATACTGTGGCAAAGTACCAACATATGAACTGTATGTGCTCGAACCATCATATACAAGTTCTGCGTATTGCCAGCTTCCTGAAACAGATCCCTCTTCATTATTTCCATGAGAGTAAGTGCCACTTGCTGAATAACCGCACTCTATACCCACCTTAACCTGATAATGGCAACTTACTGTTAGGTAACGATCCGCCATATAATCCTGGAAAAGCTGATAACATCCGCCGCTGCTGCAGTCTACACTCTGCCCTCCTGATTGTGTTCCCATTCCCCATAATGGTGGAGAATTAGACGAAGTACATGAAGTAGTAGTAGAAGCTAGACAAGCTGGAGCAGCTGGTACATTACTGTAATTACCAAGACCGGCCACCCCGTTATCAGACCCCTCTGCATTGGTGATATTGAAATTCGTTTCTACTATAGTTGGTTGATTTGGTAAAGGAGTTCCATTATATATTGTGTCAGCATAACCTGAATACTCGACCGGAAACCAAGCTCCAGTAGTATAAAGAGCATTTATTTTACCGGATGCTGAGCCAGGATAGCTAACTGTTTGCTGTGATATAGTAGCACTTGCTTCTGAAGTTGCAATACTAAAATCAGACGTACTTGTATCTCCATTTGCATATGCAAGAAAGATGTTGGCACCGTTGTCATACTCTGCATATGTGCTGGATAACTGCGGAGCTTCTCCTACTTTACCTGTATACTCAGAAAAGAAATTTGTTGATGGCAGTCCAAATCCCATGTAAATAACTGCAGAAGAATAAGGTGAAATAGAGAAGGGAAGTTTAAGCCAGTAGGTTGTACTGCTGTATGTGCTGCTTCCTAGTTCTAACCATGAATCTATTATCTGTCCTGTTGATGTGAAGAAAAGAACGTTTTGCATGTTATTGCTCTCAAATTCGCCATAATTATTTGCATTAAACTCTATTCTCTGCTGAAAACCATCAGGTATTGATTGACTATCTCCAGCATTGCTTATTGTTAAGGGTATGTAGAATATTACTCCTGAAGGTACGGCTGTTGGAGACTGCTCCGAATAGCTTATACTGCTGCCTGCTCCTGCAAGGATTGATGTTGGAGAATTGGATTGTGTGTACTTCTGACCTGATGCTGTCAACAAATCTCCGGGGATGTATACGCTGTACGTTCCTGGAACTGAATTTGCAGACAAAGAGGCCGAACTGCCTGTAGGCTCACCCGAACCCATTATGACAGCCCAGCTTGTTCCGCTGTTTAACCCCCCCTCTGTAAACGTAGTAACGCAGTCCCAGTAATTGACATTAAATGTATTTGTGCTTCCCTCCAGATAACCTACACTTGTTGCATTGTAACTGCATCCTAAGTCTTCCACGTTTCCCTGAGTTACTGGTTCATCCGAAACTGTGGTTATGCCAGTAGTCGTTATAGGTATTGCGCTTGCTACTGCAGTATATGAAGACTGTGAACCTGTGTATGTTACTCTCCAGTTATATGAATTGTAAGCAGCCGGCAAACCTGAATTGAAGGTTGTAATGCATGTCCAAGGTGTAAACTGTTCTGTATAGCCCATTTGAACCGAGGACAACTGTGAATTACAGTCTAGATTGTCGCTTACTGCACTTGCAGGGTAACTTTCAACAGTAACCACACCATATCTTGTGAAAACTGCGTTGGTTCCAACGCTAATAAAGGAACCTGTAGACCCGTTATATGAGACATTCCACTTCCCGTTGGATGGCAATGCTGTCTCTGTAAATGTCGTAGTGCATGTCCATGGGTTGAAATTATTGTTTGAAGATCCCTCTACGGCCGATATTGTATCATTGCAATCTAATTCATTCAAAGGATAACCTGAAGCCGAAGCTGCGTATGGAGTTGCATTTACGTCTTTTTCCAAGATTGAAATTATGGAGCCCGTGCTTGTTGTTGGTGATGCAACCCCGTTATAATTGGTAACGTACCAACTTTCTCCGCTAGGTAATCCTGATTCTGTAAAGGTAGTCGTACAGTTCCATGCACTGAATGTGTAGCTTCCGCCTAACCTTATTGAAGGTGTCTTATAGGAAACGCATGCAAGATTGCCGCTTTTTGCAGTGGCAGTGTAGTAAACCTGTGCGTTTGCCGTATTGTTTGTCTTTATCTGTATTGCAGAGCCTGTGGAACTGCTTTTAGTAGTGCCGTTATAGGTTACCTGCCAAGTTTGGCTGGAAGGCAAGCCTGTCTCCGAAAAGGTTGTTGTACAGTTGGATGTAAACGCTATAACTTGCTCTACGCCGGTTGAATGATATCCTGCTGAAGGGCTTGGTGTACTTGCACAGCCCTGATAGGTAACTGAAGGAACTGAAAAGTAATAACTTCCAAACGGCAAATTAAATGAAACATTGTCCTTTATGCTTGAAACCGTGGTTGAATTGGTTGATGTGTTATAATTTACAGTGAATGTGCTGCCATATGGCAAACCCCTCTCTACGAAATACGTTAATTGGTTGTTTATTGGTATTGCGCCGCTTACTAGAGTTGATGATACTGTCCCGTTTGATACCTCATATGTATTTGATTTATATGGCGTAAATGAGATCTGTATCTTTGACAAGTAACTTGTGGTGGGGATTACAACCGATACCCTGCATAAGGTTGATTGACCCGTTGAAATAATATTGTTTAGACAATAATAGGTAGTATACCTGCTTCCATTAATGTTGACGGTTATTCCCGTGATATTGACAAACTGATTATAGTTATTTGTTATGCCCACTACCATCATCGTGGAATTGGCCTGTGCTGCCTGCATTGTTATACCTTGAAAACCGCTTATTATTGTTGGCGCAGCTGGTACTCTAAATACTCCTAAAGAAAAAAGTATTACCAATACTAATACTATTATTATAAGAATCCACCCCCAGCTCATTAGATAATCTAATGCTGCCTGGGCCCCTTTGCTTTTATTGACCTTGCCTTTTATTTTTCTTTTATTGGTCATATATAAAGTGAATTACCTGATATAGTATTATTACTTACGATATAAATACTTAAACCGGGCTTCTGTTGTAAGATAACAACAGAAAGGATAAAATACATTAAATTCCATATTTCAAATATGGATTATTATATAAAGGATATAAAAAAAGAGGAGTTTGAAGGAAAAGAAATTGAACTGAACGGCTTTGTAAACAGCATAAGAAAGGGCAAAAATAATTCATTCATGATGTTAAGAGACCCCAGCGGAACTATACAATGCGTAAGTCATTCGGTGGATAAAATTTTTGAGGATGTAAATAAAATAACTAGGGAATCTGCCGTAAAAATCAGGGGAAAGGTGAGGAAAGACGAAAGAGCAGAGGGGGGCTATGAGATTTTAATAAATGACTTAGAGATCTATTCTATCGCCGAACCATTTCCACTGAAAAAGGGCCACAAAAAAGTCTTTCTTTTTGACAACCGTCACTTATGGCTAAGAAGCCCAAAGATGACCGCTATAATGAAGGTGAGATCAACGGTATTCTCTTCAATACATGAATTTTTCTCATCGAACGGATTTTATGAAATTCAATCTCCATCTTTTGTAGGCGGAAGCGTTGAAGGGGGTTCTACATTGTTTGAAACAGATTACTTCAATAAAAAAGCGTATCTAACGCAGAGCTGGCAGCTATATGCTGAAGCAATGGTTGACTCGCTATGGAAAATTTATACCGTTGCTCCTTCTTTCAGAGCGGAAAAAAGCAGGACTTGGAGGCATTTGACGGAATTCTGGCATGCCGAAGCGGAAGTCGCATTCAAAACAAACGAAGACGTAATGGACATCGAAGAAAAGCTGGTAAAATATGTAGTAAAAAATGTTTTAATTAAGAACTCGGATGAACTTAAATTATTAAAGAGAGACACTGCTGTGCTTGAAAATGTTGTTAACAAGCCTTTCCTTAGAATGAAATACGAAGAAGTGATAGATTTGGCAAATAATAACGGATTAAAACTTGAGTATGGTGCTGATTTGGGGGCAGACGAAGAAAGAGCAATAACGTCCAAATTAGACATACCAATTTTCTCAATGAACTACCCAATAGAATTAAAGCCATTTTACCACAAGCCTGATCCAAAAGACGGAAAGCATGTCTTGT
>JAMCRO010000031.1:0-5818 GCA_023380615.1 Candidatus Parvarchaeota archaeon | reverse complement strand
GATATGGAGAAGTTATAGGTGGAGGACAAAGAGTTGATGACAAGGAAACTCTCCTAAAAAGATTAAAAGATGAAGGGCTAAATGAAAAAGATTATGAGTGGTACATTGACATTCGAAGGTACGGAGCTATACCCCATTCTGGATTCGGCGTCGGTGTGGATAGATTAGTGATGTGGATTTGTAAGCTGCCGCACATAATGTATGCTGTGCCATTTCCAAGAACTCCCAGAAGACTTAATCCTTAATTACTGTTATGTCAGTAATGTAAAAATTTTCATTAGGTAGCAAAACGATTTAAATCAATACCTGCAATAAGAGATATGGACAAAGTAAAGGAGAAAAATGAAAACAAGACGGGGCTAGAAATAAAAAAACTCCCGATTACGTTTGTATTAGCAATTATTTCCGGAGCAATAGCAGTAGTGTCCGGCATACTTACAATAGTTGGAAACCTTTCAATATTGACATTTAACTCGCAGAGCGTTTTAAGCGCCGCAGCAAATACAAGCAATTCCACTACATTAGAATATCTAAGCCTTGCATTAAACGGCATTTCAAGCGTAAAAAACGGTATAATTGTCCTTGGCCCCTTGCTTATAATCGCAGGGATATTTATGATAATCGCAGCGTTTTACCTTAAATCAAAAAGCAGAGAAACAAGGAATTTTGGGGTATTTCTAGTGTTTCTCTTCAGTATTTTCGCCATACTTGGACTGTTGGTATACATTCCGTTTAATTCCCTTTCTGTTTTGGTTTTGGTATATTTCCCGCTTACTACGGTTGGCAGCATAACTTATGCCTTGATGATAATATATATTATAATCGGGATAATAACAGGAATGCTTGCCTTACTAAAAGATAAAAGATATTTATCCTAAAAAGTACTTGAATAAAGACTATGAACAACGCAAAGATAATGACAAAAAAGGTCGTAACGGTGGAAGTTAACACCAGCATAGAAAAAGCCCTTGAAATAATGGATTCAAGAAAAATAAAGGAATTGCCTGTTGTACAGAATAAAAAATATGTAGGTTTGATAGTTTATTATGATATCTTATCAAGAGACATTAACAAAAACATGAAAGCTGGTGATTTCATGAAAAAATCGCCTGCAGTTTTACCGAAAGACGGCATAGGCAGGACGATAAGCATAATGCAGGATTCAGGAGTCGGGGCTTTGCCTGTAATAGACGAAGATAAAAAAGTAATTGGGATAGTTTCCGATTTTGATGTATTAAAGCTTTTGATAAACGATAGAATATTTGATTCATTTAAGGTTGAAGATGTGGTTATAAGGCGCTTTCCGATACTGAGAACGGACGATACTATAGGAAGAGCACAGAAATTAGCAGCAATGAATAGAATTGACAACCTGCCGATAGTAGACAATTTCGGCAAGCTTCTTGGACAGATCTCAACGTCTGATATTCTAAGTTACATTTTTGAAAAGAAGCTGACTAATAACAGGGGCAAAAAGGACCCGCATAGGGATGAAAAGCTGCCCACTGAAAGAAACATAATGGAGATAGCTAAATCAGAAATCCCTAAGTTAAACCTTACTTTGAATTTGAGGAGGGCGCTTGAACTCATGCTTAGCTCAAAGATAAAAAGCGGCATAGTCATAGACAATAATGGTAAACCCGTTGGTATACTAAGCAGGCTTAAAATTTTAGACCTGCTAAGTGGAAGAAACATAGGGGAAAGCATAGACTTAACAATATCCGGCGATTATGATTGGGATTTTGTCATTTTAGTAAGAAACGAAATAAACAAAAGGGAGAAGTTTCTCGTTAATTCCGTAGGCATAAAGAACATAAGGATAAACGTGAAGAAAATAAAGAAAGCTGCTAATCAATACCAAATAAACATGTTGGCAATGGGCAAAAAGAGATACAACATGAAGGCAGACGGCATATCAAAAGAAATGATATTCGAAGAGATAATAGACAAATTTGACAGTGCTTTGGAAAGAATAAAGGATTAAAAGGAAAGAAGGGATGCCTGCTTTTCTATCTTTTCCCCGAATATGCTGTTTAATTCAACGTCCAACAAATGAAGTTCATCCGCAAGATACTGTGAGATATGGTACTTTTGTGCTATGTTCAACGATATTGAAAGGTATTTCTTTATGTTTCCCTCACTGGAAGTAAGCACTAAATTACCGCCGCATTTCAAACATTTTCCGATAAGAGGGGCCCTTCTGTATCTTTCATTGCATTTAACGCAGCGGAACTCCTGAGTCCCGAATCTACGGAGATTTCCCTTTATGTCCTTTATGAAATGCCTGTCTATTATTATTTTTGCAACATCTGAAACGTCTACTGCCCTTATTTTTTCCTGCAGAGACATCTGTGCTGATACCTTTTCAAGCATAGTTCCTAATGTTTTATATGACGAAACATTTACTCCGTCGTTTATGTCATCCGTGTCATGTGTAAAGAATATTGTTTTATAAGGATCACTAAAAATGTCCTTTACCTGCATTATCTTAACATCAGAAGGCTTGGCATAATTCAATGTGGCCTCATAAAACTCTAAAGGATACTTATCCACAATATCCAGATTATATGCTTCCGAGTCTATGCTTTCAAGGTCAAGCTTTGAGGAGATAACCAAAGGTGAATCCATGTACCTTGCGCCCCTTGAATCGGGAAGCAACCCTCTGTCGAAATTAAGCAGCATGTCTGTTAAAAGCATAAGTGCAGCTTCATCTCCGTCGCAGTTCCTACGCATTGCGGCGTGGAAAAAGGGATGGGCAAACAGGCCTTGCGTTTTTGAGAATCCGATTATCCTGCCTACAGTCCCAGAAGAAGTATGCGGGGCCAAGCCTATCACAAGCTTTCCAACCAAATCTTCCTTGGAATTTACATTCATTACGCTTTCAGCAGAATAGTACTTTGTTAAAATTTCATCTATGAACTTTGATACTCTTGAAAAGACCTCCGCCGCGTTTTCATTCATGTTTCCGAAAGTCGGCAGGATTATGTCCTGCTGCTTCAACTGAAGAATCTGTTCTTTGTTATCAAGCTCCTTGCCGTAAATATCGTGCGTATAACCCAGTTCTTTAAGTCTGCTTATGCCCGTGCCTATCTCTTTTGGCTTGAAATGGGTTATCGGAACTTCTATTGCATCGAACCTTATTGTTCCGTCTTTGTTAACGTTTAAATTATTAATTGCGCGGAGTATACCTTTTTCCAATGGTTCTATGTCCCCATTTGAATTGAAAACGCCCTTGACTCCTTTTATTACGGCCGGCCTCTCTTTTATGTCAAGTTTGACAAATGCCCTGTCTAGGTATTCCTTTAAATTTATCTTCTGCTTTGCTTTTTGAACAGTGGGCTTGCCGTGATGAAACGCATCTGTTGTTTTAGTTCCGCAGACCCTGCAGTACCTTATCCTTTTTGTTTCCGAGCCGCATATGTCGCATTTTGCAAATATGCTTTCCTTTTTGCAGTTCTCGCAGTAGAACAGCCCGTATTCTGCAAGCACGTTCTCCTTCTGAGCCGCGACAATTATGTTCCTAGACGAGCCGCCGCTTTCTCCTATGGGGAATATGACGTTTGGATTTGTATCCATCTCCCTCATCTTTGCCTTCTCAGGTCTGCCCAGCCTTCCCCCTATGAATGTTCCGGCTATATCCCTTATTTTCAAACCGGAGATGCTGCTCAAAAGCTCCAAATTGGAGAAATTCTGGCCGATTTTCAAAAGTATCGTATCGAAACTGTAAGCGCCATAGCCGATAGTAAACAAAAATGAATCCGCGTTGTCTATTACTATGCTGTTTCCTTTTACGTAATGTTCTATAGCTATAATCTCAAGCGTTCTTTTTACTGCGGCATCAAACGGCAGTGTAAGTATTTTATATGCAGACCCGGGTATTTCATTTTGGTATTCTATTTTTGCATTTGAATTTACGTATTCTATGAGTTCTGTCAATTGCTTGTAACTTATCTGCGACCAAAAATAAACAAACTTTGGATGCAATGGAACAGAGTACTTCAATGAAAAGTCCTTGTATTCCGAAAACCCGCTGAGCTTCTTGGCTTCATTTACTGCATTCTCTCCCTTGCTTTCAACTATCCTGTCCCACCATTCGCTTACAAATGGAGAAGGCATTAGCAAGTGTCCCTGCTCTGAAAAGTCCCCGTAATTAAACAATATGTCCCCTATATACAGTATTTCTTCTATGTCATTAAGGGACTGTTCTGCCTGTTTAACCGTGTTTATTCTTTTTACAGAGCCGTTCTTCAGCTTGACTATCGGCCCTTCAATTGTTGAACAGGGTGTAATAGCGCATGCTTTTCCGGGGAGTTCTACCCTTAATTGGGAGCCTGTAGCTATAAAATCAGAAAGTATCCTGTTCGTAGCAGGATTTATTGAAGCCGCGGCAAGCCCTGAAGTTCTGCTCCTCCCGTACCTCAATCTGAATCCGCCGCTTGTAAGCGGATACGAAAAAACCGGCCTTCCAGCGGCAAGTTCTTCAAGGTAACGGTAATTCGGTAGTACTTTCTGCGCAGGAGTATTTTCCTTTTCATTTGCACTCTTCTCCGCGTGTGAAAGCTCCTTTAATTTTAAGTAATCGGGTAGAAACGCAAAATCTTCTTCTATGTTATAATTTTTTGCAAAGCCCTTCATTAGTTTATTTACCTTGTTTGATTTCTGTGCAAAACCCTCGCAAAGTACCAAGCACATACCGCTCCTTATCCTGTTAGTTTTTATCCTCGGCAGGTCCTTGTAAGCAGAAACCTCTCTGTCACTTGTCGGATCGCCGTCAATCTCTATGGGTATGTTTTTAAGCAGAAAATCCAGTTCATTCAAACTCGGAAGATACTGCAACCTGGCTTCATAATCATTGTAATCCGTAACTTCGACCTTTACCCTGCTTATCTCCTGTTCGGTTGCATCATATTTACCGTAGCCGAAATTGGCCCTGAGAGCATCTGCTATGACTACAACCGAGGCCGCGGCTGTTCCTCCTGCTCCCCTTATTGGACCGCCGAAATGACATGCAAAGTATTCTTTCCCATCCATCCTTTTTTTAAATTCAAGCCTCACGAATCCTTCTAAAGGCGCAGAAACTATTGCAGCGGTTATGTAAGCAAGCCCCACCCTTATGCCCATTTCTATGGCGTCATGTATGTTTTCAAATTTTACAAACTTCGATTCCGCAGTCGCTATTGCACTGTCGATTGCAACCCTCCAGTCATTTGGACCGTATTTCTTTTCGGCTTCCCTTATGAAATCCGCAAGGCCGCTTTTTATCAGATTTGGATTCAAAACGGAAAGCAGACCTTCTATCCTGTCCGCTACGTCCGAAGCTAAGGGTATGTTTATGGGCTTTAATTTTCCTATGAGCTCATATTGTTTTTTTACCTCTGCAGTTATTTGATTGTGATAAGAATCTATTTCCATAGTTAACTAAAATAGTATGACTTCTGTAATTAAAACCTTATTCCTTAAAAGACAGAAGTGGGCCGCGAAGGGGATTTGAACCCCTGTCTAAAGGGCCACAGCCTTTTGTTCTGCCTAGCTAAACTATCGCGGCCATTTTGCATTAAATATATTAAATCTGCATTATATTATTAATAGTTGACATATAATTATAATTCAACAAACAGATAAATATTATGGAAAAAAAGGAAGTAGAAGGGATAATCAAGAGAAAAATGCAGGAAGAACCAAAGGAACTTATACCCATCGATTCGCTCATTGAATTGGGTTTAAAGAGATACAAATGCCGGGTCTGCGGCAAGAATTTCTGGAGTTTCACTGAAAAGGACAAATGCGGAGATGTTGACTGCATCCTCTATAAATGTAA
>JAMCRO010000030.1 GCA_023380615.1 Candidatus Parvarchaeota archaeon | reverse complement strand
CAAGTTATCTGATGTCCCATAATTTAATTGCAATTGTTTTATTTACTGATATAGATTTTTTACGTTTAAATAGGTTAACATTTGAAATTATATTTCATTTAACCTATAAATTCTTTCAATTTTGCCATTATACTGATTTTTTATTTAAAAGTATCAGCAGTTAAAAGCTTATTATCCTTATGTTCTCTGTCGAGTTTTCACTCAACGACAAGCCTGAAATAACTATCGCTTTTTTTATGCCGCGTTCTTTTGCTATCTTAAAAAGATCGCCTTCCGCCCTTTCAAGGCTTTTTACAAGTATGCCTTTAACATTCTTGCTGAAAGATAACTTGGAAAAGGTTGTTTTGCTTGTTGTAACCGCAGAGATATCCAATTGAAGATGGTGCCTTGAAAGTCTAAATGCACTTCTGCCAGAAGGAGTAAATGTTATTATCTTGTCTATTTTAGTGCTTATAACTAAATCTATTGCCGAATTTAATATGGCATCGTGTATATCCGTTATCTTGTATCTTTTTACAATGCCAGAATAGCGGTATTTCTCTATTATTCTTTTTAACATTGACAGCGCCTTTAAAGGATAAACTCCTATAGCAGTTTCTTCCGAAAGCATGACCGCATCCGTTCCTTCATCTATTGCAGTAAAGACATCATCTGCTTCCGCTCTGGTCGGCATTACGTTGTTTGTCATCGATTCAAGCATCTGTGTAGCGGTTATAACCGGCTTGCTGTTTTCGTTGCACAATGATAAAAGCTTCTTTTGGACCTCCGGTAAATCTGCGATGTCTATGTTTAAACCGAGATCCCCTCTGGCAACCATTATAACATCGGCTACCGTTACTATCTCATCAAAATGTTTTACTGCTTCTATTCTTTCTATCTTCGCTATCAGCACGCTTTTTTCTCCCGCTATCTTTCTAGCATTTTCTATGTCCTTTGCACTTGATATAAAAGACAAAGCAAAGGTGTTTATCCCCAGGCTCAAGCCGAATTTTATCCCATCCTCGTCCTTCTTCGTTGGATATTTTCCAGGGTAGGAGATCCCCTTGAAATTTATACTCTGCTCATTAAGCAGTACACCGCTATTCAATGCCTTCGCAACCAAAAGCCCCATCTCCTTTCTTATTGGTTTGAATTCTATCTTCCCGTCGGATAAAAGAAGCTTGCTTTTCAAATTTATCATCTTTATTATTTCCCCTGAAACCTGTATCTGTCCGTTCTTGCCGAAAGTATATTCCGTTCCTTCCTTTATTTCTATTTTATCTCCGTGGACTTTTCCTGTTCTTAGTTTTGGTCCGGGTAGATCGAAAAACATGAGAACGTTTCTTTTCGTTTCTTCCTCCGCTTTCCTTACGTTTGCAACTACCTTTCTAAAATATTGTTTGTCTCCATGAGAAAGATTGAATCTAAATACGTCCGCTCCTCTAAGAATCATTTTTTTAAGCATCTCATAACTGTCACATGCCGGTCCTACCGTTACTACGGTTTTAATCTTGCTTGCCATACTTATCTTAAAAACTGCATGGATTTATACATTAACTTACTGTCCGTTCAATGGCCCAATGCTTTCAAATGGCATAACCTCGTTTGGAGGGTAAGTTCTCACCCTAAACCAGTAATAAACCATGTTTGCCCCGGGAGAACACTGCCCGGTCTGTATAGCCGCATATAAACTACTGCTCCAAACTTCATTTGTATTTGTTGACGAAACAAAGTTATAATTCCATCCAATTCCTTCATCTCCGTTTCCAATCCAGTAAATACTTGCTACTCCGCTTCCAAAACTTATATCAAATGGATCGCCTAGATTTCCGTAGCCGCCGCTTATTGATCCATAACCCCATCCCCAAGTGTCCGCTACACCCGCATATCCTCCGGCAGTGTCGCTATTCCCAGTATATAAACCGACATCTTCAGGCCCTGCAACCCTAGTTCCTGAACTGTATGTTTCCACTATAGAACTAGCTGAGTCTATTGGATTGTTATAAATGATACCTGCCCAAGTACTTGAGCAGCCGTCGTTTGCTACTTGTATATCAAGGCCATTATCCACTGACAATGTAGCATCTCCCACATAGGAGGTGAAATCACTTGGCAAACTGGTTCCTGCGAAATTGGAATAGATATTAAACACGTTTGCACCGTCATCATATTCCGCATAGGTTGTAGAAATCTGCGGAGCCTCTCCGTCATTAGTGTTGTTAAACAAGGTTATGTTTGGCAATGCAAAGCCCATGAATGCAATGTAAGATTCCCTTGGCTGGATACTGCCCACTTTTAGCCAATAATTGGTTGAAGTACTTGCTGCTGAAACGCCATTGAACTGAACATTGTTCATCGACAAAGTATTGTGGCCATTTTGCTCGTTTCCATTTCCAGCTAAGAGGTACCATGCAATCAATCCGGAACTGTTTAAAGGTGAACCGGCAATTCCTTCATCATAAAGTAAGGCTACTTTTGAAGGTGAAAAGACTCGATTGTAGAACTGAACATTTGCTATGTCTCCATTGAAATAGAAATTCCCGCCGTTTGTACCTGCCCAGCTACCAGTATTTCCCTCACCTATTGTCCAATAAGTCGAAGAACACGACTGAGGCGTTCCTGAATAAGTTGCTATCTCAGTACCATTTAAGTATAAAATTTGTTCCGAAGGCGTTTGCACTATTGTAACCGAATTCCACCGCCCATTGGCTACAAATTGATTTGTGTTAAATGGCTGAGAAGTGACCCAATCACCGCCTGCCAAATCCCCGTTTTTGGTTACATATATAATAGGACTGTAACAACCTGCGGAAGAAACCTGCTCTGAATTACCATTCCACAATACAACTCCATCACTGGTTGTTTTAAACCAAACACTTATCGTAAATGTGCTAGCCATGCTAAAAGGATAGCCTTCCGGTAGGTTTGCATAGCTATTTGTGCCATCGAAATAGGCCAAATCACCTGATTCGAGCCATGAAGGTATAACATTTCCACTTGGTGAGAAAAATTCAACGTTGCTAAGGCTCTGATTTTCAAAGCTGTTATACTCAAAAGAATCTATTGATATATTATCTTGGAAGGGATTTGAAGTTGCAGACGATTCCAGATTTGTTATAGATACAGGAACAAACTCCTTTACATTCTTAGGTATGTTTGCTACTGCTTCCCAATAGGTTTGGTTCGCAAGATTCGATTGATTAGAAAAAACAGTTACATTATACAGACCTACAGGCAATGCTTTTTGATATGACAAACTTGCAGATCCCAAAGGAACCACTACAGAACCGTTTATCATCAGGCCTATGTGACTAGCCTGTAAACCAAAAGCAGTTATATTTGTTATGCTTCCATCTGCTATTCCATTATTTCCATCCTTGACACCGTTAACAAATACAGTAATCTGTGGCTGTATGGGGCCGAAAGATACGGAAGGCATTACCCCGTTTGGAGGATACGCTCTTATTATAAGTCCGTTCCAATACTCATCGCTAGAACCGCCACCGTCTCCTACTAACCCTAGATAATTGCCATTATTAGAAACAGAATAGGTATTAGATGGATTTTGCCCAAGCTCGCTTCCATAATCTCCCAAATTCGTAGAAAGATACTGAGTAGCAGAACCTCCTTTAACTACAACTCCTGAAAGAACCCATTCTCCGCTCCATGAACCAGTATCCGGTGGTGTAGACCATGATGTCCATGATGCCGTTGAAGCTATCCCGTACCAACCGCTTCCGTCTCCCTGCCTAGCCAATTGTCCGCTTCCACTCGGATTTTCTAAAAAGAATACATCATTTAATCTATTGATGTATGTATAATACTCAATTACCATATTATCGGACTGGCCATTTGCTACGGTGTACAGGTAGTTTCCTACGGAATTTAATGCGTATAACGCATTTGTACCGAATGGGGAACCGGAAGGGGCCGAGCTAGTCTGTCCTGCAGTTCCTGCCGTAGTCCATCCGCTATCACTTGCCCCGGAATAATAATTTAAAAATACATTTGCACCGTTGTCATACTCTGCATATGTGCTGGATAACTGCGGAGCTTCTCCGTCATTAGTGTTGTTAAACAAATTTGCAGATTTTGATGCAAAACCCATATAAACGGTTATTGAAGAAGAAGCAGATATACCGCTTAGTTTAAGCCAGTAAACACTGCTGGTTGCAGTATTTGAATTTCCTGACTCTAGCCATGAATCAATTATTGTTCCGTTCGGATAAAAGAATTCCACGTTCTGCAAGTTTGAAGCTTCGTACTGCTGGTAGTTTGCAGAGTCAACAACTACTTCCTGTTGGAATGGGGAAGCAGTAGCAGTAGATTGACTATTTTTTATAGTCAACGGGACGAAATTCAAAACACCTTTTGGAATTATAAGAAGTTGCTGCGGAAGAAAACAAGACGGGCTTATTATGTTCAGTGATTGAACGTATATTTCGGCGGTTGAACTCGGAGAGAATTGGCCACCATGGCTTGGGGAAATGCTTCCAGAATAATAACCGGATAAAGTACTTTCATTCTGCTCAGCTATTATTTTATTATCATTGTATATTATAATAGTAAAATTTACATCTCCAACTAGATTCCCATTTGTATCAAGAAAAGAAACATTGTAGAAAACACTTGATGGATTGTAAATGTAAGAAGTTGAAATGTACGATATTGGCAGATCCAGCGATATTTGCGCCTCTGGCTTGCCGTTCTCTTTTACAAGCGTTACTTTCCCAACAAAAGTTCCAGAGCTTACCGGAAGCTCTCCTGCTGTATATAAAGACAAGGATTGAGAGGCTTCTTCCCCACCAAATGACAAAGAGACAGAAGTGTTGCAAATTGAGGAAACTAAGTTTAAACCAGGAGAAGAAAAGCTGAACTGCTGCGAAGAACCAACGCCACTTTCTGACAAAGCATTTACTGCGTTTGCTATGCTTGTAGCTGCCAATTGAAGATCCTGCGATGTGCCTGCAGAGTTATATCCGACTTGATAGTATATTGCGTAGGATATCGCCGCGCCCAATATAAATATTGCTATGCCCATCACTATGAGATACTCTAGGGAAGACTGACTTTTTGATCCAATTTGCATAAGATTGATTATACCTTTATATTAAAGAACTTATCAACAATCTTATTTATTCTTTGACTTACCTCTTCAACCGTTCCTTTAGCATCCACTTTTTTGAGATGAAATTCCTTTGCTATTGATAGATAAGCCTGTCTGACTTTTGAGATTTTTTCAATGTTGCCGAAAAGCTGCAGGCCATCTACCTGTTTTACGGATCTTGATAAAGAAGTTTTTGGGTCCAAATCCAGGTATATACCGAGGTCCGGTTTCCTGAAGCTTATATTGACAGAACGAAGCCATTTGTAATTTATATTAGATGCAAAGCCATACGCAAGCGTTGAAAAGAAGTACCTATCACAGAGTACAATGAAACCATCCTGCATCGCAGGCTCTATTTCAGTGTCAAGGTGATGTGCTCTGTCGGCACAGAAAAGCAGCTGAAGTGCTTTATTTGAAAGAGTAAGCTCCTTGTTTAATGCGGCCTTTGATATCCCTCCCAAAATTCCGTTAGTTGGTTCTTTTGTCAAAAGAACCTTAAACCCCTTAGACCTTAAATGCTCCGCCAGAAGAGCAGACTGCGTGCCTTTACCTGCGTTGTCTATGCCTTCTATTACTATAAACTTCCCTTTCATGATTAATCAAAGCTTTTTTTTATTAAATAAGATATCTCTTCTATGCTTTTGCTGCCGTCTATTTCTTCCCAAGCTTTGGCATGAAAACCCTCACCTTTTAATTTATCATAAAACGTTGAAACATTAGAAAGAAAGTTTTTATTGCTTTCAAACTTGTCCACATCCATTTTTCCCTTCTGTTTTTCCTTTCTCTGCATAGAAATATCAACCGGAACGTTTATGTAAAAAACTTTATCTACTACCGGCATGTCCAAAAGCTTTACAATCTGTTTTCCGTTTTCATAAGAAAACCCGCCGGCCGACTGATAAGCCAGGGTGGAAAAGAAGAACCTGTCAATTATAACGTAATTTCCTTTTTTTACCTCGTCTATTATATTGTTTCTGTCCTTTACCATGTCAATTATATAATCCATAAAAAGCTCATCCACGTTCAGGTCTATCTTTTTATACAGAAACGCCTTTATTCTTTCTCCATAAACAGATGAATAATCCGGATAAGAGTACGTTGAAACCTTCTTGCCCTCTTTTTCAAGCGCTTCCTTTAAAATTTTGGTCTGTGTTGCCTTTCCAGCACCGTCTATCCCCTCTATCACTATTATTTTTCCTTCCATTTTATACCTCCTTTAACCCCTTTTTGTATGCTTGGACCTTATCTCCAAGAAAATCAAGTATCTGAAAGCTTTTATCGCGCATGTTTACCACTGGAACCTTTGCTACATCCGGATTCATACCGTATTTTTTCTGATAAGAAGTTTGATACTGCCAGCATGATGAATTTATAAGAACGGTTCCCTTATAAATGGACGCAAGAGTCTTATGTATGTGCCCAGTAGCGTATATGTCGGGGGTTTCCTCTATTACAAGATAATCTCTTGGTAAAGGCATCAATTGCGTTGAGCCATGCGAGGGTGCAAGATGCCTTGATTTGAGATGTATCTTCATTATGTTTTCTATGTCATCTGCGTCCATTTTACTGTATTTTGGTATCTTATTTGCATAGTAAGTGATGCTGAAGCCATGATATGAAAGCAGGTTAATCTTTGCTTTTCCTACTACGAGATTAACCTGATAGGGATTTGAGAGAAAAACTGCATTCTTTAATTTATACAGACTTTCCGCAAAATTTTTGTCAAGTTTTGGCTGGGGCTCTGCAATGTGTGTAGCATCATGATTACCCTGTGACAGGATCAGTTTTATGTTTTTGGGTATTCTGTCAAGAAAAGTGTACAGTTTAGTATATTGTCCTTTAAGATCGGTTATAGCTAGTTCTTTTTCCTGATCGGGGTATACCCCTATTCCGTCTATCAAATCGCCATTTAATACAATAAATTTGACTAACTTGGCTATGTTTGAGTACTCTGGTATTTCACCGTTTATCCATTTTATGAACTTTTCAAAAGCATCATTTACAAAAAGCTTTGACCCAACATGTATGTCTGATAAAAAAAGAATAAATGAATCATCTATTTCTTGCTTTACTTTTTCCTTCATTTGTATTTCCGGAAATATAATGTCCTTTACAAATATTGCATCATTGTATTTTCTTCCCGTTATCATCACAACTTGGTCTTCAAGGATTTCCTGATTAGAATTTGTTATTATCGCTTTGTAACTGCCAGTGTTATCCTCTACATCCATTATTGTATATTTTTTTACAGGGCTTATAGAAACAGAGGAAACCATCACTATTGATTTTACATCGGAACTCTGAGGCATGTTCTTTATGTTTGACAATGACAGTAATCCAGATCTATCCTTACTCATGAGGATTGCCTTTAACCTGTTGAATCTGTCATTAAAATAATTTACCCAGTTGGGGGGCTTTGACTCTGATATCTCACTTTCATAGTTTTTTATTATTTCTATGCTCGAATCCGTGTTAGCCTCTCCGTCATATAAATCATGAAAAGTGTTTATATCAAGAAAGTTCACGTTTTTTTCTTTAAGTGTTTTTATTAGACCCTCGATGTCAGAGATATTAACGTCCTTTATGGATGAATCTACAAGTATTCCATTTGAAAACAGAGTATTAAGTTGATTTTCATCCATAATATTTAATCACAATCAATACTATCTCAACGGCAATAAATATATGTTTGCATTTTATTTTTCGTATTTTGCTGCAGATTAAATTCTTTCAACCAAATCAATGCCAAGAAAATAAGAAATGTTCTCTACAACTTTTTTAAATGCCCTTACCAAAAGTAGCCTTTCCTTCTCTCTTTTATCCCCCAGTATCCTGTTTTTTTCATAAAATGCGTTAAAAACATCGGATATCCTGTGCAGGTATTCGCACGCCAAGTTCGGTTTAAGGTTAGAGACTGCATTGTCCAAAACGGTCTCCCAAAGAAAAATCTCCCTTATAAATTTTGCTTCGTTTTCGTCAAATGAGATGTCATCGTAATCATTCGCACTTGCCTTGTTAAGTATGCTCAATGCCCTTGAATAACTGTAATTTACGTACACTGCACTGTCTCCTTTTAAAGAGATTGCATCGTTTATATCAAATACCACCATTTTTGACGGAGAAAATCTTAATATATAGTATCTGATTACGTTTGAAGCTATTCTTTTAGCAGGATCCTCCTCCATTTTTCTGCCGCTTTTCTCTGCTTCTTCTACAACCCTGCCTTTTATTTTAGCAGCCAAATCGTCAAATTCAACCGTTATGCCCTTTCTGCCGCTCATCCTCATGAATTTTTCATCGGTACTTATTCCGAGATAAGCCGCGGTGTCTTTTGAAATTGAAACCGGTTCGTAACCATAATGATTATAGGAGCCTTTTCCTGCAAATTGCTCTATTATTGATTTAACTGCATTCTGCTCCGCGTTTTGAGCAGAGTCGGTCAATGTAAAGACACCGCGGCTTATCTCGG
>JAMCRO010000029.1 GCA_023380615.1 Candidatus Parvarchaeota archaeon | reverse complement strand
TGAATTGAATTCTATCCTTTTTTTGAAAAGCATGCTCTGCTCGTACATTTTATTTGATAAATCTACGGCCTTCATCTTTGGAACAGCTTGTACATCATATACTATCTTTTCAGGATAAAGCTCCAGCATCTGGCCGCCGTGAGTGTCGAGGCTTTCAAGCGTTATGCTGTTTATCTCTCTTAGACCTGCACAGAAAGTGGCGAACATCCCGGTAGGTCCTGCTCCTATTATTATAAGGTCAGTCTCTTCCATATACTTCTAACTGTACTCTCTCCAAGTATAACCACAATTTACGCACTTGTAGAACCTAGTTGGCGGTTCGTCCGAACTTCTTGTCTGTTCAGTCCAGGATATTATCTTTTTCTGTCCACATTTAGGGCATTCAGTGTTTGTTTCAAACTCCATCTGAGACATGCTTTCCTCTTCCGAGGGAGCTTCTTCCACAGTCTTTTTCTTGAGTTTTTTCGTTTTTCCTTTTAGTTCCATGTCTTCTTCTTTCATTCTATAATATAGTAATCTGCAATTCTTAAATCTTGCTTTTCATTTAAAAACCTTTCTAAAAACTAAATTTATAACTCATAAAAGGCATATTAAAATATGAAAATAAGCCATATCACAGCAGTCTTATTCTTATTAGCCGTGCTTTCCATATCCTCGGTTCATGCGCAGACCGGGATACCGACAATAAGTACCTCTTCTTCTGTAGGTTCATCATTTCTTTCCGGTTTAACATCTGGAAATTCATACATATACGCAGGCTTTTTTGCCATAGTGATGTTCATAATCTTTGCAATAGCCTTGGACAGGACACAGCTTTCCAGCGGAAGGATTGCCATCTCTTTCATATTTGCGCTTATAACCTTCTTTTTACTTTATACGGACAATACTTTACTGCATTTCTTCCTGAACACCTTCATAGTCCTGGCATTCATAGCATTGATACTTGGAATGCTTGCAGCCGTCAAATCCCCGAGGTCTATAAGGTTAATAGGCTTAATCGTTGCGCTTTTTTTAATTTTAATCCTGTTTGAAAATGATTCGGGGCTTACGAATTCTGTAAATTCCATTCTGCATATCAACATACTTAGCATACTGCCGCTTGTTTTCGGGATAATTGCCGTTGCTGTCTTTATAATACTTCTTTTAAGGGGAGTAAAAACGCACAGCAACATAGTTTTGAGGGTAATCCTTCTTTTCATAGTCTTCCTTTTAATTGCATTGCTTATACCTGGGTTTGCGGCCTTTCTTTTTAGTCCGATAGTTTTGATTCCATTGTTTGTTGCCATACTGTTGGTGATATTTCTAATTAGAAAAGGGGGCAGGCATGGCCCTAAGCTCTCAAAGCAGGATAAGCTTGATTTAAAGCAGCAGAAGAAAGCACAGAAAGATGCAAAGTTACAGAATAAAGTTCTCTCTTCAATAGCAAATAGAAAGCAGTCAAACGATTCTAATTTGCAGGAATACCGGAATCTAATGAAAAAAGGCAACCTTACGCCGGATGAGCAGTTAAAGGTGGCGCAGCTCAAAAACAAACTTGCAAATGAGGCATGGCAGAACGTTGCTGACAGGACAAAGCTTACACAGGCCCAGTACTCCAAAAAACAACTTTCAAATAACAAGGACTTGCAGAAGCTAACAGGCTTTTTCTCAAGAGACCAGGCTTTAAAGAATTTGAAGTCAAATGCAAAAAGCAATTACAAGTTGTCATGGTCACAAAAGAGAGCGTTGAAGAAACAACAGAACAACCTTAACAAGAAAAATACCTTTATAAGCAACACTGGAAACAGCCAGGCTGGGGATCTTTTTGACCTGGCAAATGCTGCAAAAAAAGGAGGTTTGGGCCCAGTTCAAAAGGACAAAGCCGCAAGAAAACTGTTTGACAAGCAGATCTCAAAGGAATCAAGGAATAAGGACGTTTCTGCTTTGCTCAATGAAAGAAATAAACTTTTGGATCCCACTCTCAATCTGTCAAATTCAACAAGGCGTAAAGAGGTTGCAAAGATCGATAAAAAACTTAAAAAAATATCAAGCAATATATCTCCAAAATCTCCAGATCAGGTAAGACAGAATAATCTTATAAAGGAGCAGCAGGAACAGAGAAGGCAGGAAATGCTCGAAGAACAGAGGTTAGCAGACGCCCAATTGGAAGCCGCAAGGAGAAATGCAGAAAGAGAGAGAGCAGAACGGGAAAGGCTGGCAGAGCAGGCCAAATTAGCGGAAGCGGCAAGACAGCAGGCCGAACATGATAGGTTGATAAGAGAACAGCAGGAACAGAGAAGGCAGGAAATGCTCGAAGAGCAAAGACGTGCAGATGCACAATTAGATGCTTTGAAAAGAGCGGAGCAGCAAAGAGCTGCAGAAGCTGCAAAACAAGAAGCCGAAAACAGAAAACAGCAGGCAGATTTACAGAATGCAACTTCTGGGATTGTCGGTCCAAGCAGCGCGTTTGATAAAAGAGTGAAAACACCGCTGTGGTTCTCTCACAAGTCACCGGTAGACAAAAATGGAAAATTGGATGTACAGATGCAGAATCAAATAGAAGCAACTGGATTGATGGACAGGCGCCAAAATCTTGTTAGTTTGATAAACTCGGGGAAACTGTCGGGAAGGCAGCTTAAGGACGCAAGGAATGAATTGAATAGAATAGATTACAGGCTGAAAAAATACGGCAGAGACATACACAGATAAACAGCAATACCTATTTATTCCATGTTTTTATTCTTAAATTATATTATACTTTGTGAGGGCTCGTGGCGCAATTGGCAACGCGCTCCCATGGCATGGGAGAGACTACGGGTTCAAATCCCGTCGAGTCCACTAATTTTTTAAGTTATATATAGTATTTACCGTAGAAATTTACCTTATAGAATAGCATGTGCTTAAATTTTGTAAATTTTTTACAGTGGTTAACAAACTTAACTTCCCGTGTTTTCTATCATTCTTATTTCAGTGGCTCTCGTAGGGTATATCTTGCTTAACTTCTTGTGAAGCTGGTTTTGTACCTTTCCGGCAAGAACGTCCAGGACCAATTCCTTCAGGTTCTTCTTTTCGGCCAGGTTGTCTAGGAATTCATTTGCTTCTGCCCTTACGAATTTTCTGTATTTGTTCTCTGCCTTGTTTATCAGTATCAATGCTTTTATTGCGTATTCCTTTTCATCTATTTTTACCTTTCTCACCACATCTATCTTTGAGGAATTGTGTCTGACCATTCTGCCCACCTGCTCCCTTGAAAGCACAAGTGATTCGAGCTGTGCGTTTGCCGTGTTTTCGGTTGAAGAAATCAGCCTAAAGCCAAGTTTGAAGCCCGGCTTTGTCTTTACATCAGGCAAATTGTTTGCGTTTATGAACAGTACTCTTTTAGGTATGTTTGCTTCATTTCCGTATACGCTGCCTATCTCTGCGTTATCAAAATCAACGGCTTTTACCTTGTACCAAGAATTGGGCTGATTCATATCTTTACTACCAACCTTGCAGATTCAAGCGAGTATTCATAGTCCTTAGGCAATGCCTTAGTCTGTTTGTAGTATTTAATGAGTTTTTTTATCCTGTTCTCTAAGACAACCAAACTTCTTTTGGAATGTTTGTCTTTTTTCATCTTATCAACGTGCATGTGCAGCTTTACGGCCTTCTTGTAAAGCGCTATCAGGTCTTCAGGCAATTGCTCCTGTATCCCTCTGCTTTTAAGTATGGTGCTTACGCTTTTCTTCGTTATGTCCTTTATGGAAGGTATCCCATACTGGTCCTTCAATACCGTTCCTATCTCCGATTTTGTAAGGCCCTTCTGTGATTTGTTTATTATGAGCTGTTCCACTTCCTCCTGCTTGTAATTAAGCCAGTGAGGCACGAACCTGTTCTTCACATTAATAACTTTCATTATATCTCCTCCTTTCTTCTATATCTTTAAGATGAGTATCTATTCCTTTAAATCCTTTTCTAATTTTGGAG
>JAMCRO010000028.1 GCA_023380615.1 Candidatus Parvarchaeota archaeon | reverse complement strand
CCTGCAAAGGCCAAAACAATAGGATACAAGGCAAAACAGGGATACATAGTTGTAAGAGTCAGGGTAAGCAAGGGTGATTTCAGAAGGCCGAGGCCAAACCATGCAAGAAGACCAAGCAAAAGCGGATTATACTACAAACTAGATGTAAGCAAGGAAGGCATAGCAAGGAACAGGGCCCTTAGAGTGTACAAAAACATGAAGGTAATAGGTTCTTACTTTCTAATAGAAGACGGAAAGAACAAGTGGTTTGAAGTAGTGATGGCAGACAAGGAAAAACTGTAAATCGAAGAGTCATTAAAGCCACCGCAACGTTTTTGCAGACAATTACCGCATTTATTTTTAAGATTGGCATTTACAAAAACAATTTAAATTAATACGGGCTAAGAATCAAATGGATGTTGAACAGTTTCTTTTCTTTGAAGTGCTTATCGGCATAGTAATAGCCCTCACAATGTTTTTCCTTTTTTACAATAATTACTCTTCCATTTTTCCCATAGGCTGCGATTCTTCAACGGCTTTGCTGCAAAATCAGTTTACAAGCGCAGAATATGGATATGCAAACAGGATGGAGGGTACAACGCTTTTCCGCTGTTATGATGAAAACGCTTGTTATAATGCGGCCACAGCGCAGCAGACATGCATAAGGCATTGGTGCTACTATGATCTGTGGACAAATGGCCAAGGGAGCGAATCTGCAGTGCAGGACTGCATAGCAAGCCCGCCTGCCAATATAACCAGTACATGCAGCGTGGTTTCACCTACAAACACTGCTGATTTATTTAGTTGTTCGGAAAGCAATATAGTAGCAGACAACGCTACGGACATACAGAATTGCGCAATAAACGTTACAGCATGCATATCTGGAGACGGCCCTTACTGCCCGGCATGCGTAGGTCAGTGATATGGATAATAAAGGAAGCGTAGAATGGCGTCTTATCTGGATAATGCTTGTTATAATAACGGCCCTGGCAGCCATAGGTCTTATAGTGATTTTATTTTATGCCAGCTCCCACAGCAGCTCTCCGTTTTCTTATTTTGGAAATCTTCTCGGAGGAGGTTCCTGAATGGAGGAGGGGATACTGCTTACAATAGTATTCGTTATCTTTGTGATAATAGCAGGAATAATACTGGCAGTAGTTTCATTTTCGATAATAACATCTTTCGGGACGCTAAGCTTTGGAATCAGCTGCTTTACTGCCTTCACACAATATAAAATAGTAAACAGCTTTTTATCTCCTTTCACCAGCGTAACTTCGGCATTTGGCCTTTCAAATATAGTTGTAAGCCCCACACAGTCAGCACAGGTACAAAAAGACTGCCTTCAGACCGCAAACATTAATGAAAAAACAACAGCTGATTTTGCTTCTTCATTTTATACGGAAGCGTCTTCCTGCTTCAGCTTGTTTTCGGGCGGAAACGCCGGCATCGGCTCACAGATCATTTCGGCTAAAAACCTGGACCAGATATTCAACTGTTATAAAGGGTCTTTGATCAGTCAAAGCAGCAATGTAAACTATTCAGCAGTAATAAGCTACATTGACAGCAATTACAACGGCAGCTATCCTCTGCAGGTTGTTTTCATAACAAACGGGAGCAATGGAAACGCAGCATACATAAAGCCATCGGATAACCTTTCAAATTCCAGCTATACAGTTACTTACTTTGAATACCCCTCAAACGGAATAAAAAACTGTGAAATAAGCTTTGTAGACCAATGCGAATACACTGCCCGGTACCAGCAGCCTATAATCAATGACATATCGGTATGCGCCTATTCAAATGAAACAGTAAATCAAAGCGAGGAAACCGTAAGCTCTCTCAGCAATGGCAATCCCTCTTTAAATGTTGTAAATGAGACCAGCGGCTGTAATTATTATGTGCCTCTATGCGGAAAGTTAAGCAACTACATGATTTACAGTCAAAGCAGGGTATTCGTATGCATACCCAATCAATAAGCCAACCTTATTCAAAGACGGATTGGATATTAATTTATTCCATGAAAACACTACTTAATTAATGGCAGAGACTCCTGGAGAGAGCTTTATATTTATAGTTTTGGCAGTGATATTCATAATAGTCATAGTTGCTATCGCAGGATATCTTTTATTGGTAGGAGTAAATCTTTCAAACAGCGGTATCTGCTATGTGAGCTCTGAATTCACCAATTTCTATTATAATGGGTTATGTGTATCGAATTTCTTCTGCTTAAGCAGCACGCTTAAAGCAGTTGGCATAGCGCCACCGCTTTTCGGTTGTACCACTGCAACCTCTGGATACGGCCCAGGTTCCCAACCTTCCCAGGTATTTTCAACTGTAGGGACAGACCTTACAAGCTGCTGGAATCAGTATGGGGCAAACCAAGGACTTACTGTACTAACTAGTTCACCTGCAACATGCTCTGTAGTAGACGTAAACATAAACCAGAACATAACTATAAACAACCTTACAAATTATCTTGAGACAAATGCTTATACGACGGAGGTGAGCTGCCTTAACCACACTGCCATTCAGTCCTGCTCAGACCCATTGACAAGCTCAAATTTAAATGGATATTCATGTGATTTAAGCGAGCCAAGTTTATGTGAGGCCCCATCAACAAATTACTTCAGTTGCAGAAGCCAGTCAGGTTACACTGCATTTACACAAGGATATGCAACAAAGTACATACCATTGAATGGATCTAAAGCGCCTACTGCTGCGATGAATCTTTCCAGTTATCTTTGCGAAGCATCGCAAGGTTGTTCTTTCAACACTACTCTAGGAACTTGCTCAACTCCAAGCGGAAACATTGCGTCGTGTACGGATCTTTACACCAATTTCTGCAATGGTAACAACTGCACGGTAGGCTATGATTCTACAACAGATTCATACGAAGCTCCTTCCTCTTGCGTATTAACAGAACCGGTAAAAAGCACCTCAATAATAAATGAATCATATGCAGATTATCTAAAACCCGGTGACAATGTTATATTCAGCTATAAAAATGTGAGTAATTCAAGTGATAGTGGGTTTGTATTTCCAAACAGTAGCAAGTCGATAAACAACGCACAAATATACATAGTTTACCTTAATTCACTAGTTGGAACAAGATTTCCGCCAAGCTCGATAAGTCTGCCAAGTGAATGTGAACCTGCAACATTTCTTAACAATTATCCGAATGCCGGTATAGAGGACGAGTGCTCAAGGGCAGTTGTATCTGGTATAGGTGCAGACCTTCTTGCGCCATCAAATCCCGGATTGGTGGTTGGAACAGCACTTGCGGGATTTGGAGCTGCAGAATGCTTTAACAATACGGTGTGCAAGGATGACGTTGCACCTAACGTGCTTACATACACAGGGAAACTTGCTTATTCGGCTTTGTATGCTACGGGCTTAGAACAATGCGCACAGTCTTTATTCTACTTCTTTGCTTCTCTGCCTCAGCAGATAGGAATATCAAAACCAAACTTTTTGGGGAGGAATTTAATCTACATATGCGCAGTTACGAAATGAAGGGTGCAAGCGCTGTAGAGTATTTCATAGTCGTAATACTACTTATTGCATTTCTAGTGATAGGGGTTGTAATTGCAAGCTCTGTCTTCCATTTTGCTATTCTCCCTTCCGGGTTAATAACAAGCGGAAGCGGTTCTCCTGTAGCATGCTCTGCAAATGTTACAAATGTAAGCACGCCTTCTAAACAGAACACCTTTAAAATAACGGTATCAGACGGCAGCCCTGGATTGATTTACACGGTATTTGTAAGCAATACTGCTAAAAGTGACCCTTCATCTTTATCAGTGATAGGTAACTATACAGCAGGCATAAATTCACTTTCAACGGATATAACAATCATTGATCCTAGCATAAACACTGTAATCATAGGGAATACCTCTGGAAGCAATGTTTCCATAGACGGGGTGAAGTACTCTCCTGGTGGGACGTGCGAAACTGAGATTTTCGGAAGTTAGACAAACGGATGCAATGTACCATCCTGCTTTATTGTATCCGGATTTTCCTTTATGTTTTTTATGATTCTTTTCATGCTCTTTTCTCTTCTTTTTGAAAGCCAATAATAACCCTCGTCGTTTGTTCCCCTTGTAATCAGTATGAATATCCTGCCTGCAGAGAACCTCCCCACCCTTCCCCTTCTTTGTATGTTTCTTATTGCACTTGGTATTGTTTCATAAAACACAGCAAGATCAACGCCTTTTATAGACATTCCTTCTTCGCTGACACTTGTTGAAACAAGCACATTGTATATTCCCGATTCAAAATCGCTTATTATGTTGACCTGCTCTTTCTGCGACAACCCCCCCTTTCCCTGGCCGATAAATTTTATTGGCCTTATGCCTTCTATCGTAGATATGCTATTATATATTATGTCTACTGTATCCCTGTACTGTGCAAACACTATGGCTTTTTTTGATTCGTTAAAATAATTTGTGAATATGATTTGAAGCTGTTCAAGCTTTGGATGCTCCATCCCGCTGTCCAGCAATTCTTTAGTTCTCTCTTTTATTTCAATGAACCTTTTGTTTGAAGAAAGATCCTTGTCAGTCTTTGCCTTTCCGTTTTGTATCTTCTCCAAGAAATTATAAAACGCTGCAAGGCTCTGCGTTGATAACAAATTATAAGAATGATATAGCTTCAAAAGCTTTGAAGTCAGTATTATCCCTCTGATAAGGTAATAAGTCCTTTTTCCGCTGAACATCTGCCTCTGAAGGCTTTTCTGCAGCATAAGGATAGTAATCCGGTTTATCCTTGTTTTCTGCACGTTTTTCAGCAGGCCTATCTCCTGCAATTCGCTTATGGATTCGCTTATAAGCAGCTTTACATTGTTGGCAAGTTCTAGCATTTCCTGCGGAAGGTCAACCTTTATCTCTTCTATGTCTTTTTTCTGTATGTAGGGTATAACATCTGGATCATCATCTGATCTTATCTCTACGTTGCTTATCTGCAAATTGCTGCATATCGTCTTTATCTTTTCCCTGTCCGATGCAGGAGAAGCAGTAAGTCCAAGTATGATTGGATGAATAGACTGCTCAGAGTATGCTTTCGCTATTTTTACATAGGAGTAATTCCCTATTGTGTGGTGAGCTTCATCCACTATAAGCAGGCTGAAATTCGAGAAGTCTATGATCTTTTTTGCCATGTCGTTCTCTATAGTTTGGGGTGTTGCGAATATCAGCTGTGCATCTTCGTATATTTTGCTTCTTTTGCTGCTGGACACCGAACCGCTGACTATGCTTGAATTTACTTCAAGCAATGAAGAAAATGTCTTGTAATGCTGGTTTGCAAGCGGCTTCGTCGGCGCCAAGAAAAGAACCTTTGAGGAAGGATATTTTTCCAGCCTGTAATCAACAAGCATGGCGCTTATTATAGTTTTCCCCAGACCGGTTGGCAGTACAACAAGAGTGTTGCCGGTCTTTGCAGTCTCAAATATATTATTCTGGTATTCTCGGTCTTCTATCTTTTCCTTGAAAAGGGTCATTTACACGCTCTCGGCTTTTCCGCTCTTTATGAGTATCTGCGCTACGTCCTTGTCTATTTCTATTACGTTAGGGAAACTGAAAGGCCCGTAGGATTTGTCGTTTCTCCAAACAAATTTGGGTATGTCAGAAAGTATCTTTATAACGATTTTTTCGCTTTCACTATCGTTGCTCTCTACTTTCTGCAGTTTCTTCGGCTCTATGGACTTAACCTCTGTTATTATCCCTGATTTGTACTGCTTTGAAAGAGTGAGCAGATTGTCAAAAAAGATTATCTCCTTGGAAAGCATGTTTGTCTTTGCCTGTTCACTATCTGCATCAAGTATTGCCATGCCTGCTATCTTAATCATCCTCAAATTTATTATCTGTTCCAGTGTGGATATTGCATTTTTTATCTGCGTGGATATCTCCTCTGATTTTTTCTCATCGTTCATTTTCTTCGCTTCTTCCAATGAGTTTTTGTTTATGGCTATGTATTCCTTCATCTCTTCAAGCATGTCATCATTGAACTTTGTCAGCGTCCTGTTGTCCTCCTGCTCTTGCCTTCTTATCCTTAGAAATTCGCTGTAAGTAATCATAATCCCTAATAGCTGCCGAAAGTATAAAAATGTTAATATGCGTTCTTGAAACCTGCCGTTATTGAAGAGCTAATACCGGAAAAAAAGCCGGATATGTCCTTAGAAAGCGCTGCAGGGCCCACCAAAAACATATAGACTAAAAGCAGCGTTATTCCCAAGATAACGGCTATGACATAAAACCAGACAGATTCCATGCTATATGCTTGGAACCGTAGGTATAAGCTTATGTATGGTGCTTGGTGAGAACAGAAACAGATAAAAGACTATTATCAGTATTAGAACTACCAGCGTTATTATTATCAGAAGAATGTAGCTTTCCACTCCTTTATTATTCATAACCGCTCACATTTAAACTGTTTGACTTTGATATGAATGCCTTAAACAAGTCCGTAAATTTATATGGCGTAAAAATCTCCAAAAATATCACTATCAGAAGTATGCCTATTATTATCAGGATTATGTACAGAAAAACGCCGCTTACAACACCTTTATCATTCATATTCCCTTGCCGTAAAGCCAACTAAATGAAAAAACGCTTGTCATGTCCTTTGCAATAGTTGAGCCTGCTCCAGTAAATATCAAAGCTATTACTATGCCCGCGAACAAAACTATTATTGCCAGTATTATTGCTATTATCTCCGTTATCGGCATCTGTCCCTTGCTGTTCATAATCAAACCGAAAAAGGAGGCTTCCAGTTCAGCAGTCCGCCCCTTCTCTTTAATTCATCATAGATGTATGCTGCATCGTTATTTGAAATAAACAAGCCAATTTCAACTGCCTTTTTAATGTCTGCTGAAGAAAAGCGCTTTGCATTGACAAGCATCTCGTATATCTCTGCCTGCTCTGCCGAAAATGTTGTCTTGTGTTTTTCGGTGGAAGAGATCGTTGAAAAGGACTTTGAAATTCCTGCGAAGTCGTCCTTGAATGCCCTGTATATATCCATAAAGGCGTAGTCTTTTTGCGGCTTTTTGTCTTTCTTCTTCTTTTCTTCATCATCTGCTTCCTTGACATACTTATCCAGGTCTTCTTTTATGACATTAAGAGAATGGAAAACAATCTGATCTACGGATGCAAAGACAGTTTTCTGTATCTTTGCAATCTGTGCCTCCCTGTAAAGATAAAATTCCTCCGGTGTAAAACAGTAGGGATAACCGCGGAAGTAAAGAGTGCCTTCATAAGGCGGCTGTATCGGCTCCTTGCTTGGTTTTTCCTTAAAGTCCATCTGTATCTTAATTGCGGCCGTAACAATGGGCCCGTATTTTTTAATTCTGTCATAAATGAATGACCTTTTATGCTCTTCATAGCCCCTTGAAACCAGGTTTCCGGCTATGCTTTTTGGTTCTGCCTTTATAGGTATTTCCGGCCCCTTGCTTTTGAATAATCTTGCATATTCTACGTTGTACTCTCCGGTATATATCGGCCTGTAGCCAACTGCTGTCACTGAAAAAGACTCATTCTCGAATATATCCGGTTTTCCTGCCCCAGTAATGTACCTTGATGCAGTTTTAGCCGTATCAAAACCCATTTTTGAAAGCAGAGCAAGATCCGTAGAACACCAGTCAACGTAAAGATTAAATGAGCCCATTTGGCTTTTAAGATACTGCAGAAGCATGCTCTTCCGGTTTTTGAGATCTGTGCCGTTTATTTCCTTCCACTTCTCATATTCTATATACCTGTTTTTTAATATGTTCTTATACTGTTCGTTTCTTTCTATGTTCTGCACGTCTTTCAGGCTTTTAACCTGGTAAAAAACAGACATTATATCTATGAAACCCGGACCGCCCTGGCTTTGTGTAGGTGATCTTGAAAGAGCCGAAAGGCTTGCTCCCCCCTTCCTTGAATCAACGTTATCCAGGAATACCCTTTTAAGCGCAAGTTCCGCTGCTTCCGCTTTCTCCTTGTCACTGTCTTTTAATTCAGTATACAAATAAAGATTCCTGTCAAGCTCCTTGAGCTCGTAGATTATCGCTATAATCGACTTTAAAACGGTATTTATGTTTCCCAGTAGCTGCATTACCCTGTCCTGGAGGTTTTTCCTTTTTTCAAAAACCATGTTCATAAGGCCTGACAATGAGGAAGGATCTATTGTTTCCGCCGTTCTAAGGCTCCTGTATCCAAGAGCGGCAAACATCTGCGATACTGAGTAATATTCCGGCTGAAAATGATACCTTTTAGATATGTCTCTAGTAAACTGGTAGCCCAAAGGATTGCCCACAAACCCCGGGTTAGGCACTTCTTCATCTGAAGCATACCTGAAGTCTACTTCACCCCTGTAATGGGCATCACTGCTCGAGGCCCTTGCCTCCAACTCCTTTATCCAGTTATTTACGGTATTGAGATCTGTTTCTGGTCCTTTTAATTTCTTTGCTATTTCGCTTACCTCTCGTATGTTCATAAATCTTATTAGATACTGCTGATTTAAATAATGTTACATAAATTGTACATTCAAAAGGAAAAACTATTTTATTATTCAAATAAATCCAAAAAAGCAGTTAAACAGTAAAATTCTAGCAAAGGCTTATAAATAATCAGATTCATAATCACATAAATGGAGGTACTATGCATCAAACAGAGAACATAAATCCGATAGAAGCGACTTTGAACAAGCTTTTTTCGACAATAGACGCACTGTCGTCAAAGATAGATGAGCTCAATGAAAGAGTAGATTACATGGGCTCTTTTGTAGGCTTGGAAATTGGAGAAGGTGAAAACTCTGAATCTGTAGAGCCTCCAGGACAGCTTGCAGGTTTATCATTTGATGTTTTAAACAAGGTTCTGCCTTCAAAAGATGCAAATTCCATAAGGGCATATTTTCTAAGGGTATTAAGCCTTTTCAGGAGATACATAAAATCAATCGTAATATTCGGCAGTTCAAAGACAAAAACAGGCATGACAAGCACTTCTGATATAGACGTAGCATTCATAGTTGATGACACTGACATACAAAAGTTCACTCTTGAGCAGTTGAGGGACAGATTGTTCGCAAAGATGGCAGAGATAGCAAGAGACTTTTCAGATAAAATACACGCGCAGGCATATCCTCTGTCTGAGTTCTGGGCTTCGATAATAAAGCCAAACCCAGTTATACTTACTTTATTAAGGGATGGGGTAGCAGTTTACGATACCGGCTTCTTCGTACCTATACAGATGCTGTATAAAACGGGAAATATAATACCCACAATAGAATCGATAAATGCAAACGTGGAGAACGCGGAAGGGCTGTTAATGCTTGCTGAAAATGTATTGACGACAAAACTAAGTTTAGACCTTTACAATTCAGTAGTAGCAGCGGGCCAGGCTTTACTCATGGAATATGGATATCTGCCGCCGGTGCCAAAGCAGGTTGCCAAGGAATTGGAAGACATAGCGGTTACAAAGGAAAAGGTACTTACACACGAAGACATAGAAAAGGTGGATGAGATAGTAAAATGGTTCAAGAAAATAGACCATGGTGAAGTAAAAGAGATAACTGGCGAGGATTTCGACAAAAAACTTAAGGACAGTAAATACCTTGTAGATAAGGTAACCTCGATAATAGAGAAGCTTAGGGAAAAGAAAGGAGAAACTAAGCCCATAATAGACAAAGATTTATTAAAGCAAACAGACAAAGAAATAAAGGATAAATACATGCAAAAGGAGGAATGATATGGCAAAAATATTATCTTACAGAAGGGGAAGAAAAACGCAAAAAGTCAACCAGGCGATAGCAAGTATAGACAAGGTAAACAGCAGGGAAGAAGCCAAAAAATTCATCGGCAAAAAAGTCGAGATTGCATTCTCCAAGTCATCGATAAAGGGAGTTATAGTGAAGGCCCACGGCGGAAGGGGAAAGGTAATAATAAGATTCAGAAGAGGATTACCAGGCCAGGCAATGAACCAGGAGATAAAGCTTTCTTAGTTATTTTAAACCATTATTTAACAAATCTGAGAAACTTTTAGTTGTCCTGAAGCCTTTCGGTGACAAAACCGTTTTATCCTTAAATATCGATATACTTAGTTCTGGCTGTTTTAGGAAGGAGGATATCTCGCTTGTAGTGTAGTAAGAGAAAACCTCCAATTCATTTGAGATTCTTGTAAGGTAGTTGGACAATTTTGAAAGGGAATCTTCTGTAAAATTCAAATTTTCCTCATTCAATGTAGAAAGCATTTTCATTACGTGTTTTCTGCTATACAAAGGCCCAAGCCACAGCTTCCCTATCTTGTGCATCTTAGACCCGCAGTAACTGCATTTGATTTCCTCCTTTACCTGCCTATCTGGGCAATTGCTACACTGGTATGCATATCCAACATTTTCTTCATTCATTGAAGCAGTGGACTTAAAGTATACCCTAACAAAATTGCCTTCGAAATTGAACATTAGAGGAAGAAGTTTAATTGAATGCACTGCTGCTTCTTCTATTATTTTTTTTATGAGTATCCTTATGCCTAGTTCGTTGCTGTATGCAGTTTTGAGAGAGACAGAGCCGTATTTACGCATGCATGCCTTCTGTGCGCTTCCCATAAGCGCTGCAGTGTCAGTGGCGCTTACGGCCAGTATGCCGCCTTTCTTCAATAATTTGAGTGCAGAATCAAGATAGAAAACCGGAGAGCCGAATGGATCTATATCAATGTAATCGTATTTTTTACGGGATTCAAACGATGCTGAATCAAAGCTTGTTACGGTTTTATCGATTTTTGAAAGTTTTTTCCCGTTTAGTTCCAGATTTCTTTCTACGATCTCCTTGGATTTTATGTCATTGAAATTAAAAACAGAAAACTTTCCGGTTTCTATGCACAGCCTTAAACCACGAACGCCGCTGCCTGAAAACAATTCTAAACCAGAGGAATTTTCATGCATTAAAGAATCAACAAGAAGGATATTAAGGTCCCTGTCAAACTTTCTCTTGGGATTAAAGAATACCTCCGCCTTTTTGAGCTGTTTGTCTTCAGCAAAAAAACTAGCTTTGCCTTCTTTAAAAAAATCCATACTAATAAAAAGGCAAGTATATGTTTAATAAGGTTTTTACTTATGCTAACTTTAATCGTCTATCTTAAACCTTTCTTTAAGGTTTAAAACCCTGTAAAGTTCCTTGTACCTGTTTCTTATCGTGACTTCTGTTATACCTGCGGCCTTTGCAGCATCCCTTTGCGTCTTCTTTTCCTTGTTTATGAGAGTTGCAACGTAAAGCACTGCGGCTGCTATGCCCATAGGTCCCTTGCCGCTGGTAAGCCCTTTATCCTCTGCTTCTTTAAGCAGTTTTACTGCATCAGAAACGGTTTTATTTGAAACCCCTAGTTCGGAAGCAAATTTGTATATGTAATCGCTTGGTGAAGTTGGCAGTATTTTTATTCCTAATTCCCTGCATAACAATCTGTATGCCTTTCCGACTTCTTTTCTTTCGACCTCAAAGGTATCCGAAATTTCATCCAATGTTATCGGTCGGTTGTGTTTTCTTGCTGCAGCATAAAGTGCTCCAGCAATAACGCTTTCCATCGACCTGCCTCTTACTAATCTCCTTGTTATAGCTTCCCTGTACATTTTAGCCGCTTCTTCCTGTATTATATTTGAAACGTGCAAACGGTTGCTGGCATGCCTTAACTCTGTAAGTGCAAACTTTAAATTCCTTTCATATGCAGTGGATATCCTTGGCTGCCATTTCCTTAATTTATAGAAAGTTCTCCTGTTAGCATTTGACAATTTTATGGACTCGCTCGCCTTTCCTATTACAGTACTTGTACCTTTATCATATTTTGCATAACTTAATGGAGAGCCCATTCTTCCTTTTCCTTCATCTCTTTCATCTTCAAAAGAACGCCATTCCCTTCCGTAATCTATCGTATCACTCTCTATGACGTATCCGCATTTCTGACATACTAACTCACCAGTTGTCTTGTCATAGATAACTGCGTCACTACCACAAGATGGACATTTAACATTATACTTGCTTGTTACTACTTTCATAAGATTTATATAGTATGATAGCAGCTAGTATTTAAAGCTTTCGTTTTATAGGATTTTGTGTCTTAATCCCCATTTTTCATGATTTAATCAATACCTTTTAGGAGCCTTCTTCTTGAACAGGTATGCTACAGCGCTTGTTACCCATGCAATCAATAAGCCTATACCCACTCCCCTAAAATATATGTTTTTTACAAGGTATGACACCAAAACAAAAATCACACTTAAAACAAATTCAAACAGGATAAGTACTAAATCCAGTTTTTTCAGGAGTTTAATTCTCCATTCCGGACAAATAATGCTTTCTTTTTGTACCATAGTTTGCTATTATAACACAATAAGCAGCCGTTGCTTATTAATACATTATATAATCAGACAGTAAACTTTGATTATTTTATAGAACCGTTTTGTATTTTTTATGCTGTAAATTATGAAACACTGATGCATGTTGAGTAGTAATCTCCAGATCCTGTAGGGTACACCTCAAGAACATACTGTCTAGGAGCGGCAGAAGGCAAAGTTAATGTACCTGTGGCCTGGCCCGAACTGGTAGAACCGATAACACTAGTTAAATATAATCCGTCCGTAGAAAAAAGGCTTACGTTAAAAGAAGTTCCCTTCAAGTCATTGGAGTAATTATAGAAAGACATGGAATAAGACAATATGTTTGAAGAAAGGGAATAAGTCAATTGAATTAGAGATATTGAAAAATCAAGGCCTATCAAAGCACTGCCATTTTCGTCTCTTGCAAATGCATCGAATGTACCGCCTGATAAAGGAAGCATTCCTGATACGTTTTCAATCGCATCGGATATGCCTAGCTCAGTAGTAGTCTGCAGCTTTATGAGATTTCCACAGAAAAAAGAATACTGCGACTGAATCAAAGGAATAGTGATGGGGAAAGCCTGCATAGACCCAGGGCCCTGCGAAGCAACATAGCTGACTTCATTAGCAAGGTCGCTCGATACAGTGGTTATCTGGCTTGCCGCCGAACCAGAAGCAAATGAACCGTAAAAAAGTGCAACGTATATTACAAATGCCGCTATGATGCTTATACCAATACCTATTATTATTGTATATTCTATGGAATACTGCCCTTTCTTGTTATATGACATAAATATTAATATTGGTCTTTTAAGTATTAAATATTGAATGGTATCAAAAGACAAAATAAAAATGGCAATATTTGTACCCTGGATAAAAAGTAAAGGAGGGGTTGAGAGGGCAATTCTCAAAGTCTTAGAGGACAAAAAATACAAAAGTGATGTTTTCACGTTTTTTTATGACAAAAAAAATACATTCGATGATTTCGGAAAATACAACGTTAAGGTACTTGGAAATGCAGAACCAAAGGGATTCATCGGAAGGGGAACCAGTCTTTTCAAGTCGCTATTGCTGACAAAGATACCAAATTTAGAAGATTACGATATATTCATGATTTCAACTGCGGGAATAGCTGAATTTATAACATTTAGAAATAGACATAAGAGAACGGTTGCGATGTGTCATACCCCTTTGAGAGTTGCCCATACCATGTATGAATATTATAGAAGACAAAACATGAAAAACAAGATAACCTTGCCGTTTATAGTTTCATTCTATAGATTAATGGAAAAATCTGCATGGAAAAAAATAGATTATGCATTGGTTTTCAGCAATGAGGTGAAGGAAAGGTTAGTGAATTATGGGCTGATAAATGAAGAGAGAATATTCAATCTTGGTCCGCACGTAAACTATTCCAAAATAAAAAAGGGCGGAAAAACGGAAAAAATAATCTTTTATCCAAGCAGGTTCATAAAATACAAGAGACAAGATCTTGCAATAAAGGCATTCAATCTTTCCGACATGCCTAAAAACGGATTTAAATTAATTTTAGGTGGTTTCGCAGAAGATAAGAAATACTTTGAAAGCCTGAAAAAACTAGAAAGCAAAAACGTAATAATAAAGGAAAACTTATCCGAGAAAGAGCTTACGGATTTTTACAGAAAATGCTATGCTACCTTGTTCCTTGCAATAAATGAGGACACCGGACTTACTCCTTTAGAATCACTTGCATACGGAAAGCCGGTTATATCAGTGAATGAAGGAGGGCCAAGAGAATTCATAAAAAATGGAGAGAACGGCCTACTTGTAAACGCCGATGAAAAAAGCATAGCAGACACGCTCAATAGAACGCTTGACAAAAAACTCTATGCAAAATTGATTAAAGGGGCAAATAACTCAACAAGATACGATGAAAAAAGATTCATGAAAAACCTAGAAAACGCTGTATCTTCAATTCTGGAAAAGACTTATAAATAATATAAAGTAATACTTTATATGAAGAAAAGAATAACGATAACTATAAACGAAAAAACACTTGAAAAGATAGACAAAACCGTAGACGGAATAAACGTGCCCAATAGATCAATAGCAATAGAACGATTAATAAAGGAGCATTTCGAACCAAATAAAAACAAGATGGCCCTGATACTGGCAGGCGGCTCTGGTACTAGGTTAAGGCCGCTTACATATGAGATACCAAAGCCGATGATGCCCGTTAATGGAAGGCCTATACTTGAACACGTAATAGAGCAGCTCAAAAAAGCTGAATTCATAGACATAATAATATCAATAGGCTACCTAGGGAGCAAAATCAAGGAATACTTTGGAGATGGCAGCAAATTCGGGGTAAGAATAAGATATTCGGAGGAAACTTCTCCGATGGGTACTGGCGGAGCGATAAAGAAGAACCAGAACATTTTCCATGATGACTTTATCGTTCTAAACGGTGATAATCTGTTTGATTTTGATTTAAACAAGATGTATGAATTCCACAAGAAAGATAAAGCAATGGCAACGATCGCATTGGTTTCTCAGGATGACGTTTCTCAGTTTGGAGTAGTTGAGATGGAAGGAAACAAAATAGTAAAATTTATAGAAAAACCCAAAACCGAACAGATATCGCATCTTGTGAATGCAGGAATCTACGTAATCAATCCGGCATTTCTTAGCTTTATACCGACAGGTGAATCAAACATATCAAAGATATTTGAACAATTGGCAGAAAAAAGGATTATTGACGGATTTATTTATGCTGGGAAATGGCTGCCTTGCGACAGCATGGACTTGTATGAAAAGGCAATTAAGAATTGGCCTTAAATCCCCTTTATTTTTCTTGTCTCTGATAGTGCTTCCCTGTAATCATCCGTAAGCTCTGCAGAAATATCATCAAACTTCATTACATCTGGCATGCTTATGTCGGTATAAAGAACGTCTCCCTCTAGTATGTTCCTGCCATAAACTGCATCGTCTACACTAATCGCAACCTTCTCTCCCTTTACTGCCTTGTTGAGCTTCATCTTATCCGATTCTATGTCAATGATCCTGCCAATTCTTTCCCCTTTTGAATTTATAACTGGATAATTCGGCCGTATTTCTCCTGCCAGCACTTCAACTCCAAATACGCATGGACTTGAACGACGAAAGATGTTTCCCTTTATGAATACAAACTTGGAAGGAAGCTTCAGCCTTTCCAGCTTCTTCTCAAGGTTCATGTTCTTTAATTCCCTTTCAAATTCATTGTAACTGTCAAACAAAGTGTATATTGAATTTGCACTGATTATCTTTACGCCGTATTCTTCCGCTATGCCTTCCGTCTGCCTAGATATTGAAACGTTGAAACACATCAGTGCACCGCCGTTCACCCCTGCCGTCGTTATATCTATCTTTGAAGGCTCGCCTATCTTTGTTTTTCCAACTTCTATTCCGAAGGAACTTGCTATGTTTTTTATCGCATCTATGCTTCCTATCGAATCGGCACAAACGACCAAACCTTTGCTTTCATCGTTGTTTTGTCCGACGTTTTCTTTGTTTATATCTTCTATTATCTTCCTTTTTTCTTCTTCAGAAGAAAAAACTATTATAGAGGTACCGATCATTGCATTCGGTTCTCGCAGGATAAGCCTTATCGGAGCAGTTGCCTCAATAGATGAAAGGCTTTCGTACTTACCAAAATTCTCTCTGCTTTCTTCTAAAGGTATAAGCCGCATTATCCCCTTTATCTTGTCTTCAGCCGTTCCATCCTGTGTTTGTACTATTACCGAATCTCCGACTGATATCTTTCCAGAATAAACAATTGCATCATATACTTTTCCTAGGCCTTTTACATTCTTTTCCTCGAGTATTGCCGCACTGTTTGATTCCTGCTTTTCAAGTTCTAGATACCTTTGACTTAATCCTATTATCATGACAATTAGGTCCTTTATCCCAATCCCATTCACGGATGACAAAGGTATAACCGCTATCTGCTTTGTAAACTCCTTTATCCTGTCATACCTTTCCGCCTCAAAACCGTAATTTAGAAAATCAGAAATGATATTGTATACTTTTTCGTCCAGTTTCTGTGCATAGTCCTGATTCTGCTTTGCTATAAAATCAATGAAGGAACTGTTCTCTAATTTATAAAAGCCCCTGATTGTGTCTATCTTTGTAAGAGCTATTAAAAAGGGTGTTTTATAGGATTTAAGGATTTCAATAGACTCTATGGTTTGATTTTGTATGCCTTCTGTTATGTCTACTGTTAATATCGCTATGTCTGCAATCGATGCACCTCTTTTTCTTAAGGTGACGAATGCCTCATGCCCTGGGGAATCGATAAAGATTATGCTGGGAACTTTTATGTTTATGTTGAATTTGGAAAGCAGATCACTGGCTATCTCTTTTATCCTGTCCGTCGGCACTTCCGTTGAACCGATGTTTTGAGTAAGACCGCCTGTTTCCTTGTATGCATTCATTGTATCCCTTATGGCGTCCATTATACTGGTCTTCCCCGCATCTACATGTCCTAAAAAAGCGCATATTGGTGACCTCATATTTCAAACCTCTGGATAATTGTATTAAATATGTTGTTATCACTAATAAAGTTAACTAATTTTTTAAAAATCCAAAAAGCCATTTCATTTTATTAAAAACTATAAGATATTTATATAATAACCCTCTAATTAAAAAATGGAAGAGATGTTGATATTGCTTAAACCTGATGGAATGGTTCGAAGATACTCTGGTGCAAGAGCATTGAAAAGCATACTGGAACTTGGAGTAAACATAAACTTTTTTGAAGTGCTAAAGCCAAAAAGAGAATTTCTTGCAGACAGGCATTACGCAGAACACAAGGGAAAGTTCTTCTATGATAATCTAGTAAATTTCATGTCTGCAACTGAACTTGCGGTAGTAATCGCAAGCGGTGACAATGTAGTTGAAAAGGTAAGGACTTTACTGGGAAAGACAATGTGTGAAAAAGCCGATCCATTATCTATAAGAGGAAGGTACGGTACGACGAAGGGGGTCAATTTAGTACATGCTTCAGACAGCAATGAGACCGCTGAAAGAGAAGTCAAACTATGGATGGAGATTATAAACCTTGAAGAAGGAAAGGACTACAAAAAAGAAATGCTGGCTTATATAAAAACCTATGAAAACTTCCCGATGATAGATTCTGTAAGATACAGAGAAATAAGCAGAGACTTAAGTGACAAAAGGATTTCAAAGGAAGAAGCTGAAAAGACAATAAATGAACTTCTGACAAAGGAAACTGATTTTGAAGAGGAAATTGTAAATAAATTACCTGCTTTGATAACAGAAAACATACTTCTCGGTTGATTGACTATAAAATTGAAAAAAGAAAGTATTAATATGAGTTTGTTTCATCTAGCTTTTATATTATGGCGGATGAAAAAATCAGCAAAGCCGTAATCCTAGCTGCTGGGAATGGCAGTCATCTTCGCCCATTTAGCAACTACGTTCCAAAGCCATTTCTTCCTTACGCAGATAAACCTATAATATATCACCATATTAAAAACTTGACAGACGTAGGTATAAAGGAAATTATAGTTATAACTAGAAGAGACGAGGATAATAACGGATCATTTAAGCTACAAAACCAATACTTGAAAGACCTAAGTAAAGACCCTGAATTAAATGATGTAAATATAAAAATCGCATATCAAACAGAAGACCCTACAACAAAGAAACCAAGAGGAACTGCCGATGCAATACTCTCTGCGGAGAACCAATTAAAAGGGCAGAATTATATAGTCATATTAGGGGATTTGATTATAGAAAGCACAAATGGAAATAATTATCTAAAAGAGATAATAAGTCGTTTCAATGGTAGACCGATGTTTTCTGCTGATAACGTTAAAAAAGATGATGCAAAGAGTGGTGGGTTTGTAAGAGGCAAGAAACTTGATGATATGCTCCTAGAAATGGAAGAAGCCATAGAAAAACCAGATGATTACATTTTAGACACCGCAAAAGGCAGTAATGGCAATTATAATGTAATGTGGGGAGGAGTGTATATATTAAACAAAGACAGTATTAAATACTTAAAAGAAGTTGGGAAAGGAAAGGACAATGAACTAAATATAACCGATGCTATGTCCCTTCAATGCAAAAAAGAAAATAAAAAAGCATACGGTTTGCTTATAGACTCTAAAATTTACAAATGTAGAGACTTTGGTAGAATAGAACACTGGATAGACAATAATCTTGAAAAACAGAACATAGAAAAATTTAGGAGTTCACTTAAATTTTATAGCGAAGAATTCAGAAACCTTGTATATAAATATGTGCAGGAAAATTACAATGCAGATTTATTTTAAAGCTGACCTAAACATCTCAGCATATTTTTCAGGAAATAATTGATTTGTATTAAATCCTACAAATTCTACTGCCGCAAATGTAATCACTCGAGGATATACCTCCACATGAAAATGAAAGCTACTATCCGACTTCAGCTCATGGAACAGTAAATTGTATGAAAGTCTGCCAAAGAGAATATCATTGGTCTTTATAACCTTTGAAAGAATGTCTACAAAATCGGATTTCTCCTGATCTGACAAAAGGCCGACATAGTTTACGTGTCTCTTTGGCATTATAACCGACTCTGAAACCATCTTTGATCCAAATGGTGCAAAAGCTATAAAACTCTGATTTTCCGCTAACAACCTTTCTTTTTCATAGTTAATAGCATACTCATACAAACACTCTTTATTTTTATCATAAAATTCTTTTATCTTTGCCTGCTCTTCCCTTATAGTTTTGGGAATTTCCTCAAAGGCCATTATCTGGCTGTGGGCATGAGATAAGCTTGCACCGCTTCGAGGGCCTTCATTCTTAAAAGTATATACATATTTTATCCTATCTTTTGAGTACAATGCTTCTTCCCGTTCTATTATTGCATCAAGCCAGCGCAGATAATCCTCTCTCTGTAATTGTGAAAACCTTACATTGTGCAAAGGAGTTTCGAATACAACCTCACAGTAGCCGAAAGCAGGTTCTTCCGTTAGAAAACTGTCTTCAGGAGCAAAATCAAACTGGGGTGAAAGCATAGGAAACTTGTTTTCTATGACTTTCAATTTCCAGGAATGCTCATCCCCCCCTACAAGTTTTATCGTCTTGTTCAAACTTTCTTTTCCGTATTCAAAGGGGCACCTGGAAACATCAGACTCCCACTTGTCTTCTGAAAGATTATAAAAATCCGCAGGCTTGTTATTTCGTACACTTGAGAAGATGACTTTTATACCTGTTCTGTAATCAACTCTTATCTCATCGCCACGCTCTGCATCTGACATAATATAAGTAGTTATTAAGAGATTATAAAAATTTATATTACTGCGGTTTTACCTACGACTCTCAAAAATCTTATCGGAAGATCTTTGTTTATTAGTACCATCTTATCATTTTCATCAAAGCAGAAATTCTTATCCGCAACGAAATGCGCAGTCACCTTATTATTTTCACGTTTTACGTTGCTCAAAGTAACGACCAAATTCTGCCAGTTCGATATTAAATTAAGATTTACGTCATCCTTTATTTCCTGCTTATATAATGGACTTACATCAACTGTCAACTCACCTTCTTTTATGTCCTTAAAACTGCCGCTTTTCCTTATTTCAACTCCTCTCGGCAGATCCCATGGCCATACGCCTTTTATTGCAACGCCTACTCTATCCCCCGCCTCTGCGGACTGAACGTCTTCCTGATTGATTTGAATTGAGTTTATTGAAATTTCCTTTGTAAACGGTGCTGGGGCAATTGTCCCTTCAGAATGTATGCCTATCTTTCCGGTCGGCATTGTTCCAACTGCAATTGACATGCCTTTTGATTCAAATGCATGGTCTATCAGTATTTTGAACGGCTTTTGTATGTTTTCTGAATCATAAGAAAAACTTGAAACTTTTGCCCTTATGTCCGCCATGCTCTGGTCATTGTTTATGTCAATAACCATTATCTCAAAGTTTTCCATTGAAGTTCCCTTTATTATCGCAGACAACTGTATAATCAGCTTTTCTATGTCCGCTGTCGTGGATATATCCGCCTTTGTTATACAGATTAAGCCCAGGTTTATGCCTATTGAACTGGCCATTATTATCTGCTCACCTACTTGAAGATTCACGCCGTTTTCCGGAGAAACGCAGAATATTATCGCATCTGAGATAGTAAGAACTGAAGCCAGCGTCGTTGGGTTGTCCATATCCCCTGGTGTATCTATCAAAGTAACGTTCTTTCCGCCGTATTTAAAGAAAAAGAAAGAAACATCTTCTTCTGCGCCTTTTCTTTGCTGCAGCTTATTTACAAGAGTTGATTTTCCAGACCTGTATGGCCCTATTACGCTTACTGTTAACGAATTCATATCTTTTGTATAAAGAGGGATAAATTTAAATAAGTTTCTATTCTAAAGTGCAAAATAATACCTACAGTGAAAATCTATCAAAGTCATCGGGAAAATGGTATCTGAAGGTGCATTTCATCTTTGAGTAGATGGCCGCGGCACTCTTGGCCATCGAATCGTCATTTTCATATCTTTGACTTGTATGAACAAAGTACACTTCCTTGGCACCGGAACTCTTTGCAAGCAGCATGGCTTCTTTAATGTTCAGGTGAAAAAACTCATAGGATTTCTGGAATTCTTCTCCAAATGTACTTTCTATTATCAATGTGTCAACTCCTTTTATAAATGGAATTACTCTGCGGTCGTACCTCAGATCAGTGACATACGCAAGCGATTTTCCCTTCTTTAGGTACGTAAGCTCTTTGTATTTTAGCTTAATACCGTTGTAAAGCACATCCTTTCCTTCCTTAAGCTTGCTCAAAAATTTGCCGGGTTTTACCCCCTTTTCAGCAAGCTTTTCTACTGATATATTGCGCACGTCTTTCTCCTTTATTTTATAGGCAAGACATTTAACTGAATGCTCTACATTTATAGCCGAAATGCTGTAATCCTCTCTTTCTACTATTATCTTTTCCTTTGGTGCATTGACTGACTTTGTTTTTATATCAAGCTGATTATAGAACTTATAAGTTATTACTATGTTTTTTATGCCCTGCTCTGTACCGCTAGGGCCGAATATCTGCAGTTTTTTATTGCTTTTCATCATGTTAAGGCTCTGTATTATCCCTCCCAACCCTAATGAGTGATCTCCGTGCCAGTGCGTTATAAAAATATAGTCTATGGAGGGGCTCAATCCTGCTTTCCGTATCTGTCTTTGAGTACCTTCTCCGCAGTCAAAAAGCATTCTTTCCCCGTTTACCATAAGATAAACCGAAGGGTGATTCCTCTTTACGGTAGGAAATGCTGAACTCGTGCCAAGAAATGCCCCTTCAATCATAAAACACCTTTACAAAGTTTTTGTAAACTGCAGATTTTATTTCCTCTGCTTCCATCTTTTTTATACTAGATATGTAATTTAATAGTTTAGGTATATTCAAAGGAGTATTTATGTTATCATCGGGACTTAGTGCTGGTGAATCCGTTTCCGTGAACAGTTTACCTATATCCACATTCCTTATTATGTTCTCCTTCTTGAATTTCATGAATCCGGTGGAAATGCTTATGTTTATTCCCAACTCCTGTGCCTTGTCAAGGTTCCTTAAGTTACCCTCAAAATTATGTATTACTGCCTTTACATGAAAACTTGAAAGTACATCAAAAACATCCTCTATCGCCTTTCTGCTGTGGATTATGCAAACTTTCTTGTTTTTTTCTGCAAGATCTAATATCTTGTAAAGGAATTCCCTTTCCTGCTCCATCTGATAGATATCCTTGCCTTTGTAGTCTAAGCCTATTTCTGAAACTGCAAAAAATTTGCTTATGTTACTTGGAAAGAAATCAAACTCTGTTTGTACAATTTGATAAGATTTATGGGCTATTTCATTGGGATGCAGGCCTATGCAGGGAAGCAGAAACCTGTATTTTTCGCCATCTTTAAGTATTCTTTTGCTGTCTTCCTTATTCTCTCCCGCATTAAGTATTAAATAAGAATCGGAAATGCTGTCCAGAAACTTACCCCTTTCTTTTTCCAATGACTTGTCCGTTATGTGGGCATGCACGTCTATGAACTTGTCTTCCATATAAAGATTATGAAGCTGCAGGATTAATTCTTTAACCTAACAATAAAAACAAGAATCACTGCTTAGTTTCCCTTATTTCCTTTAATGCCTTCTCATCCTTTGAATAGAAATAAGGGGCAAGGTCTAAATCCGAAGGAGTTTTTTCTGCTTTGGCCATGTAAACTTCATGTAGGTTTTTATTAACTTCCTTGCAGTAATCATCCCAGTTTACACCCAGTGATTCTACATATTCCCTTTCAATTTTAGTTGCAATCTCATGTGCATATGCATATTCATATGCATCGTCTATAAGCCATTTCTCCGCCACTTCGTGGTGTCTATCAATACTTTCGACAGTATCAACAGTCTTACCGTCAACAACTATGTTCTTAGGAAAATGCTCATCCAGGTACACCTTTTTACCGTCTACCGAATAACCTCCGGTATACTTTATGTCGTATCTGGTATCGATCTTTATGTCATTTGCTTTCTTTATTTCCTTTATCTGACCTATATTTTTCTGGTTAAAAAATACATCATTATTTTCTACAGTAACCTTATCCCCCACCTTAAAGTCCATTTCACTTTCAAACTTTATGTATGTTGGTTCTTTGTAATTTATCGCAACTATCAAAAAATTGTTATCAGGAACCTTTGAACCCGACTTAAGATGCTCTATAACTTCATATTCTTCCATGCTCAACTAGATTAGACGTTAAACATAAAATATATAAGTTTACTTTAATGTAATAAACTATCAATGCTTACATTGAGCCTCCGTAGCTCAGCGGTAGAGCGTCTGCCTTGTAAGCAGAAGGTCGCGGGGCCAGCACCCGTCGGAGGCTTATTTTATAATATGAAAATAAAAGGGATAATATTCGATTTCGACAATACCTTGATAAACTCTTCAAAAACAATAGATGATGCCAATAAATCGGTTTTAAACAAGATGCAGGAAGACTTCGAAACAATGGACTTGAAAACATTTGACAGCATACTGGAAAAGGTCCAAAAAAGGTTTGACGGCTTGGATCCTATGAAAAGACATAGGAGGCTTTTCTATGAACTTTTTGCGGAAGAAAGCGGTCTAAACATTGATGAAGAAAAGATAGACGTATATTCGGAAATTTTCGAGAGTCACCTCATTAATAGAATGGAATTTACACAAGGGGTGGAAGAAACATTGGATAGACTTAAAAAAATGAATTTAAAGATAGGACTTCTGACAGGGGAAGGACTTTATCCCGGTCTCAAAAAGAGGACCTTGGATAAATTCGATTACAATGGGAAGTTTGATGTAAAGATTATTGCAAGAGATAACATACCTGAAAGCAAACATAGCCCTGAGGCATTTAAAAAAACTGCTGCAATGCTGAAACTTAAAACTGATGAGGTACTGTTTATTGGAGACACCCCTCATGTGGATATAGACAATGCAAAGGAAGCGGGCATGAAAACTATACTTTTTGACAGTTACAACGAAGAAAAGCGGAAAACCTCAAAGAATAAGCCTGATTTTATAATAGAGGACATGCAAGATATCTACAAAGTATTATATAGTCTGGATCAAGAATTGGCCTGAGATATTTTCTCTTTTATCTTGTCTATAACATTCTGAACGTTTTCCTGCCCACCAAGGGAAGCAAGTGCAGTCGTAGAAAGGCCTGCCATTCCGCCAAGCATGCTTCCTGCGCTTTGCATGAACTGCATTGGAAGAACTATCTTGGAAGAACTTGACTCGCCTACCTGCTTAAGAGCCTGAAGATAAAGGTACACTATTGAACGGTCATCAAGTGATTTGCTGCCCTCGCCTATCGCTTCCATGACTATCTTCTGTGCCTCAGCTTTAAACCTCTGCGCCTGCAACAAATTAGCGGCTATTTCTGGCTGCTGCATGGCCTGTATAACTTCGTTGGATGGTGAAACTGATCGCAGTTGCACGGAAGGAACGTCAATGCCCCATTTCCAGGTCATGTGCCTTATTGCATCCGCAAGTATGTCGTTCAGCCTGTCAAGGCTTCCAAAAACCTGCCTCATAGTCAAAGATGCTATTGCATTTCTGACTGCAGATTGAACTAAATTGGACAAACCCTGCCCATAGTTGTCTATCTGTAACGTCGCCTTCTCAGGATCCACAATCTGATAATATATAGTTCCATCAAGCGAAATTTTAAGATCATCGGCCGTGAATATGTCTGAAGAAGTTATGTCCATCATTTTTACCCTAACATCAACTTTCTTGTATTCCTCCTCAAAAAATGGCACGACTATGGCCCAGCCAGGACCTGCTATGCGGTTGAACTTGCCGAGCCTGAATATTATTCCCCTTTCGAACTGGCTGTATTTCTTTATAAAAGTTATAAAGAATATCACGGCAATCAATACAATGAATATTATAACGAACGCGTAAAACAGGCTAGGTATAAAGATACTCAGAAGAAAAAGAGCGACCAATGCTATTATACCAATTACAAAAACCCAAAACTCTCCCGGACTCATAGTATTTATAAGAAGAGTTTTAATTTATAACCATTCCTTTTTAGAACACTACAAGATCCAAAGTCATCTTACCGTCTATTTCAGCGTATTTCATTATTCCCCTGTTGCTTATTTCTGTAGAACTTCCTATGTATGGGTTGAATTTTGGCACTATGATGGCCTTTTTCAATTTGGAGCCAGGGTATTTTTCCCTTGGAAGTTTTAGTTTAAGCATGAAAAAGCAGTCTTCTTTGTATGAAACCCCGTTTGAATCCCGGAAGGTAAAGGAGGGATGAACGTGGCTGATGCACAGGGTTTCAGCCTCTCTTGACAGTTCCACGGAGGGAAGGGCATGGCCGTGCATAAACCCTATTTTGTTGTATATGAATTCATTTTTAACCGATACATTGCCGAACCTGCTGGTTATCTTTTCTATCCCCCCGTCATGATTTCCCTTCGTCAGTATTATTTCATCAAAATTATCAGATAGCCTTGAAAAAAACTTTATCAGGGCTCCCCCTTCCTTCGGCCTTATTTCCGTGTACTCCTTTCTTATATCCCCCAGCAAAATAAGCTTTTTAGACCCTATCTTTATTATTTGGTCCGTGATTTCGTCGGTTTTTTCCCAGATATTGTAGCCGTTGCTGTTTATATCCTCTTCAAAGCCGAGATGCACATCTCCAACAACTGCATACTCTCCCGCAAAAACCGCCCTTGAACCCTTTCTAAACCTTACATTAAAATCTTCTATGTCCATTGCAGCCTTCAAAACTACCAATACGCTGTTGCTCTGACAGTTTATATAAAAATAAGCCTTTGAACGTATTTAATATCTCACTGTAGTTAGGTCTTTACTTGCTCACTTAAACATAAAATTCTATGCAAAGATTACACCGATGAATAAAGCCAATGTAAGTATTACCAGTATTGTCTCTTTTGCTCTCTGCTCTTTTTTGACAGGTGATTGTTTTTTATTTTTCATTATCTTGTCAACAACGTGCATTTCCGATAATATATTGAAATAATAAAATGTAGAAACCAGAAGGGCGAAAAATGCGAGTATGACCAGCGCAAAGTACCCACTGCTGAACAAAGCATAGAAGATAAGAAGCTTTCCGAAAAATCCTATTGTAGGTGGAAAGCCTGCAAGTGACAGTATGCCTATGAAAAAGGCCACTGCGCCTATCCTTGAGACCTGCGCCATTGAACTGCTTTCCTTCTTGTAGATTATCTTTCTGCTCTCAAACATGTCATATGCAAGAAACACTATCGCATCCGCGACTGCAAATGCAAATATGTAGAAAACTGCTGCGTTTATTCCCTTTGTAGTCAGAACTGCTATGCTTATGAATGCAAACCCTGCCTGTGAAATGCTTGAATAGGCAAGTATTCTCTTTATCCTATCCTGAACGGACGCAAGAAATGAACTTAGAAAGATGGTTATAAGGGCTATTGAAAGGAAAAGTGCGGTAACAAACAGGGAAGAAACCGGCAGTGCGAAAAAGAATATCCTTATCATTGCAATTAAGCCTGCGGCCTTTGATACTGAAGAAATAAATGCCGTAACCGAGCTTTTCGAAGCTTCATAAGTATCTGGGGCCCACATGTGAAACGGCACGAGGGTTGATTTAAAGCCCAACCCCGCCACTACTATGGCAACGCCCGCAATAAACGGCAGGTATGAAATCACATGCAGAGAAAAAAATGAAAGCGTTCCTGCTCCTGCGTATATAAGGGAAATACCAAATATCAAAATCACCATTGATATTACACCTGTTGAAAGGTATTTTACCGCGCCTTCAAGTGCGTTTCCGGACTTGTACATGTAAACAAGAGCGTACGTAGATATGGAAAGTATCTCGATGGAAATGAACAAAGAGATAAGATTACTTGATAAAACCACAAGAGTTGAACCGAGAACAGCAGAGAGGTATGAAATGTCTATTGCAACGCTATGCTCGTTTTTATCCGCTATAATGAAAAGGTATATGAAAAGGGAAAGGAACAGCATGAACCCTGTTACAAACTGGGAGTACTGAACTTCCGAGAACAGATTTATGTTCATGTTTCCGTAGATGACGTCAAAAACAAGCGCCAAACCTAGAAAAACAGCCGTTATGTAGTGCAAAAAAACCTTTTTGCTGCTATTCAGGCTACGTCTTAGAAAATCTACAAGTATAATAAACAGTATGCCTGCAAACAGAATGTACTGCGGATTTAGATATTCCATGTCATAGCCCTCCAAGCGTGTTTAAAAGTAATGAAGGGAACAACCCTAATAAAAGGATAAAAAAAGATAGAAATGCCATAAAAAGGAGCTCTATCTTAGATAGGTCTGTCAAACTTACAAACGCCTTTTTCAGCTGTCCAAATAAAGACTGCTTGATTACCCTCAAATAATAATTAGTAGACAACATTATCCCGAATATGGCAAGAAGGGATATTCCTGCGACACCATATGAGCCTATGAATATCAGCAATTCTCCTGGAAAGTTAGATAATCCCGGAACCCCAAGACTTGCAAATATGCCAAAAACAAGGAAGAAGGAAAGCAGAGGCATCTTTGACATCAGCCCTCCCATTTTTTCAGTTTCGTTTGTGCCAGTCTTTTGCAGAAGTATGTATGAAATACCGAACAGAAGTGCTATTATGAAGCCGTGGCTTATCATTAACAGAACAGAGCCTGCAACCGCTAGGTTAATACCTGATGAAATGCCGATAAAAACCAAGGACATATAAAACATGCTTGAATAGGAAAGCAGCTTTTTCAGATCTTTCTGACCAGAAGCAGTAAATGCGATGTAAATCGCAGTGAAAACTCCTAAGGATATGAGTGGCAGCCTGAATTCCAAAAGCAGGTTTCTGAAAAGCCCAAAGCCGAACAGAATAAATGCAAATCCTCCAAGCTTTGAAAGCATGCTGGACAAAAGCATTGTTCCAGAAGAGGGGGAGTAATAATAAGAGTCAAGAAGCCATCCATGAAGCGGAAAGATGGGCATTTTTATCATGACTGTTATTAACAGCAGGAAAAAGGAGATATACTCTACGTATAAAGGTAAAGATGACATTCTGGAGGCAATAACAGAAAAGTTGAAGCTTCCGGTGTAAAGAAATAGAAGTATGAAGACTGCAAGAAGAGTAAGACTTCCAAACTGCGTGAATACTAGGAATTTCATTGCTGCCTTTCTGCCCTTCTCACGGTTACCCCATAATCCTGTAATAAAGAACAAAGAAAGAACTGCGGCTTCCCAGAAAATAAAGAACACTATAAGATTGGATGAAACAAAAACAGATATAACGGAAACGTATACTAGAAGATAAAACAGATAAAAAATGCTTTTGCTTTGTTTTATTTCCTTAACTGCAAAAAGAAGTATTGCAACAGGGACTGTTACCGCCAATAGAAGGAAGGGAACTGTTATGAAATTTTCCTGCAGTGAAAAAGAGAAGCTTATGCTGGAGTTTATGTTTGCATTAAAACTCGAAAAGCCGAAAACAAGGCCCAGAACAAACAAGGCAATGTTTACTGCCATTGCTGAAAGCACTATTATTTCGGGAGAAGGCAGCTTGTCATAGGATCTTTTTAATATTAAAAGCAGTATCCCTATCGCCGGTACCAATATAAGAAAGAGTAAGTTTATCATATGAAAATCACCGCGAAAAGAATAACTGCAACCAGCCCTATGATTACTGCAGCCAAATACCTGAATGCATCTCCGTTTTCAATCTCCCTTGTCCTTGAAGACAATATAAAAGTCGATTCGGCCGTTCTAGACATTGCATTTGAAAACATGAAATCAAACTTTCCAACGTAAAAACCAAACGCTGAAATTGCATTCCCTATGGCCATTATGAATTTCTCGTACCCGTAACCCGCAATTCTTTCGGATAGATTCTCCATTCTTTCCGTTAATTGCTGTGTTTTCCTAAGGTAAAATAGTTCATATGAAAAGAAGACGCCAAGCAGAGAAGCTGCGAGCGCTATAAATGAAAAGACGTCAAAAGAGTATGCAATGCTTATTATGCCATTGAAGAAGTAAAGGAAAACCCCGCCGACCGTAGAAATTACTGAAAGAAGTATTATCGGAAAGAAAAGATTGAATTCCTTTTTAAGTGGTTTTTTAGTCTTATTGCCAAATATGACAAAGAAGGCCCTGAAAGAGAATAGAGCAGTTAAAAATGCAACAAAAACAAAGGCTATGTTTTCGAATATGTTGAAGTTATGCGTAAGCGCCGAATGGGCAAAAAAGCTCATAAATGGAGGAATTGCCGAAATCGAAGCAAAGCCTATTAATGCAGGAAGTGTAAACCAAGTTCCCCTTAATTTCTTCTTATTTAATTCATACACATCATATGTCCCGAACATAATTGCAAGCCCCCCGCTTATGAAGAAAAGCATGGATTTGAAAACGGCATGGGTAAACAGGTAAAAAATTGCCCCTCCCGCGTTTAAAGTCCCTATTGCGAGAAACATGAACGCAAGGCTTTCTATTGTAGAGTATGCAAGTATCTTTTTGAAATGTCTTTCTTTCAAGCCAAGCAATGCGCTTGCAAAGGCAGTGATGAATCCCAGTATAACTATCAAATTAAGAAGGCCTGCTGCAGATATGAGAGGAAGAAGCCTTACCAGAAGGTATGCACCCGCTGCAACCATTGTCGCAGAATGAAGAAGAGAACTTACCGGCGTAGGGCCTTCCATGGCATCTATCAACCAAGTATAAAACGGAAACTGCGCCGCCTTTGAAAGTCCTGCAATTGTAAAAAGGGAACCGGCAATCACCAATGCCGTCAAAGGAATGGAATGTATGGAGTTCAAAATAGAAGAGATGGAAAAGGTCTTAAGCGTGGAGAAAACTACTATTAAAGCTGCAAAAAAGGCAAGGTCTCCAATTCTTGTTATTATAAGGGCCTTCTTGCTGGAAACCGCCGGACCATCCCTGTCGTACCAAAAGCCTATCAAAAGGTAAGAAGTTATTCCGACAAATTCCCAAAATATAAAGAATAGAAGCAGACTGTTAGACATCACTAAACCAAGCATTGAAAATATGAAAAAGGACATCTCTGCATAAAACCTTGCATGCCTTTCTTTTTTCATGTAAACACCTGCAAACATCAGAACCATGATGGATATAAATGAAACCAACAATGCCATGAAAAGCGTCAGGTTGTTTCCTATAAATGACAGAGATAAAGATAAATTGCTGAATGAAAACCAAGTATAGCTTTCGATGACATTTTTATTGAAATACAGGATAAAAAAGAAGACTGAAAGAAGGAATGAGATTACTGCGGCCGACAGCGATATTAACCAGCTTACGTTTTTCCTTTCTCCCAATAAGGGAATCAGAATTGCAGAAATTAACAACGGAAGAAGGATTAGATACAGCATATCAGCCCTTGTACCTCCCTAGCTTTGATATCGAAAGCGAGCCTGTCTTTCTTGAAAAAATCACCATCAACGCTATGAAAACAACGGTTTCAAATACTATCATTATAAGCGTTATAAGAGCATAGCTTATTCCGTTTAAATCTGAATAAAAATTGGCAGCCGATACGAAATTTATTATGGCCGCATTGACTATTATTTCGGACGAGATTATTATTGATATGCCTTCCCTTCTTGAAAGTATGCCATAAATGCCTATCACAAACAGTATGCTTGTAAGCAGCAGAAAATAATCCTCCGGTATCATATCTTTTCACCCTTGCTTATTATGTATATTGTTGAAAATATGCTTGCTATCGCGGTAAACGCCAGCACAAGAAGAAGGCCTGCGTAATTTTGGAAAAAGTACGTTCCGAAATTGGCATAGTTCAAAGCTGTGGAATGCTGGGTGGAAGGCATTTTAAGCAGCAGAAACGAGGTTACTGCAAGGATTATTATTGGAAGGGAAAAAACAAGCTTTGAGTTTATTCTTTTAACTGTACCCTCCGGCATTGAACTTATTCCTATAGCAAGCAAAAGCACTATTCCTCCATTATATATTATAAGCTCCGCTATCCCCAGAAAAACAGCATTTAAGTAAAGTATCATGGCGGTTACAGATATGACAAACATGAACATGTAAAGAAGGGAATGTATTAAATTCTTAGTAGAAACCATAAGAACGGCTGTAGTTATAAGCAATCCTGAGATTATCAAAAACCCAATGCTTCCCAAATCCATTATAGTGGATAAGAAGTTTATAAATAAGTAGTTTTCAATGCCAGCAATAAAATCATTGAAAACTGCAAATAATACTTATTTATTTAAACGAAATCATATATTTTTATGATTGGATTCAGCATAAAGAACTACGAGAAGGAGTTCGATACTCAAGAATTAGAAAAAAAGCACGTATTCTATGATCTTTACATAAAAAGCGATGATCCGCAGGTACTGAGGAGCCAGGTATCAGAATACATGACAGACATGGACTACAGGATACTGCTTAACGAGCTCACAAAATTCGATGACAGTGAATTGGAGGAAACCTTCAGAGGGGGGAATGTCAAGCCGATAAGGGCGCTAATAAAAAGCGCAAAAGACAACAAAAAAGGATCAAAATACCCAATAGCCTGGAAAACCTGCCTTATCATAGGAATAGTCCTGCTTGCGCTTCTTCTGGTCTCTTACAGGTCAAATATATACACAAACATAACCCATTTCAGCTATTCTGCATCTGCACTTGTACTTTATGGGATGATAGCATTTTTCGTATTGTCACTGATATTCTTTGAAATAAAGAAGATAGTGCCGATATTCTTATGGGCAAAGATAATAGGGGTATATGACCCTACCGAAGAATCGGCAAATGTAAGGGTTGTCTTGGCGGGAGACTGCAAGTTCAAGGACAAAGACTCATATTCTAAACTTGAAGGGGACATGACGGAGATGTACAGCGAGCTTTCAAGAAAATACGGAAACAAATTGGACAAAAGACAGCTTGCTAACAGCGTTTCAAGCAGTCTTTCTATGGGGCCGCAAGGTTCAATGAAGCTTAACAACAAGTTAAGGGATATAGAAAAGGAATCCGCAGACCTAGAAAGAAATTTTGTTGCAGGTAAAATAAGTGAAGACGAATACAAAAAAATGAAGGCGCAAATTGAAGCGAAGAGATCCCAGTTAGATACTTTATTTGATTTAGTAAACGGATAGAACTTTAAATAGTGTTCAAACAAAACTTGAAGACATTTTTTAAGGTTTAATCCTTAGAAGATTTTGCCGATAGCTCTTTCTTCCTAAGCTCGTTCTTCAGCTGAGCGACTTTCTTCTTCAAATGCCTGTACTTACCAGCATCAGCTGGCTGGAGCCCCTGCGTCTTCTTTATGTTCATTTTCAGAAGTTCCATTTCCAAGTCCTTCAGATTCTCTTCCATCATTTATTTTTACTCCTCCTATGTTTTCAGTCGGCACGACTATGGTTACCTTTATGCCTATTGATCCTCTTTTTAGTACTAATTGTTTTTTTGCGCTTCTTACACCGAAAAACTCCACTTGACCGGTCTTTGGCATAACGCTGCCTGTTGGTCTAAATTTAAAATGTGCGGCCCTTTCCTTAATGACCCCGCCTATCTCTATTTCTACTCCCTTGGCTCCTGCGGCCATTATGCTGTCCATTGCCTTGTGAGCGACTACCTTATACTTCATCGGACCGTACTTGGCTATTTTAAAGGCTATGGAATCCGCTACTATAGCAGGGTCTAAATTAGGATTCTGCGAGCTTTCAACCTCTATTCTAGGTGATTCCTGATTGAAATATTCCCCAAGCTCCTTTGAACTTTCCCTAAGTATCTGATTTGCCCTAGTTATTATCGCTCCAGGCTTAGGCGTTTTTATTACTATCTTCATACCCAAAGGCGTTTTCTCTATCCTTATGTCACTTATACCAAATCTGCTGAATTTCTTGAACAGATATTCTCTTGCCGTCTCGTCATTTACTTTGTTTGTGATTATTTTTTTTGGTAACATGTCATTTCTCCGCCTTTAACTCATTGCTTTCCGTGCTTTTATTACTTTCCTGCTCTGCTTTTTCTTCCTTTTTTTCTTCGGCTGGTTTTTGGCTTTCCCCTTTTGCCTCTTCTTTTACAGGTTCTTTAACGGCAGGACCTTCAGCCGCTTTATCTGCGTTAGCCTGCTTCTTTTCAGGTGCCTTTCTCTCCTGATCAACCAAGGAATAAATCGTTAAATTTGTACGCTTTCCGTGCCTATAAACCGTTCCGCTTGAAAATCTCGGATAGCCGCCCCTGCCGAGAGAATAGCTGCTTACCACTATCTTCGACTCATCGAAACCCATATTCTTTGCATTTGCCTTTAGTTCTTCAAGCATTGAAATGACCTGCTTAGTCGCTTTCTGCGGATAACCTGCAGGCACACCCTGCTTGTGGCCTTTGCTTTGGTATTTTCTAAATGGTATGTAATCCTGTTTTGACAGTACTCTTTTAAGCATGACATTTGCCTTTGAGATCTGCTTTCCCTTGACTGCTTCCATTATCTCATGTGTGTGCTTCAATGATATCGGCATCCCCTCTCTTTTGACCTGTACTTTAGTTACCATATTTACTTAATAGGAACAAACCCGCTTGAACGCGTAGCTTTCATACCTGGAGAACCGTGCTTTACCTGTTTCGTTGTAAGCGCAAACTCTCCCAAACGATGAAAAATCATCGAAGGTTTTATCTCTATGGGAATAAACTCCTTTCCGTTGTGTACGTGTATAGTAAGGCCGACAAAATCCGGCAGTATGAACATCTCCCTCATGTGCGTTTTAATTGTTTTTGACTTTGCTGCTTTTTTCTTCATGTTCATCAGAAACAACTTTTCTTCAGGAGAAAATCCTCTTTTCATGGCCCTTCTAAAGTCGGCATTAGCCAATTTTACAAGCTCTTCATTCGACATCTTTTTTAGCTCTTCTATGCTCTTTCCTCTGAATTTGTATTCTTCCATTACCTGACACCCGTTCTCTTAGGAGCGATTGATCCTACCTTTGCTCCAGGAGGAGAATTCCTAGCCGAACTTTTAGACTTGTGCTGTGTGCTTCTTCTCTTTCCTCCAAATTTGTGTTCATAAGCATTCATTGCAACGGCAGCATTCATAGGCCAGTATCTGCCTCTGGCTTTTATAAGATGGTACTTGTTTCCCGCCTTATAAAATGGTTTTTCTTTTCTTCCCGCATTGGCTATTTTGCCTATAACGGCCCTGCAATCCTTTTTCAATCTTAGAATCTTCCCGCTTGAAAGTGAAATAGCAACTTCATTCCCTGTATTCTCCATTATCCTTGCGCTGTTTCCGCCAGCTCTTATAAGCTTTCCGCCATCCCCCGCCTTCAACTCGACATTGTAAACATTTGTTCCGGTGGGGATGTCACCAAGCCTTAAAACCGAACCTTCCTTTATGCTGTCTGTTTTCAGGTATTGTATTATAAGGCCCTCATATGCGCCGACAAATGCAGGTAAAAATGATTTGGAACCGTTTTCAAATTTTATCTCCATTAATGGCGCAGTTCTGTAAGGATCATGAATGAGCTTTGTTATTCTTGCGTTCATGGGCTCGATTGAATTTGGAAGCTTTACCTTCCCGATTGCATTGAAATCGTTGACTCTGAAAACCCTGCTCTTTCCCCTTCTTCTTGACCTTGGTACTTTCATAATTATCGAAATTATACTCTACTTATGTTTTTTACCTTTATATATATTTTTACCCCCAATAAAAACAAAATATAATAAGGTTGAAGGTATTTTATTCTTTAATAATGAAAAATAATGCATTAAAGCTTTTCGGAAGTGAAATAATCGAAGAAGCTGCAGGATTTGCAAGGCTGTGCAAAACAGGCAGAAGGTGGGAAGGAAAAGCCATCCTGATTGTTCTTGACGCATGCCTTGACAGTACAGGGCTGAATTATTTTACAGTGGTTGTGCCTAAAGTCAATTATTTCCGCGAAAAGTATGTAAACTCGGGAATGATAACAAAATGCAGCGATTTTAAAAAGATAAGTCAAAGGGAACTGCTTTCTATGTTCAAAAACAAGAGAGTGTGGTACGTAATGAAAAGAATGTGCGGGTTCATAGCAGAAACGGATAACAGTGTAGATGAGATGAAAACACTAAAAAACTGGGCCAGAAATGCCGATCCATTTAATTTCAAAAAAGACGAAATTGGAAGGATAAAGGGCGTGGGAATAAACACTTTCCAGTACCTAAGAATACAGAGCGGTATAGACACGATAATGCCGGATAAGATAATAATGAGATGGATAAGCAGGAATTTTAAAACTGTTAAAACGCCTTATGAGTGCATATTAGAAGGGAATAAAATAAGCGAAAGTTTAGGAATAAGCAAAACAGAGCTGTGTTGGGCGATATGGATAAAAGAAAGTGGCGAACTAAACCGCATAAAAGTGGAATAAAAACATATATAAAACAGCAAAAACTTTTTCTCTTATGGACATAAATAAAGTAAATTTCATAAAGAAATCTTTCATAAACTTAGACGGAAAAACGGAAAAGCTTCTGATATACAGAGAGACCGGTGAGAATTATTTTCATTTTGTTTTCAAATGCCTAAAATGCGGAAAAGAAAATGATTTTGAATCTGAATTAAAAACGGAGAAAGTTAAAGAGGGCGGAAAGGCAAAGGAAAAATATGTGTTTAACTGCAGCAAATGCGGACAAGTTTATTCGGTAGACAGGTTAAAGCCGCCGCGCTCGAAATAATATGAGCCAATTAAAGGATACAATAATTAAACTCGCTGACAACTATAAAATAAAAAGCAGCAACGAAAACGGACAGAATTTCTTGATAGACGAAGAAACCTTAAAAGAAGAGATAGAACGGGGAGAATTAAAGCCGTCTGACGTTGTTTTGGATATAGGCGCAGGATTCGGGAGCATAGAAACGCTGGCAAGCAAACAATGCAAAGTAATAGCAATAGAAAAGGAGATAAAATGTTATTCTTACTTGATTGACAAATATGAGATAGATCCCAATGTACAGATCATAAATGCAGATGCCTTGGAGATAATATACCCGAAGTTTAACAAGATAATATCTAATCCCCCATACAACATTTCCGACAGAATAATTGAGAAGCTTTCCTTCTATGATTTTCAGTTCGGAGTAATGATCCTGCCAAACACAATAGCCAAACAGCTTTTGTCAAAAGAAAGCAGTACCAAGTTCTCTGCTATACAAAAGATATTTTTTGAATTTGATGAGATAACCGAAGTAAACAAAGAAGCATTTTATCCCGTTCCGAGAGTAACTAGCAGGATGGTAAAGATCACAAAAAACCAAAATGACATTTTACAGGAGATATTCAGAAGAAGGGAGATGCTGCTGAAAAACGCATTTATGAACGGAAAGATTGCACTTGATTACAAAACAAAAAGAGAGAGCAGACAGGCATTCCAGGAATTGCCAGATATGATTAAATCACTCGGCAACAAACAGGTAAATGAATTGACCTTAAACGAAATAAATGAAGTAATAAAATACCTTACTCATTGAGCTTTTTGTTCAGGCATCTTTACGCTAACAACCCTGCTTATTCCTTCATCGTTCATTGTAACGCCGTAGATTACATCCGCGTTTATAAGAGTAGTTTCGTTGTGTGATATTATTATGAACTGAGAAGAGGCCGAGTAGGCTTTAACTAGTGCTGAGAAATTGCCGGCATTGATTGCATCCAAAGCCGCATCTACTTCGTCTAAAACGTAGAAAACTGCATCTGTGTATTTTGACAGGGCCATTATCAGTGAAATTGCCAGGACTGAAAGTTCTCCCCCGCTTAATCCCCTTATGTTTCTGACTCTTTTGTTAGGAAGCTCGACAGCTATGTCCAACCCCGATGAAAAAACATTGTTTGGATCCTCTGGTACGAGCTCTGCCTTTCCTTTTGTTATTGAGTTGAAAACCTTTGTGAAAATGGAATTTATATCAGACAATGTCTTCATGAAAGACTCGAGTTTCTTCTGCTCTATCTCAGATATTACAGACAGTATCCTGTTTCTTTCATCGTCCAATTTTCCAAGTTTAACATTGAATTCTTCATACTGCTGCTGTGTCTCCATGAAAGTCTTAAGTGCAAGTTCATTTATCGGGCCAAATGAATTTATCTTAGAGTTAAGGGAATTGATTTCCTTGTTTATCTTCTCGAGAGTTTCC
>JAMCRO010000027.1:43933-74007 GCA_023380615.1 Candidatus Parvarchaeota archaeon | reverse complement strand
TTCTTAATAAAATATAGACGCATTGGGAATATAAAGCTTTCGCTTTTGTTTCTAATGTGATGGAGGGGAAAATGGTAATGGATTTGCTTGTTGAAAGCGCATTGAAAGCCAGTAGAGAAGGAGGTATGAACGAACCTTTATTCAACCAGGCTTTAATAAAAGTTGTAGGAGTCGGCGGCGGCGGAAATAACATGGGCAATTGGCTCTTTAAAAAAGGGGTCAAGGGCGCGGAAGTAATTCTAGCTAACACAGATCAGATACAGTTAAACGCAAGGAATGGAGACAAAAAGATTCTTATCGGAAAAGAATTGACTAAAGGATTGGGTGCGGGTGGTTTTCCTGAAAAGGGAAAAATGGCCGCAGAGGAATCCTCTAGGGAACTTAAAGATTCTTTGAGAGGAGCAGACTTAGTTTTCGTATGCGCAGGCCTTGGTGGAGGAACTGGTACTGGTGCGGCACCTGTAATTGCAAAACTTGCAAAGGACATGGGCGCTATTGTAATAAGCACTGTAACTATGCCTTTTAAGACCGAAAGGAAGAGGGTAGAGTCCGCAGAAGCTGGATTAGAGGAATTAAGAAACAGTTCCGATACTGTTATTGTAATAGACAACAACAGGCTGGTAAGCATGGCTGGGAATCTGCCAATAGACCAGGCATTCAATGTGGCAAATGAAGTGGTTGCAACCATGATAAAAGGAATAGTTGAAACCATCTCAGATGCAAGTGCATTGGTGCATCTTGACTTTGCAGACATAAAGGCAATAATGAACAAAGGCGGAGTTTCCGTAATAGGAATTGGTGAAACAGACGCTTCTGACTCAAGGGTAACTGAAGTAGTCAGAAGAGCACTAAACAATCCACTTTTGGACGTAAGCTACAAGGGCGCAAAGGGAGCTTTAATACACATCTCAGGAGGGCCCGATTTAACACTTGCAGAAGTGAACCAGATCGGTGAGATGGCAACCCAGTCCTTAGACCCTGACGCAGTGGTCATATGGGGCGCAAAGGTAGATGAGTCTCTGTCTGGAAAATTGAGGGTCATGACAATAATAACAGGAGTAAGTTCTCCTTACTTATTGGGACCTGAAGAGATAAACACTCTCTCCAAGACTACTGGTGCAATAAACCAGGAACTTGGTATAGAGATACTTAAGTAAATCTTTGGCCCCTTTTTGGGGCCCATTCTATTTATCAAAATTTCCTCAAAAAAATCGACGGGGGTTTAAAAGCCCCCGTTCCCCCTATTTTTTGATTTCTAAATATAACCTTTCAAAGTAAGCCAGTGCCTTTTTTTCTTCTAAAAGGCCTTTTTTAGTAATGGAATAAACTTTTCTTTTTCCCTGTCTTTTTCCAGTTATAAAGCCGCTGTTTGATAGCCTCTTAAGTGCGGGATAAATTGTACTGGCTACTGGTTTTTTGCCCCTGTATTTTTCGATGTTTCTGGCTATTTCCTCCCCACATAGATTTTTTTTCTTGAGCATATTTAGTATCTGAAATGAAAGCATCCCACGCATGTCGCAGCCATCTTTTGCCATAATCTATTATGAAGTTACTATTTTTATATACTTAATGGCTTATTAAAACATGCAAAGCAGTGAGGATCCATCAGACTTGCATGATTTTTACAATTATCTTGTTTCTTTTTCCAGAAAAAGACTTGAAGAAATCCTTATGGAAAAGCCTTTGGAAGAGAGGGCCATTCTGCAGTCAAATCTTAATACCTGCATAAAAAATTATGGGGTAATCACAAAACTGGCGGAAAAACTAATAAGCTTAAGAAAAGACAATGAACTGCTTTCCAATATAAAAATAGAATACAAATATCATAATCAAAGCGCAATAGAAAATGCCTATTTCAATTCAATTGATTATGTGGACAGAATCTATCATGGCATAGGAAATGATTTTATGGATGCCATTAGACTAGAAGAGTCAACTCGCTCGCTATGTTTGGCGGAGGCAGACTTCAATTATATGATGAAAAGCTTCATGTCAAATTACAGCGAAACAGTAAATAAAACATACCAGCCGATTCTAAAGATTATAATATAACCGTTTACTTAATCTATAAATGGGAGAGATAGCCTACAAATCCCCGTTTGATACCCTTAGAATCGAAGAGGATTATTCAAATGTAAGGGGCAAAAGGTTGAAAAACTTCAGGATACTTAAAAATGATGCGGTTGTAATACTTCCCTTTTTGGACAAAGATACAATAATTATGGAAAAGCAATTCAGATTTGCGGTGAATAAAAAAATACTGGAGCTGCCTGCCGGTTCAATAGACAAGGGCGAAAGCAGGGAAAATGCAGTAAAGAGAGAACTCAGCGAAGAAACAGGCTATTACCCAAAAAAAATCAAACTAATGTTTAAAACATGGAATAATCCTGCATTGATGGACTATTTTGAATACCATTATGTTGCCTACGGCCTTGTTAAAAAGAAAAGAAACCTTGACGATAATGAGGTTATAACACCTGTGAAAATGAAATTAAAAGATGCAATGAAAAAGGTATCTGAAGGCAAAATCCAGGACACAAAAACGATGCTTGCATTGCTTTTTTACAGTAATTCAGGCAAAATTAATGATTTGGAGCTTTAAAATGGAAGAATTGTTTGTTTCATTGCACTGTTTTAAGATTAATTTGAATGATGGTAGAATAAACAAAAAAGAGTTGACCGAAAGGATAAATGAACTTGCCGAGAAAACTTCAAATGAAGGAACTTTTATCTGTAGGCAGTATCTTTCCATAAAGCACAATGCAGATCTAATACTTTTTAACATTGCAGAGTCATTTGATGCTCTTTTATCATTTAAAGAAAAGTTGACCGAACTTTTCGGCAGTAGTCTAAATGAAACATACAGCTATCTTTCAATCTACGAGCATCCAAATGCCAGTTACTTGAAAGAAGACGGCAAATTTAAGTATCTTGTTGCATACCCTGTAAAAAAAGACCCGAAATGGTACTTGCTGGAAGAGAAAGAACAGAACAGGATAACAAAAGAACATGTAAATTTGGCAGTGAGCGATCCAAACAATGAAAACATAAGATCATATACAACCTATTCATTTGCCATCGACGACTATGAATTCCTTGTTCTTTATGAAGTTGAGTCCTTAGCAAAATGGATGAAGGTTGCAAGAAATCTGAGAAAAGCCGAGGCAAGGAACTGGATAATTGTCGAGAGCCCCGTTTTTGTAGGCAAGAAAGCAGAGAATGTTTAATTTCCCTCTTTTACTTCATTGAATATTCTGTGGTAAGGCCTGCCTTCTATTATGCTTTTTCCATATTCCGTCGTTTCGCGGAATGCCTTGGCGGTTGTAAATTCTCTGAATGAATCCGCATCTTTCCACTCACTGTATATCATGTACTCGGTTGTGCTGCCTTCTTCTCCAACTTTTTTGTATATACTTGCCTTTTCAAAACCCTTTACATTGTTCTTCAAATAGTCGACTACTTTCTGGAAAGTATCTTCAAATTCTTTTTCGTGTCCTTTCTTGACGTTGTAGTACATCCCTACGTTTATCATATTTTAGTTTAGTAATTTATATATTTAAAGATTTATATCGTATAAGCTATATATAAATAAAAAGTCTTAAAATAAATATGTCGGAGCTTAAATGGATTGAAAGGGAATTTCCAGGCCATGAAACATTTGATGGTGCAGGAGTTAAACTTAAGAGGATATTCGGAGGGCCGAGCTCATATCTTTCAACCGACCCGTTTCTGTTACTGGACCACTTTGGTTCTGACAAGCCTGAAGACTATATTGCAGGTTTTCCTTGGCATCCGCACAGAGGCATAGAGACAGTTACATATCAATTGGAAGGGAAAACCGAGCATGAAGACAGCGAAGGTAACAAAGGAGCAATATTCCCTGGAGATTTGCAGTGGATGACTGCTGGCAGCGGTATATTCCATAAGGAAATGCCAAAACCCCTTAATCCCAAGGATGAAAAAGAGAATTTGTTGAGCACAGGAATGCCTAATTCAGTTGTCGGCATGCAGCTTTGGATAAATCTCACTAGAAAAAATAAAATGTCTAATCCAGTTTATAGGTACATAAGCGGTCGTAAAGTTCCAGAAATAGAAAATAGCACAGGGGCAAAGGTAAAAATTGTATCCGGCGAGTTTCTAAAGAATACTGGTGCTTTAAAGATGAACGATGAGAGAGACATTACATATCTGGATGTTAAAATGAGAGAAGAGTCTACTTTCGATTTTGAGGTTAAAAACAGTTACACCTCTTTAGTTTATGTTCTTACTGGGAGGGCAATGATAAACGGCAAAGATCCCTTATTAAAGGGCAATGCATACCTGTTTTCTCACTCTGGTACAAAAATACACATAGAAACGGATCAGGAAAAAACAAGGTTTATACTGCTTGCAGGTAGGCCAATAAGAGAGTCGATAGCATGGTACGGTCCTATAGTCATGAACACAAATGATGAACTTTCATTGGCATTTAAGGAATTGGATACGGGAAATTTCATAAAAAATAGAAAGCCTTCATTTCAGGACGTAGATTAAGCTTATTATAATCGGCTAAGTAATAATATAGATGAAATCTTTCATACAGGGAGTAATACCAAACGTTTCATATGCATCTAAAGAAGGGAAGCTTATATACTTGTTTTTCAGCTCATCTGAAATGTTTTTAGTAGATGATTCAAAAGTTGATAATATACTTTCAGAATCTCCAATAGGAATGTGGCCTGCAAGCGGCGCAGTAATAGATGCAAGCACACCGTCTACAGAATTGTCTAATTTTAAAGAAAAGATGAATAAAAATTATCCTGGAAATATAGATTATGATTATTTAAAGGGATTGTCATATTCCGTAGTAAACTATTCAGATATAGAAACATTCAAGCTGCTTTCTGACAATATAAATTTCATAAAAATAGAAATTGAAACGGGCGAAGAAACTTTAAACTTTATAACAGATTACATTGATTCGGCTCTTTTGGAGGAATACAAAAGAATGCTGTCTGCTCTATTTGGAAGCAGGTTTTCGTTCAATTAATCCAGCCTTTTTATTATGTGGTAGCCAAACTGTGTCTTTACAGGCTGAGAAACTTGTCCTTTGTTCAATGAAAATGCGGCTTTTTCAAATTCCTTTACCATAACGCCCCTGCCAAAATACCCCAAATCGCCGCCTCTTCTTCTTGAGCTGTCAATTGAGAACTGTTCTGCAAGCTTTGAAAAACTCTCTCCTTTGTTTATTTTCTCAAGTATACTGTAAGCAACGGACTGCTTCTCCACCAGTATATGCGCACATCTTATCTTGTCTACCATGTTAATAGTGGGCCCAGGGAGGTTCGAACTCCCGGCCTTCTGCGTGTAAGGCAGACGTCATAACCACTAGACCATAGGCCCTTACAAACTTTTAAGTGATGTTTATTATTTAAATTATCTTCTTCTTATAATAAAATGGAAAAATTGTCTGCGCTTGTTTCTGATTTTGACGATACCCTGTTTTTCAACAAATCAGCTTTGATTTCTGCGGCAAAGGATCTTTACGAAACATTGCTTAAGGGAAACGAAGAGGAGGATTATAAAACGTTCAATGATCTTGAAATCACAATAGGAGAAGGCAAGATTCCAAACGGCTTCAGCAAGAAGTGGAAAAACGAGCTGTATACTCTTGCTTATGTCAAGTACAACAATAAACTTTCTCCAAATGAACCGTTTATAAATTACTTAAAGGATGCTGTCAAACAGGGAAATGAGCTAATAGTTCTAAGTGCTCGTGGTGAGGAATTCAGGAAGGAGACTGAGGAACTTCTTAGTAAATATGGCTTGGATTACAGCAAGGTAATATTACCCGCAAACCATGAATTTAAAGACGAGGAATGGAAACTGCTTGAAGTAAAGAAATTAAGTGAAATGTATGATCACCTTGTTTTATTTGAAGACAAGGAGGAAAACATACGCCATATAATTCGTAATCTAAAACCAGAAAACATAGAATTCTACCTTGTTGATCATTCTATCCTGACTTATATTACCAAATAAGCATAAAATAAACATTTTTATTGTTTGCACAATTAAATGATTTGTTAAATGGGCTCGTAGCTTAACTCGGTAGAGCATCCGGCTCTTAACCGGATTGTTGCGGGTTCAAATCCCGTCGAGCCCATTTTAAATTGTTTCTATATTTAAATTAACTATGAGTTTTAAGCCAGTTCACTATGTCCTCATAAACTTTTTCATTATTTAGTTCATTTAATACCTCGTGGTAAAACCCAGGGTATACCTCTAGTGACTTATCCTTTGAGTTGATAATTTTATATGCTTTTGTTGTTCCTTCGACTGGAACTACTTTATCGCTGCCACCATGCATCATAAGTATTGGCAGGTCTATTTCATTTAGATATCTCCAAATCTCCTTGGATCCTTTTGACAGTTGATAAATTAATCTAACTGTGGGTTTCTTGAATACTAAATTATCTGTTAAATAGGTTTTATATAACTCTGTATCATGCGTTAAATTGCTGGCTTTAATCGGCAAATTTACCCTGCTTTTCTTATTAACGAAATAAAGTATATAAAGAAATAGTTTTGAAAAAGGATCTGCTTTTGTAATTGTCGCGGCTCCGCTTGTTATTGCAAAGTCTATATTTTTCTTTATTCTGGAGATGTAGTGTAATGTAATTAATCCTCCCATGCTGTGGCCAAACATGGCTGTTTTTAGTTTTTCTCTTCCTTTCTTTATCTCCGAAACGAAATACTGCGTATCATCTACAAATTGATAGAATTTATCTATATCTCCAAATTCGTTTTTATCTTTTGCCGTCTTGCCATGCCCTCTCAAGTCGTAAATAAAAAAAGAAAAACCCTTTGATTCCAGCCACTCCCCAAATTTTATGTATCTTCCGCTATGCTCTGCAAAACCATGTATACCTATCACTAATGCCTTTGGTGAATCAGGTTCCCAGGACCTATAGAAAACCTCTAAACCATTTTGCAGTTTAAGTACAGACTCTTTGTATACCAATAATTGTTTTTTAGTTCTAGAGATATTTAAGTTTATTTAAGCAAATTTTATAGGCATTAAAATTTTATTCATATGCGCCTATTTTTATTTAAGTATATTGCCTGTGTTTTAGTTTTAAATCTCCTACAGTAATAGTAAATTTGTTTGCTGGTTTTGCATAAAGCTATTAATCCTTTGATTTGTATCTAATATTATGCAGTCTTTACAGGGATTTTTTAGCAGGCACGCAAAGGAATATGCAAGCAGTGAGAGTCATATGCATGGAAAAGATTTGGACCTGCTCATTTCAATGCTTGATTTAAAGAAAAGCTATAAAGCATTGGATGTTGGTACCGGCCCAGGGTTTGTCGCTTTTGAAATGTCTAGTAGGGTAGCAGTTTCAGTTGGCTTGGATATGAACGAGCACATGCTAGATATTGCAGTAAGAAAGGCAGAAGATGATAATAACAGCAATGTATTGTTTGTAAAAGGCGATGCTTTATCAATGCCTTTTCCAGACAATATTTTTGACGTAGTAACATGCAGGAGAGTTGCCCACCACATAAAGGACAAGAAAAAGTTTATAGAAGAGGCGTGGAGGGTCCTTAAAAAAGGAGGAAAGTTCGGTATAACTGATTTGTTGAAGCCGATGAGTGATAAACGAGATTTATTCAATAAATTTGAGAAAGCTAGGGATCCAAGTTACATAAGCTCTGAATCACTGGATTATTGGTTTAAGATATTGAAAGATAATGCCTTTCAGGTTGATAATTTCAAGACGTTTGAAATGAAGGAAACATTCCAGTCTTGGCTTTCTCCAGTAAGCGAAAACAGCTTAGAGGGCAGAAAAGCAAGAAAGATACTAAATGACAACGTTGGTTATTTTAAGGATGTTTTTGGATATGATGAAGAGGGCGGCTATTTCAATAAATCAAGAATGGTGATAATTGCTAAAAAACCATGAATGAGAAGATAAAAGTATAATTTTTAAAAGATAGAAAAGATTAAACTACTCATGATAATCGCACTGCTGTCTGCTAAGCCAATCGAAGAAGAGAAGATGAAGGGCATAATATCAAAAAAACTGGACCTTATAAACAATGTACAGATAGCGCTGGATAAAAACGGCAATTTAGTTCTTTATTCGGTCGACTTTCCAAAGTCACTGCTTTCTATTCTTTACATACTTTCGGTTTCAGATTATGTCTACTTCTTTGCAGGCAGTGAAATAAATGCACTTGATGCAGAGCTTGCACTTTGTATTGAAAACTCCGACATAGAGGAAGGTTTGATACTTAAAGATGATTATTCTGATATTACTTCTTTTGACAGGTTCTTTGAGAAATATAAAGTAGGGAAGTTTAAAAAATCGGATTTAAGTTCGATGTCAATAGAAAAAACAAAGCAAAAAGATAGAGCTTTTAAGTATGTTTCAATAGACAAACATTTCATAGTCAAGGGGATAGGTTCTGTTATAATAGGTTTTGTTCTTGGTCAAGAGATAAAAAAAGGGGAAAAGATTCTTCTTTTGCCTTCATTGAAGCAGTGCAGTATAAAAAGCATACAGATAATGGATGTGGACAATGATTCTGCAAATACGGGATCGCATGTCGGTTTAGCATTGAACAATGTTTCAGAGCAGGATCTTTCAAACAACTATGCCTTGTCGTCAATAAGCAAAGTAAGCGATACAATAGAAGTAGAATTAACTCTTTCCCCTTTTTATAAAGAGGATCCATTTTCGAAGCAGCTTTCGTGCTCCTTTTTCGGAGAGCCGTTAAGCCTTAATCTTATAAGAGAGGGAAGCAGCGTAAAGGCGCATTTTAACAAGAAAGTGCCGGAAATAAAGAGCAATTACCTTTTAGCGGATCCAAGTCTTTCCATAGGAAGGAATAGAGTCGTCGGCAGAATAAAACCCCTGTAAAACTAGAATATATCAGGAACCTTCTTGAGTTTTTTGTAATAATGCAAAGCGGCGTTTATCCCTTCTTCCGGTTTTATTTTTGCAGAGAACCCGAGTTTTTCCATGCTTTTTTTCGTGTCGGCATGCACTATATCCACGTAATTTTTTAGGGGGTTTTCTATGTTCTTTGTCTTTATTTTCTTTCCCATAGCATTTCCCACCTTTTCTATTATTTCATTAAAGGAATAGGATACGCCCGTTCCTACGTTAAATATTCCGTTTTCCCTGCTTTTGGCAGCAAGCAGGTTTGCAGACACTACATCTGCAACATTTGTAAGGTCCCTTCTCTGCGTGCCATTACCGTATATTACAAGTTCCTTGTCAAGCAGCCCTTTCCATATTATCTGTGAGACCATGTTGGCGAACTCTTTTTTACTCTCCTCTCTGTCACCATATACGCTAAAGTACCTCAATCCGCAGTACTCTAATCCGTACATTTGGTTGAAAAGATCTGCAAGCCTTTCCATTGGATATCTTGCTTCCGTGTAGAAATCCTTTACTTTAGGTATCATTTCTTCATTATGCGGCGGAGGATAACCGTTGTATATTGATGAACTCGAGGCGAAAACAAGCTTGCATTTGTTCTTTACGCAGTAATTTAAAATAGCTATAAACTCAGATATTGCTTTTCCAACCAATGTATTATCTTTCCTGTACATTGGCGTTGAAGAGTATATGCCTTCATGAAAGACTATGTCCACTTTTCCAAGTTTTGATATCTGCGATGAATTTCCCTTTATGAATTTTATTTTACTGGATATTGCCTTAAGGTTGTTTTTATCACCGGTGTTTAAAGAATCAATTACAGAGACAGAATAGCCTTCGTTTACAAGCCTTTCAGCAATGTGCGAGCCTATGAATCCGGCCCCACCTGTAACTATAGCCTTCATATGAATTTATGAATTTAACGGTTTAAATGTATTTCACTTGTTTTCTTTAAGGTAGCTTTCAAGGTCTTCTGCGTTTATCATTGGCTTTTTGACTTTATTCATGTCATCTATGGCTATTCTCTGGCAGGCAGTGCTTACGAAAACGTCTATTTCCCTGAATTCATTTAATCTGTCAAAATTTATCTCGTCTGCAACAACGGAATAAACCTGCTTGCCGTCCTTTCTTAGTTTTTCCTTTAAAAGTTTGGAGCCATATGTTTGACCGGCTTTTGTAGACTCCACAAACATAACTTTCTTGGCAGTCAACACTGCACCTATTCCTTGCATTATCCTTTTCCTGTATTTGTCGGCTACTTCTGCGTTTATTATCTCTATGTTTTCCGTCTCTGGGTCTGCAGTAATTACCGTCTTTCCATATTTAAGAGGTATGCCAAGCACATGAAACATGCCCTGTTCAAAAGCCAAAGTTGCATCGCAGTCACTGCAGTCTGCGGCATAAACATCGCAGCCTAGAATCTGCCCGGGGTACATGGCCCTGTAAAGCGACTGTTTAACAACAAATTCCTTGTCTTTTATTCGGTCTTTAAAATCATTCATCTGGTCTATGAACTGTATTGCGGCTACCAAGTTTATTTTTTTATATGGTTTTATCTCGTTGTAAATCCTTTTTACGAATTCATCGCTCAGTTTTCCTCTAAATCTTGATTCAACAAAGATCATTTCCATTTTACCCTCATAGTTTTGTTGTTTAATAAGTTATTTATCTTAATGCAAAGCTATTTATAAATAACAGTTATATCTAATAAAGTCTATGGAGATGAAGATTGTAATAAATGATTCGAAAACCGGTAAGTCATTCAACAAAACACTGGAAAGTGACAAAGCTGACCAGTTATTCGGTAAAAAGATAGGCGAAGAACTGGAACTTTCGTTTTTAGGTTTAGATGGTTACTCCGGCATAATAACCGGCGGAAGCTATATGACAGGAATGCCCATGTCAAAGGACTTGGACGGTTCAGGTATTAGAAAAGTGCTTATAGGAAAGGGGCTGGGAAATAAGCAAGATATACGTAGGAGAAAGAGCATTGCCGGAAACACAATTGGCCAGTTTACCTCTCAAATAAACATAAAACTATCAAAGTACGGGGAGAAGTCTTTGGAGCAGTTATTCACGCCTTCTAATGGTTAAGGATATAACAATAGATGTAGTTGGTAATTTCGCCGATGGTAAGACAACTTTGGTAAGGGCGATTACTAGCGAATCTACTTTAAGACACAGCGAAGAAAAAAAGAGAGGAATAACAATAAGGCTGGGTTATGCGCATTTTCTTATATATAAGTGTGATTCATGCGGTTCATTCAGCAGATATGAAAAATGTGAAGTGTGCAATTCAAACGCAAGTCTTTACTATAGGGTTTCAATAATAGATTCACCCGGACATAAAACATTGATGACTATAATGCTTAGCGGAGCAACTTTAGTAGACGGAGCAGTGCTTGTCATATCAGCTAATCAAAAGTGTCCGCAGCCTCAGACACAGGAGCATATAGAAGCCTTGCGTATAATCGGCGTTAAAAACATAGTCGTAGCACAGACAAAAATAGATGTTGTGGGTAAAGACCGTGCAAATGAAAGCTATAATGAGATAAAGGATTTCATGTCAAAGAACGGTTATCCAGATGCAAAAATCATACCGGTATTTGCCGCACAGGATGTAAACATTACAGAGTTAATACAGGAAATAGGCAAGTTTGAAGTTCCCGATAATTCAAAGGAAGAAAGAACGGAGATGGTAATTGTAAGGAGTTTTGATATTAACAGACCGGGCGCAGACATAAATGAACTTAAAGGAGGGGTTTTAGGAGGCGGGCTAAAATCAGGGTCATTGAAGACCAATGATTCAGTGGTTGTTTATCCGGGCGTTTACGTTAAAAACTCCTGGAAGCCTTTAAAGACCAAGATTTTAAGCATACAAAGCGAATTCGGGCATGAAAAGGAAGCAGAAAGAGGGTTGATGATAGGATTAGAAACCGATTTAGACCCTTCATTGGCAAGAAGGGATAATCTGGCGGGTTCTCTAATTGTGAAAAATGATACCGTTCCTTTGTTTAAAAGCAGGATAGCAATGAAGTATGAGGCTATACAGAATAAATTCAGCAAGCCGCCGCAGAAAAACGAAACCGTTCTTTTAAATGTTTTATCTTCAAAGGTCCTTGGAACGGTTGTGTCATACTCAAATAACGGAGTAGTTATAAATTTAGGAAATTCAGCATTGCCTTATTTCATCGGTGAAAGAGCCATTCTATCAAGAAAGATCAATAACGTTTGGACAATAGCAGGATCAGGAAACATATATGAATGATGTTGTGATAGACACAAACGTTATGGTTTATTGTTTTGACAATAAATTGGATCTAAAGGACTTGCTAGATAATTTTTTCCAGAGCGGATTTTCAATTTTAACGATTAAGAAATGCATGGATGAATTAAATACCATAAAAAGACTGGACGTAAAAAGCTTTTTTCTTTCTTACGGCCTAAAGGCAGTAGAATTTGACAAAGGTAAAAACACCGATGATACATTGCTTGATTTTTGCTTGTATAAAACTGGAATTCTTTTTACAGAAGACAGGGAGTTAAGGGCAAAGGCAAATAATCTTGGGATTAAAACACTGTCCTTTGACGGCAGGGCCGTAAAAATCAGCAACAAATAATATTGGGCAAAATAATAAACGCTTATATACATATAAATTTAAAAAATAGAATTATGGAAAATGATATCATCTTCGTAGGCAAAAAACCTATAATGTCGTATGTGATGGCCATACTTACCCATTTGAACTCTGGAAATAACCAGGTTGTAATAAAGGCAAGAGGATTATCAATTTCTACTGCTGTTGATATATCACAGGTTACAATGCACAAGTTCATGAAGGATCTTAAAGTTTCAGGCATTGAAATCGGAACCGAAGAACTTGCGGATAAGGAAGGGAAGAAAAGAAACGTTTCATTTATATCAATTGAGATGAAGAGGCAGTGATGATTAAGGAAAATGATTTTGTAATGATAAATTTTGTAGGAAGGATATCTTCTACGGGCCAGATATTCGATTTAACTGACAAGAAAATAGCGGAAAAAGAGAATATAAAGGGAGATTATAATTTTTCACCGGTGCTTGTCATCCCTGGCGGAAATTACGTATTAAAGGTTATATCTGATTCGGTTGTTGGAAAGAACCAAGGAGACAAATATGAAATAACCGTGCAGCCAAAGGACGGATTTGGAGAGTTTGACAAGAGGCTTATAAAAACATATGGAATAGCTGTTTTCAGAAGCAATAACATTAACCCTTCAGTAGGAGACATGGTTCTTTTAGATGATAAAATGGCCACAGTACTGGCAATAAACAGCGGCAGAGTGCTTGTAAGTTACAATCACCCATTGGCTGGAAAAGAGTTAAAGTATGAAATTGAGATCGTTTCAATAATAGAGGACGAGAAGGAGAAGTACTCGGCAATGTTTGAGCATTACGTCGGCAAAAAACCGGAAAATGTAGACATAGACAATGAAACTGTGAAGATACATACGAAAGAGGACGTTAAACCTTACATAAAAGACAGCATAGCAATGGATATAGAAAAATATATCAACAAGAAAATCAAAACCGAGATAATAAAAGATTAGGAGATATTTATATATAATCCAAAATGATTAATCTATTGAGGTAAACTTATGGATGATATAGAAATGAATAATTCACTTAGTCAGGGAATAAAGGGAATAAAGTAGATTGCTAGCAAAACTAAGGAATTCGATAAGTCTTTAGAAGAATTAATAGCGTCAAGAAGGGCAAACATAAAAGTCGTAGGAGTCGGCGGATCTGGAAACAATACTCTTAACAGAATGTTTGAAGTTGGTATAAAAGGGGCGGAATTCATAGCAGTCAATACTGATGCTGCAGACCTTCTTTGTACTCCAGCGGATAAAAAGATACTTATAGGAAAGGAATTGACCAATGGATTGGGTGCGGGTGCAGATCCAGCGGTTGGTGAAGCCGCTGCAAAAGAGCAGGAGCAGGAACTTAAGGAGGCCCTTCAGGGGGCAGATCTGGTTTTTATATGTTGCGGTATGGGAGGCGGAACTGGTACTGGTGCAGCACCGGTTGTTGCGTCGGTTTCAAAGAAAATAAACGCACTTACTATAGCAGTAGTTACTTTACCTTTTAAGGCAGAAGGAAGGAGGAGAATGAACTCTGCATTGAATGGTGTGGAAAAGCTTAGAAATACGGTAGATACATTGATAACGGTTCCTAATGAAAAGCTTATGGCAATTGCTCCAGGGCTGCCTTTGCCCATAGCATTGAAGATAGCAGACGATGTTCTTACTAATGCAGTTAAAGGAATAACGGAATTGATAACGAAACCAGGGTTAATAAACGTCGATTTCGCAGACGTAAAGAGAATAATGTCAAATGGAGGGGTGGCCCTTATAGGAACGGGAGAAAGCGATGCAAAAGACAAGAAACTCGAAACCGTTGTGGAGAAAGTACTCAACAATCCGCTGATAGATGTTGATGTTTCAACTGCAAGGGGAATGCTTATAGACGTAAGCGGAGGGCCTTCACTAACACTCGAAGAAGCAAATAAATTGGTCGATCTCATAGGTCAGAAGCTGCCGGATGACATAAACATAATATGGGGTGCACACATATTTCCGGATTTAAAGAACACTGTAAAGGTTTTGGCCATAATAACGGGCGTAACTTCCAAACAGATAAGCGGTAAATCTATAGCAGAAGACCAGCAGTTAAAGGAAAAACAGGAAGTTGAAGATGAGCTGGGCATAACATTCCTAAGTTGATTATGGATGAAAACAAGAGTCTTGCAGATGCTAATTTGAGTGATTCAAATAAGCAGCAGGAGACCGTAAAAAGCGATGCAAAGCCTGCAGAGAACGCCGGGTCTACTGAAAAGGCTGTGCAGCAGACAAATTCTAATGCTAACCAAAGCAACACTCAAAATGTAGATCAGAAAAAACCTGCGGAAACGGTTGTACAAAGCAATCCAAACAGCAGCCGCAAGGAAGAAAAACCAAAGGTAAAGAAAAGAAGGTTCCACTTATATCATGTAAAAAATGCGATTAAAAAAGCCCACCCCTTGAATATAAAGGCAAAGCTGGAGCACTATAGATTTGAATACAGCAGGATACTTCATCTTGCAAGAAAACCCACAAAGCAGGAATTTAAGGAACTTTCAATAATGGTAATCATCGGCACATTCATAATAGGCGTGCTTGGTTTTATAATACAAATGATAATTCAGGTCATTTGAAACTTATCAGTAAAAAATAAAATTATTTCTTTTAAAGTCAGCGGATTAAACAAATAAGAAACTATAAATGAATTGAAGGCAACATAATAATATGTTAACGGCCTTTGAACCCATACAATCTAATATTTACTGTAAAAGTCTGGCAAGAGAGAATGCCAGCGTTTCAGTCGACAAGAACATACTGAACATAGTGGATATATTCAGAGGGGAAACGCCAAGGATGAAATTTATAAATGATTCGCTAAAACGAGGGCTTGGCTTGTTTGAGGCAGTATGGATATTTAAAAAGGAGCTGCTGGAATTGAGCCTGCACAAAAAAGTTATTGCCAGGGTTGGCAGGAGTTCAATAAAACCGTTGAACAAGCATTCCGGCTTCGTTGAGATAACGCAGGAAAGCATAGAATTCTACAACAAAAAACTTGACACGCTTATTATGAGAGTTGAAAAGAAATCAATCTCGGAAATAAACGTTGGTTATGATAAGGTTTTCAAGAAAGAGTTCTATCCGTATTCTCCCCCACTACGTTTTGTTTTTAATGGGAAAACAGTATATCTCTTTTTAAGGCTTCCCGGCGAGAAAAAATTCAAGGGCGATGACAAACTTTTTATAGGTCTGATAAGCGATTGATATGGAGAAAAAGGCGGAGTTAAACAAAGAGGAGCAATTCAGAAAATTATCATCAAGCAAAAGCGGACTTTCGGAAAAAGAAGCGGATGAAAGAATAAAAAAATACGGTTACAATGAAATTGAAAGCAAAAAAGTAAACCCTATAAGAAAATTTCTTTTAAAGTTTTGGGGCCCGATACCGTTAATGCTTTACATTGTTATAGCAATCTCATTTATTCTTGGGAAAAACATAGATGCGTACATAGTCATAGGCCTTCTTTTGTTTAACGGCATAGCAGGGTTTCTTGAGGAATTCAAGGCAGATAACACACTTGAACTTCTAAAGAACAAACTATCTGTAAACGTTAACGTTCAAAGGGATAATCAATGGAAAAAGATGCCAGCTAAATTACTGGTACCGGGAGATATAATACGGATAAGACTGGGGGATATAGTCCCAGCAGACTGTCTTATAATAGAAGGAGACTATCTTTCGGTTGACCAGTCAATGTTGACAGGAGAGTCTCTTCCTGTGGACAGAAAAGACGGAGACACTATCTTTTCATCATCAACAGTAAGGGAAGGAGAAGCGACGGCCCTTGTTTTAAAGACGGGAAAGGACACTTCCTTCGGTAAGACGGCGGATCTTGTAAGAATAGCTGGTGGCAGAATGCATTTGGAAAATGACATTTTGAAGCTGCTTAAATATCTTATCTATGTGGATTTAATACTTATAGCTGCGGTTTTTATAGCTTCTTACATATCTCACATAAATCTGCTTACAATAGTCCCATTTTCCCTTCTTATACTTTTAGCTTCAGTGCCGGTGGGATTGCCGGCAGCCTTTACGGTCGCAATGGCATACGGTACTGAAAGACTGTCATCAAAGAACATTCTAGTGACAAAGCTGGAAGCAATTGAGGAGGCATCTACTATGAACGTAGTCTGCCTTGATAAAACCGGTACGATAACAGGCAACCAGCTCTCAGTTTCGGATCCATTTGGATATGGAAAGTTTTCAGCGCAGGAGGTTCTTTTTTACGGATCTATTGCATCTAGAAAAGAGGACAATGACGAGATAGACGATGCAATAATAGACGGGCTAAAAAAATATGATACTAAGAACCTGGAATTGAATTACAAACTGATAAAATTTACACCATTTAATCCTTCTACAAAAATGTCACAGGCAGACGTAATACTTAATGGTAAAAAGATGTCCGCAATTAAGGGCTTTCCCGCAATTATAATGAAGAAATGCTCTTTGGATACTTCGGAAACAAAAAAAGTCAACGCCAAGATAAAAGAGATGTCAGTAAAGGGCTACCGTACTATAGCAGTAGCTGCTAAATTAAGCAATAAAAAGGAATGGTCTTTTGTAGGTATAATACCCTTAAATGATAAGCCGAGAGAGGACAGTAAAAAGCTTATAGAGGAGCTTAAAGCGCTCGGAATAAAGACAAAGATGCTTACAGGAGACAACATTGACACGGCAAAGGAGATAGCCAAAGATGTTGGGATAGGTGAAAAGATCCTTGATGTTAAGACCTTGGAGGGACTAGATGAAAATACGCTTTCAAAGTTAGTAATAGAGCATGATGGCTTTGCGGGAGTGTTTCCAAAGGACAAGTATACCATAGTAAAGGCATTGCAGGATGCAGGTTACCATGTAGGAATGACCGGAGATGGGGTAAATGATGCTCCTGCTTTAAAGCAGGCCGAAGTCGGCATAGCCGTTTCGAATGCAACCGACGTTGCAAAAAGCGCCGCAACGATAGTTTTAACCTCTCCTGGAATAGAGCCAATAGTGAATGCGGTAAAGGAAAGTAGGTCCATATTTGAAAGGATGATAAGCTACACTTTAAACAAGGTGACTAGAATATTCCAGATAGCATTTTTCCTTTCAATAGCGTTCATAATTCTTAAATTCTTGCCCATAAGGGCTATACAGCTTATTTTAATGATATTCATAAATGACATAGGGAGTATAGCCTTGTCAACTGACAAGGAAAGTTATTCAAAGAAACCAGATGCTTGGGACATAAAGGCAATATTCTTTGCATCCACTCTTTTTGGCGCAATGGCCATAATTGAAGTGTCTTTGTTGGCTTACTTTGGCCTGTTCTATTTCCACTTAAACCATGCTTCATTCGAAACATTCATGTTCGTTGCCTTTATCTTCTCTATAGAAGCGCTTCTTTTGTCTATAAGATCTAGGAGAAGGTTCTTCCACTCCAGACCAAGCATACCTGTAATACTGCAAATAGTCCTGGCTATAATTATAACGACAATAATCGCAAAGTTTGGAATATTAATGTCAAGCATAAGTACCTACTATATGATATTGATAGGAATCGTTGCGGTCGTTTTCCTTTTGATAACAGATGTCGTTAAGGTATTTGCTTATAAAAAAGACAAGGAATTTTCGCTTCTTTGATGACATGAAAACAAACCGTTCTATAATTTTTATATTTTCTTTTTTATTCTCTTATCTGGTTTATTTTTTGCTGCATAACATTTATCTGTATTATTATGCCATCCCAGTTGCAGTGATTTCTTCCATGCTTTTATTGACTTACACTTCACGCAGAAATTATTTTTACTTTGTGTTTGCATTTCTTTTATTAATTGTGTTTTCGGGAGTATTCCCAATTAAACTTTCTTTTGAAATAATCTCTTTAAGTCTGGTTGTTCAATCTCTTCTTATAAAAAAGTTAGCAATAAAAACCGTTAATTTAAGCAGTAAACTAGAGGTAAGAAGAGATTTGGTTCAGATTGCTATAGGGGGAATTTTCCTTTTAATTCTCTTATTTTCTTACAAACAGGTTCTGTTGGCATTAGTCCTTCTGGGCATATTGGTAGCACACATTATATATGTTTACGGCAGGAAAATGAAGAAGTTAATAAACCTGCTTGAAAGGGACGGAGTAATATTCGGTTCAGGGGCTATTTCAATGGCAGTCGGTGCAGTTTTACTGCTGGGATTCATAAACCGATTTGATTTTCTTTTTTTCAGTCTTTTTTCTTTGTTGATTTCAGATCCAATAGCCACCGTAGCAGGCTTGAAAATGGTGAAAAAGCCAGGCAGAAAATCAATTAGCGGCAGCACAGCCTTTTTTGTCTCTTCTCTGATTCCGGGAATCATATTTTTCGGGCTATTCGGCGTTATATTTGCATTTATTCTTTCTTTAGCCGAGAGGTTCAGTCCAATCGATGACAACATCTTCATAGCGGTTATAGCGGTTCTTTTATCGCTTGTTTTTTTCATATAATTTAAATATTACAAAAGTAATAAAAATGGATGTCAAGTATATTTTCAAGCGAGCTTTTCATTGAATTTTCGACTATTCTTATCTTTCTTTTGACAGTGCCTTTAGCTGGATTAATGACTTACAAGTTTCTAAAAAAGAGGGGAAAAAGCCAGCTTTACTGGTCAATAGGGCTTTGGCTGTTCGGGATGGGCGTTTTACTTGAAGTTCTTTTCTCATTTAATATATACAATGCGTTTTTGATAAAGACTTATTTGGCTGCAGTTGCATTTTTGGTCAGCTTTTTGGCACTTGGTTCTACGGCATTGCTTAAAAACAAGAAAGTCTTCATTTATTACGGCATATTTTTAATTTTGTCTGCAGTATTTGTCGTATACTCCTTGATAACAGCAAACATAGGCAATGTGCTTACAAACTACGTTGTATTCGGCGTGCTTCCCCTTCTTGTAGTAATTTCTTCATCAGTAATGACTTTTCCTGCTGCGGCAATGCTTATAGCCGTAGCAGTGCTCTCATATAGAAAGACATCTAACAAGAAGATGCTTTCAATAATAGCCGGAGTTGTGATAGTAAGCGTAGCTGGTTCTCTTTATATAGTTCATTTTCCAGCGTTTTTATATTACTCTGAATTCATAGGCATACTTCTTCTTTGGCTGGGTTTCATTTGATTCTTCATTTAAACGTAAGGATTAATAGGGAAAAATATAAAAGCTCAAAATAAGTTAAATTAAATGCCAGCAAAGTTCATAGTAGTTCTCGGCTCAATAATGAGTGGCTTGGGTAAGGGTGTAGTATCCTCTTCTATAATGAAAATACTGGACATGTATGATTTTAAGGTTCTTCCAATAAAATTTGACGGGTATCTGAATTACGATTGCGGCACTATGAATCCTTACAGGCATGGAGAAGTCTTTGTATTAGATGACAAGGGAGAAGTAGATATGGATTTTGGTACATATGAAAGATTCCTTAACCGCAGTCTTACCAGCAGCTCTTCTATAACCGGGGGAAAGCTTTTTGGCGGGATAATAGAAAAAGAAAGAAGAGGGGAGTATCTAGGGGAGGATGTACAGGTAATACCGCACCTTACAAATGAGATACAGGAAAGAGTAAAGGGCTTTGCAGAAAAGAACAGGCTTGATTTCGTTGTAATAGAAGTTGGAGGAACCGTTGGAGACATTGAAAACGGCTATTTTATAGAGGCTATGCGCCAGCTTTCACTCAAGGAACAGGTGGTATTTGTTGATGTTACCTACATACCTAGATTAAAAACGGTGGGAGAGCAGAAGAGCAAGCCAACTCAGTCGGCATTTAGAACCCTGATGGGGATGGGCATAATACCGCAGTTTCTTATATGCAGGACGGATGGGGAAATGAGCGAAGGCATAAAAAAGAAGCTTGCGATGTTTACAAGTCTGGATGAAAGCAAGGTGATAAACGACCCGGATATGGATTCTCCTTACCAGTTACCCAAATATTTGATAGATCAGAATTTTGACAAGATATTGTTACAGTCATTCAATTTGCCGAAGAAAAAGATAAACAAAGAAAAGCTTGAAAAATGGAGAAATAATGTCGATAAAATAATAAGCAGAGATGGAAAGGAAGTTACAGTAGCAGTAGTCGGAAAATACGTAGAACTTAAGGATTCTTATGTGAGTGTTAGAGAAGCATTAATGCATGCTGCCGGCAAGCTATCTGTTAATCTTAATGTAAAATGGGTAGAATCCGAGTTGCTTGAAAAGTTGGATCCAGAAAGCGTATTAAAAGGAATTAATGGCCTTATAGTTCCGGGCGGTTTCGGAAAGAGGGGGATAGAAGGCATGCTAAATGCAATAAAGTATGCCAGAGAGAAAGGAATACCCTACTTAGGGTTATGTTTGGGGATGCAGCTTATGGCAGTGGAATTTGCGAGAGATGTGTGCAATTTAAAGGGTGCAAATTCAACAGAATTCAATCCTGATACAAAGTACAATATAATAGACATACTGCCTTCACAGCTCTCAGTAAAGCAGAAAGGCGGGACAATGCGGTTGGGTGCATGGGACATGGTGATAAGAGACAAGAATTCAATAGCGTTTTCTTCCTATAACAAAAAAGTCGTATCCGAAAGACACAGACACAGGTACGAGCTTAACAACAAATTCAGGAAAATTCTTCAAAAGAACGGCTTAAAGATAACGGCAACGACTAAAGACAACAAATTAGTTGAAATATTAGAGTGGCCAAGCAGTTTTGGTATCGCCACGCAGGCACATCCCGAACTGAAATCAAGAATAGAATCACCCTCTCCCTTGTTTTTATCTTTTCTGAATGCGGCTAAGAATAACAGTTAACTATATAAAATAGGAGTTTGCTTTAATAACTATGGCAGAAGAAGAAAAAGAAGAAAAGTGCGGATGCGGCTGTGGTTGCGGTTGTGGCTGCTCTGATTGATTTATAATTTAATAATTATTTTTTTGTAATTGCAAGTTCTTTGTATTTGTTTTCTATTTTTTCGCATTAAAAGTATTTATATGCATTCTATTCATATAAAAAAATGGAAGATAAAATAAAAGATATGTTCAGAAATGAACTTTCTAAATCGGGTATGGCAAATTCAAAGATTTCTGCATTGGAAAGCAAGCTCTCAAAATTTGGTATTACCAGCAATAAGTTGGTAGAGGACATAACACTTTACGGGAGAACTGTAGAAGAGCCGTATAGAAAACTATTTTACGAAAAGGCAGTAGACACAATTAGTCAGTATTACTATACAGATACTGTTTCATACCTGTCAAACAAGTTTTTTTCCTTGGATAAAGAAAAAATCATGAATACCTTAGACGTGTTTGGAGAGGATTACCTTTCATTTTATGTTAATTTCATAGACTTGGGCTACAAGCATTCTAAAGGGATAGAATTCATAGACAAACTGTTTTCTCTTGATAAACTGGGAGAGAGCGCTGTAAAGAGCTTAATGAGAAAAGATATAGAACAGAAGGACATAAAGGAACTTATGCCTAAGCAAATTTTTTCTAGTCTTTACTAAACTTATCCTTGTTTTTAATATATACATTTCTTACTTTAAGCATGTGCTTGCAGGGCATGCCATAGTATTGAAATGATTCGCACGTACAGCTTCCATTTATAAGGTACATTGAAGCTGGCAGATATTCTATTTCCACTTTATGGAAGTACCCCTTTCTTGATTCACTTTCTGAGTATCCCGAGATTTCAACTTCCCTGCCTTTAACATCCAATCCATAAATTCTGGTTTTCTTATCAGATGACGTTATGAGGGGCTTTCCAAGTATCTCATCTAACCTATACGTTTTTTGATTTGATTCCGCCATTTTATTATTAAAAGCTTTGAAGTTTAAATATCTAAAATTTTATCACTTTTACACCCATTACTTCGCTGTTTTTAAGTTCAGCCAATGCCGAATTTGCGTCCTCTAACTTTATGTCTGTATATAACGGTTTTATGTCCAAATTTGTTGCAAGTCTCAAATACTCCAGCATGTCCTCTCTTGTGTAGGATTCAACGGAAAGCAATGTCTTCTCATGGAATAACTGCGAGTCATAATCTATTTTTATTTCTCCATCTATATGTATTCCGGCAACAACTACCTTTCCACCTGGTTTGATTATCTGTAAAGCATTCATTATAGGTATGGCTGAAGGTGCGAAAATTATTGCATCTTCTATGTCTTTATCCCTTAAATTTTCGTATACATTTCCATTTTTAGGTGAAAAAGTGAAATCTGCTCCAAGTTCACTGGCAAGCTTTAAGTGGTTTTCATTCCTGCTTACTATTATTACTTTATGCCCAAATTTCTTTGCAAGCTGTAATGTTAAATGTGCAGAGCCGCCAAATCCAAACATTGCTATTGTACTGCCTGGAGAAGCATGTAAGAGCTTGAATGAACGGTAGCCTATTGCTCCGGAACAAAGTAAAGGTGCGATTTCTTCGTCCTTTAATCCGGCAGGGAGATTAAATATAAATCTGCTATCAGCTATGATGTATTCAGAGTATCCCCCGTTTTTAGAAAAGCCGGTAAATCTTTTATTTTGGCAGAGATTCTCTCTGCCGCTTAAGCAATATTCACAGCTTCCGCATGAGCTGTAAAGCCAGGCGACTCCTACTTTACTGCCGATTTTTTTGTCCTTTACCTCTTTGCCTAGCCTCTCAATAATACCCACTACTTCATGCCCTGGAACTATATTGTTTACATCGCCAAGCTCCCCCTCTACCACATGTAAATCTGTTCTGCACACTCCGCATGCGTTTACTTTTATCAACACTTCATTTTCCCTTAATTCTGGTAATTCCAATTCCTTTATCTTTAAAGGTTTTTCTTCAATCTTTCCAGGTTTTTCAAGGAAAGCGGCTTTTGTTTTCATATAATATACTAATATAAAGTTAAAATATAAATTATGCTTACAAAAGTTAATATCATAGTAAATTGTAGTAATAATAATGGCGTTAACATTTTCAGACTTCAAGGATATCGGGTTTATAAGCAATCAATTAACGAGTTCTTTGATAGACAGAAACGGCAATGTACTTTGGCTTTGTTTTCCAAGGTTCGATTCTGACCCTTTCATCGCTTATCTATTGGATGAGAACAACGGGGGGGTTTTCAGGGTAAGCCCGATAGCACAGTTTTCATCTTTGCATAAATACACTGCACCAAACGTTTTGCATACCAGCTTTAAAACATCAGAAGGGAGTGCGGACATAAATGATTTTTTAATACCGGGTAAAACCATATTTGTCAGGGACATAAATTCAGAGATAAAAATGCAGCTTAATTTTAATCCTTTATTTGGTTTTCATACAATGAATTTCAATTATTCAGAGAACGACGGAAAAATAATGTTTGATAGTAAAAATGGGAAAGGAAGGCTGGTTTTAGAGATAGTAGGAGAATACAAAAAAATAGGAGATTTTATGTGGGAAATAGAAAAAGGATTAACACAGGTCATACTCTCTTATTATCCCTCTGCGGAAATATATGAATTAGAAGGAAAAAATGTTTCTTCTTCAAATCTTTCAAAAGCACTGGATTCAACCATAGATTACTGGGGAGCATACACGGAACGGATAAAACTAAGCCTTTCAGGCACTGACTTAGAGGAATTCGAACAGCTTTTGAGGTCATCCGTTTTTACCATACTCGGACTTACATACTCACCTACAGGCAGCATAATAGCTGCGCCTACGGCCTCTCTACCTGAGGATCCCGGCGGCAATAGAAACTGGGATTACAGATATGTTTGGGTTAGAGATTCGGCCATAATGGCTTCCTCCCTGTGTAGATTGGGTTTTTATATGGAAGGAAGGAGGGCACTTGAATTTTTATTCAGCATGATAGATTATTCCAGTAAACCTCTTTATAACCTTTACAAAGTAGACGGCACAAAAATATATGGTGAAAGGTATATTGATTCCCTGAATGGCTTTATGAATTCAAAGCCTGTAAGAATAGGCAATCGTGCTACTAATCAGATACAATTGGACATAGAAGGAGAGTTTTTATACGCTGTAAGGGGTTATTTTGATTCTACTAAGGATAAGGAGTTTATACAGAATCATTCAAAGGCAATAGAATACATAGCCGATTGGTTATCTGATAATTGGCAGCTTGCCGATTCAGGAATATGGGAAAAGCCAGAGGATCATGAATATGCACACTCAAAAGTCATGATCTGGGTGGCTTTGGAAAGTGCAGGAAAACTGATTTCTGAGATAGGGGGAATAGACCGGTGGGAAGAAACAAGAAATGAGATAAAGGGCTGGGTTATGTCAAATTGCGTAAAAGACGGTTACTTTGTTACTTTCCCGAAAGGCAGCGAAGTGGATTCTACAGTTCTGTCATTTCCAATTTACGGTTTTATAGACGTCAATGATCCTATATTTATTAAAACACTTAAAATCGTTGAAAAAACACTTTTTGTTAAGGGATTCGTTTATAGATACAACTTCGATTCGATTGGGAAGGCAAATCATGCATTTGTTCTCTGTTCCATGTGGCTTGCTTCCGTTTATTCGCAGTTGAAAAGAAAGAATGAATCTGTACAGCTGCTTAAGAACGTAAAAAGCATAGTAGGCCCTAACAATCTAATTGGAGAAGACATAGATGTGCATAATAAAGTGTTCACTGGCAATTTTCCGCAGGGTTTTGTGCATGCTACATTTATAAATTCAATTATTGACATTCTTGGTAGCAACTAGCATTTATAATCTAATTATTTGTTAATTTGATATTCAGGCATATCTTACAGCAAAGAGTTCAAGAATTTATACGCGAAAAAAATCCAATGACAAGATTTTAAATACAATTCTTTGCAATCAGCTGTATAATCCGCTGGTTTTCTGCTTTTCCTGTTCATGGCTTTGTTTGAATAAGCTTATTGCATGCATATAATCCTCTATTTTTGGGGTTCTGTAATCTCTTTTTTTGTTTGCTATATCATATGCAAGGTTTTCTTCAGATATTGAAACAATAGATTCTATGTCTCTGCCTGTCAGTCCTTCAGTGTTTTTGGCAAATGTTTTTATGTCACTCTCGGAGAGTTTCTGCGAATATGTTGCTATTATCCCTGCCCTATCATTCTCATCCGGCTTTCTAAAGTAAATCTTGCTCTTGAATCTTGATACCAAGGCAGGATCTAAGTTATCAATCAAGTTTGTACAGCCTATCAAAAGCAAGTTTTCGTTTTCATTTGATTTAATCCCGCTTAATTTTGTAAGAAGTACGTTTAATACCTTATTGCTTTCATTGCCGTTGTACTGCCTGCTTCCCAAAGAGTCTATCTCATCTATGAACAGTACTGTTTTACCATTCTGTTTTGAATATTTGTTTACAAGATTAAACGCAGCTTCCATCCTCTTAGGAGAATCACCATACCAATGCGAGTATATCTGCGATATATTCATGTATATGAAATTAAGCTTGTTTTCATTTGATATTACTCTTGCCATTAAGGTTTTACCTGTACCTGGTTCTCCATAGAACAATGCGCTGTTTGTCTCGTTCTTTTTGGTTATTCTGGTAAGTTTTCTTATCTCTTCTAGTATGTCTTTATGTGCAAACGGGGTGAATACTTCCCTTTCTATTCTGTCTTTTATGTCGTTGTATCCTCCTACTGCCTTCATGTTTATATCGCTGTTGTAAACCTCCAATCCTAAGCCTTTAAGCATGTCGGTTAAACTGCCCGAATTTTCGGAATCATTTCCTTGAATTAACAGGTCTTTATAGGTTTTTTCTATGTCTTTTATTATTACTTTTTCATTCAATATAGAAAACAATTCCCTTGCAAATGAGGGGTTTCCAGCGAAATTCTTGTATATGCCTGCAGATAAAAAGACATGTTTTGACCCGTCAGGCAGGTCGAATGTGCCCTTTGCCAACCTAAAATAGAATAGGTTTTCATCCTTTTCGTCAAATGCCTTTATGTAATAACTTCCATCATTTTCATTGTGGTCAATGTCAAACCGTATTTTTCTGTAAGCGCTTTTTGAAAACTCCTTTATGTCTTCAATTACGTTCATAAGATTGACAATGTTGTTTTGGTAGTCTCGGGTCAGGTAAGCAGTCTTTACGCTGAGATTGTCATAGTCTATCTCCATTTCAGTGTTCAGCAAGTCCTCAAGTTTTATTCCCTTGCTTTTTATTATCTCATCCAGTTTTTTATTGTCTTTATTGCCTTTGACCAGCTCTTCTATCTCCTTTTTAGCCGTATACAAAGAGTCGATTGCACCGTTGCTTGAAACCATATTTAATCCTTTGAAAACTTTCAATATTTAAGCTTTTAATAGTTTTTCAATTGTTAATTTTTACTTCGCAGTAAAGTAAAAACCTATTTTTCATTATGCTATGTGCGCAAAACTATAAATCAATGAAATGAACATTAATACTGTGTTTTGACTTTTTGAATGGTTTGTATTTAATATGAAAACTTCAAAAAAAACTCGCAGGTGAAATTAGCAATGCTTAACAACAAAGAGATAGAGTCTTTACCAAGTTATTTGGTTTCCTGGGTTGAAGAAGTAAGAGAAAAGACGAAGCCGGATAAAGTATACTGGTGTGATGGTTCGGAGGAAGAAAACAACGAGCTTACTAAATTTTTAACTGATACCAAACAATGGATAAAGTTGAATGAAGAAGAATATCCAAATTGTTATCTTTATAGAACAAGCACAGATGATGTAGCAAGAGTAGAAGACAGAACTTTAATATGTACCGATAAGGAAGAGCAGGCTGGCCCAACAAACAGGTGGATAGAGAAGAATAAAGCACTTCAAATGATGTGGAATTTGTTTGAAGGAGTTATGAGAGGGAGAACGATGTATGTAGTCCCTTATTTATTGGGACCAGCGAACTCCGAGTTTTCACAGGCAGGCATTGAATTAACAGATAGTGCTTATGTAGTCGCAAACCTGAGAATATTGACAAGGATGGGAAACATTGCATGGGCTGAAATAAAAAGGAAGAAAGAAATTATAAAATCAATTCATTCTACAGGCAACCTCAGCTTGGAAAACAGGTACATATGCCATTTTCCAGATGAAAGGTTACTGATGAGTATAAACACCGCTTATGGCGGAAATGCCATGCTGAGCAAAAAACCGCATGCATTAAGAATTGCAAGCGTTACTGCAAGAGACGAAGGTTGGTTGGCAGAGCATATGTTTTTACTTGAAATTGAGAACAAAGATAAAAATAAAAAATATTATATTAGCGGCGCTTTGCCGAGTGCAAGCGGCAAAACTAATTTGGCTATGATACAGCCACCAAATGCTTTTAAAAACTTTATTGCAAGAACCGTTGGCGATGATATAAGCTGGCTTTTTATTGGTAAAGAAGGAGAGGTCAGAGGCATAAATCCAGAAAACGGATTTTTTGGTGTCGCATATGGCACTGGGCCAAGTAGCAATCCAAATATTTTGGAGTCTTTGAAAAAGAACACCATATTCACCAACGTAGCTTTTAATCCTGAAAATAACACGCCTTGGTGGGAGGGGTTAAGCAATCCACCTAGCAAGCTTTATGACTGGACCGGAAAGTTGTGGGATGGCAAAGAAAATGCGGCACATAAAAATTCCAGGTTTAGCACTCCAATAAACCAGTATAAGTATAAATCAGAAGTATATAATGATCCAAAAGGCGTGGAGCTATCTGCCATGCTCTTCGGAGGAAGACGCTCTAAATTAGTACCCTTGGTTTATGAAGCAAGGACATTTGAACAAGGCATACTGATAGGAGCAATGACTAGGGCAGAAACAACCGCTGCTCAAGCAGGAGCTTCTGGCATAGTTAGAGATGATCCGATGTCAATGCTTGCTTTCTGTGGTTATAATATGGGTGAGTACTTTAATCATTGGTTTGATTTTGCAGACAATCTTAAAAGAAAGCCTAAAATATTTAATGTTAATTGGTTTAGAAAAGACGATAAAGGCAATTATATATGGCCAGGTTTTGGAGAAAATTTTAGGGTTATAAACTGGATGATTGATAGGGTAGACAATAAAGTTTCAGCTGTTGAAACGCCGATAGGTTTTATCCCAAATGTAGATGATATAAATCTAGAAGACCTAAATTTCGAAAAACAAAAATTAAAAGATTTATTATATTTTGATAAGCAGGGCTGGGTTAAAGAAATGGAAGAAGTGAAGAAATTCTTTGAAAAATTCGGAGAGCGTTTTCCAAAACGGCTGTGGAATGAATTTTATGACATGCAGAAAAGAATACAGGATTATAAAAATGATGAATAACTTGTAAAATTTACAAATAATAAGATTTATATATTAGAATTTTTCTATAAAAAATATGAAAAAAGAGGCGATTTTAGAATCATTATTAGCTAACGCCGAAAAAATAGATTCTTACAATGGTTATACCAATGACATGGATTTCGCGTTTTCTTTCGCTGTTTTGAAAATAAATACGCCTGCCAACGAAGTTAACCCCGAATATGAGTTGTACAAAAATTCAAATGTTTTGACCTATAAAAGAATGCACTTCAAAACAGCGAAAGAAGATGGGGAAGACATACTTTATCTCTTTAAGAATAGTACTCCTGACAGAGTAAAGTATGTTTCAAAGGGAAATGACAGCGAGCTTTTAAGCCAGCGCTTAAAGACAAATCTTGTATACTCTATAGATTTACTGGATAAAAAAAGAGTTGATCCCGAGGATAACTTTTTTAAATATTACAAAATAGCTTTGATAGATAGCCCAGAGGTTACTGACATAGATGAGAAAAGAGAGTATATTCTAGAAAACATAAGGAAAAACAGGGATGGACAGACTGTTTGCTGGCACATTTACCCCGCATTTGAAAAAGGTAAGACGTTTCTTTACATATTGGAGCACAATAACCCAAATGATTTAAGGATTGCAGATTTGGCAGAAAACGATGCAAATGAAGATGTGCATTACCTGCCTGTAGAAAAAGACAGAGAAAACTGGAAAAAATACATAAAACGCTAATGAAAAAAGCTTATTTACTAGCTGTATTCATTCAAAGAAGTGGAATCAAGTAATTTAGAGGAGCTTTTATCTGATAATAAATTCCAATTTAAACAGGGCGCCTTTGAATACCTTAAGAAACATTCAAAGGCCTATAAAATAGCATTGTCTGGAATAATGGCGTTTCCAGAGATGTATTCCGTTTTATTGGCTGAAAAAGTTCTTCATATTATACCTAGCTATGAGTACCAGTTTGCTTATGTACAGCATGCTACTGCTACCCTGCCGGTAATATACGCAGTTGCTGTCATTGGCACATATCTGGACTTAGAATTAGTCAAGGCGGTTTATTTGAAATTTGGCAAGAGGATCAAGGATTACTTTAAAAACGTTTAAATACATTAAATAACTATAAATAAAATGCAGGAAAAGCCAAAGAAGAACAATTTCCTTGTTTATGAAATAGTTGCGGTGGCTGTTATTGTTGTAATTGCCGTTGTTATAATATACACTTTGGTTCCTTCATCCCCTTCGGCAGCGCTTCTTAAATTCATACACACAGTACCTACGGC
>JAMCRO010000027.1:0-43847 GCA_023380615.1 Candidatus Parvarchaeota archaeon | reverse complement strand
AAAAGCTCCTCTAAATTCATACACACAGTACCTACGGGAGTAAGCGTTTATTCAGCAAACAATTCAATAGTAATAACGGGCTCAAACGTTACTATACCAATAGTCGCATATGAAAACATCTCCTATAATCCAATTCATAACATAACATACCCTGTTAACATAACCGCTGCTGATTCATTTCTTGAGACTCCAAATCATGAGCTTCCATACTTTATGGATTATGGTCTTATAGATCCGACATTGGTTATAAAGAATGGTTCCACTGTGAACTTTGTTTTTATAAACCTTGGAGCAGAAATACACATATTTGCTATAACTCCACAAGCTCCACCATTTAATCCATTTACTACTCTTTCCCCTACAGCATTAAAAGCAGATCTTTTGTACTTGCCAGCACTGCCGCCACCTGCTAACTTTGATAATCCCTTCAGTGGAAGTATCTATTCAACAAGCGGGTCTTATACATTCAATGCAACCGGTACTTACTATTACCTTTGTCCTATACCAGGCCACGCAGAATTGGGCATGTACGGTGAAATTGAGGTAGTATGATGGAAAACACTAAAAACAGTAATGCAATGATTTTAGCGATAATAGTTGTGATAGCTGTTATAGTTATAGTAGTGGCATTTCTTGCTATTAACCACACAATAAGCTTTGCAGGTCCAGTTTCCGTTTCCGTTTCTACTGCATTAAGCACTGTACCAGCAGGCGTTACTGTCAATGCAGCTACCAACACTATATATATTAATAAATCAACTACAATATCTATGGGAATGATAGACAACTTGTCTTCAGATCCTGCAAATAACATAACGCTTAATTCTACAGTTCCGGGAACAAGCACACCCTACAAGGCATTACTTGGTGAATTGGATCTTCAGGCGCTTCCTGCCTTTACCGTATACGGACTTGTTAATCCGACTATAATAATAAAGCAGGGTTCTACAGTAACTTTCGATGCATTTGATTTGTCAGATTATGCTTACCACGGATATATGATTGTAAATAACAGTTACCCGCCACCATATTCTACTGCGGGGCCAGAAAGCGCGTTTGACGGTTATACTGGTGCAAACGATATCGTTGTGAAAGGCATACTTATACCTCCACCCAAAAATGGAAGAATATACGAAGAGAGTGAAACATTCACTGCCAATACTAATGGGGTATACTGGTATCTTTGTCCTGTATTTGGGCATGCAGAATTAGGCATGTATGGTAAAATGATCGTAAGCAGTTCTCCTTCTTCCGCTGCAAGCACTAGCAGCAACGGCTATTCTTAACTAGTTTTAGTTAATGGAAAAAGTTAAACTCAAGTTTGACAAAATACCTTTTATAACTAGGGTTCTTTTAGGTGTGATATTCATAGCAGATTCCATGCTTAAGCTGATACCCGATTCTGCTTTTCTTATAAAGGAAAATGTTCTTACGGGGGCGTATGGTGCATGGTCTTTCGTTTATCCCTGGGTTTCTTTTTGGGCAAATTTGACTGCGAATAACATAAATTTCTTTGTAACTTTTGCCATAGTTATCGAGTTTTTAATAGGCCTGTTTCTTATACTGGGTTTTTTCAAAAAGTTTTTGTATGTTGCAGGAGCAGTATATTCCATAGCAATATGGCTTACTATAAGCCAGTTCGGAGGACCTTACATAGCAGGAACGCTTGACATAGGTGCAACCCCTATCTATTTTCTTCTGTTTTTATTGTTGATATTCTCTGAACGGAATTTCAATTCCTATGATCTTTCAATTGACAAGTCAATAAAAAAGAAATTCAATTTATGGGAAAGGCTTGCGTTCTTTAAGAAAGCAAAATCAAAGAATGAAAAAACAAATGTTTTTGCCATTTCTTCAATAGCGTTTGGAGCAGTACTTGCAATAAACGCATCTTTAAAGCTAGTGAGCGGCACAGCTTCAAATGTAGCGGGCAACCAGTTAATGCAAATTCTCGGAGAGCCGAAATTCCTGATACCCTTTTTTTTATTCTGGGATAAGCTGATACTGCCAAACATACATTTATTCCTTTACATATATGCATTTTCAGAGTTAGCAATTGCTTTACTGCTTATTTTCGGTTTATTCAGGAAGTGGGTTTACATTGCAGGCATGGTCTATAGCCTGTTTTCATGGTCCGTTATACAGGGTTTTGGCGGGCCATTCTTTGCCGGCGTAACTGATTTGGCTGCAGGTCCGTTGTATATCCTCATTTTTATAATGTTTATGTTTTACAATTCGAATTCAAATTTATCTGCGTTTTATAGTAAAAAATAGCTATTTATATTTTGATATACTGAATTTAATATGAGGAATACAAAAAGTGAAGTATTAGTGTACAACACTTCTAATAAACTGAAATACCTAAAATTTGGATTTGCAGCATTAATAATTGTGACTGCAATCCTTGTCTTTTTCGCAGTCTCACCGAAAATATCGTCGATTTCTTACGTACCCCCAGTTTCAAGCTCCGTTACTGTAACTGGAGTTGCAAATTACAATTATCTGTTTGCGGTAAATTATGCTTTTGTAGGGTTGGATATAGTCATAGGTGTTTCCCTGTTTTTCTTTGGAATAATATCTTTCATAGCATTGTTTAAGCACAGAAAAGATAATGCCCCAATAGTTACTATGATATTGAACCTGAACAAGAGCAATAACCCTTTTTCCATGCTTTTACTGGCTTCAGTAATGGTTTTGCTTGCAATAGCTGCGTTTTTTGTAAGCATATTGACGAGCTATGCAACCTTGTCATTCTTATTAGGAGTAATTCTTGGTACAGTGGCTTTTTTGCTCGTGGCTTTGTCTCTTATAAGCCTTTCATTAAAATACATAGCGAGGTTTGCATTTAGCTATGAGTAGCGCCATTTTAATAAGTACGTCTGCAGTGAATCCCTTGGCAGGCTTTATTTTGCCGATAATATTGGTTTCAATCGGGGCCTTGCTTTTAATAGTTTCCTTAGTGCTTTTCTTTAGGAGGTTCAGCAAAATGAGAGTTGCAAGCACCCAAAGGGTAGCTCTGTTCAAGAGTAACTGGTGGAAGATTTCAATACTCTTCTTGTCACCAGGCATAGTTACCTTCTTTCTTATTGCGGGATTGTTTACTTCTCCGTCCTTTGAGATATACTTTTATCTTTATGGATTACTGATAAGCATAATAATTGCGGAATCACTTGTAATATCAATAATAAGGGTACTTGGAAGAAACCAGCAGCTTGCTTAAAGGAGTCAAAGCAATAACGATTTTATATGATAAGCTTCTTTTAAGGTAATGGATGTAAAAGTTAAGAATAAAATCTATTTTATACTTTCGATTTTGGTGCTTTTCTCGGTGATAGCATACATTGTGACGTTAATTCCGGGCATTCCTTCCAATATTAAGGGAGTAATATATGTTGTTCTTATATTGGTTGCTGGAGTTTTAATCGTAAATCTTGTAAGTGACATAGTAGAGGCAAAAGCAAACAATAAGAACAAGCAGGTTAGCAATACAATAGTTTTTGTTACCAGGTTAGCAGGATATATAATAGTGATAGCTATTGCACTTTCGTCTTTTAAGATAGGATTAACCTCTGTCATATTGGGAGGCGGGTTTATAGGTGTTGTAGTGGGCCTGGCCGCACAGGCGTCTCTTTCAAACTTTTTCAGCGGAATAGTTCTTCTTTTTTCCAAGCCATTCAATATAGGCGACAGGATAACTTTAAGCACTTGGCAGTATGGTTTGATAGCACCAAGTTATCCCCCAAAATTCTTTTCTGAGGATTTCCTTGTTCCGGGTTATACTGGCATAGTAGAAAAGATGACATTGACATTTACCACAATACGCTTAGACAACAATATTCCCATAAAGATACCGAACAGCATAGTATTGCAGGCTTCCATCTTTATAAATAATGAAGAATACAGAAATGTAAAAGTAAGATATGAAGTGCCTTCATTGATAGATCCGGATAAATTTATGGAAACGACAAAATCAGAACTGAAGAAGCTTTCATTTGTAAAAGGTTTGCCGTCAGTTTTCATATCTGAAACAAGCTTTGCAAATAAAAGCAACGTATTCTCAATCAATGCTGTATGCAAGTCACAGTCAGAGGATATACCAAGGAGCGAGATAATAAAGGCCCTGATAAAAATAAGAAACTCCTTGGAAAAGCAAAAAAGACATTAGACAACGTAAATTTATACTTTAGTTTATTGCATTGCAGGATTAGTTAGATTTAATTGTTAAAAAGTTTTTACTTTAGCATGGAGAAAGAAATTCCGCCTGCAAAAGGCCAGTTTTACATAAAAAACTTCATTTTGTACGATGCATTAAATGGCAACTCTTTGGATGTTGACTTAGCCCAGTGGAAATTAGAAATTGATGGGCTTGTCAATAAAAAGCTGGCGTTTTCGTACGATGAACTGGATAAGATGGAACATTTGAAATATAATTTAGATTTCAACTGTGTAACAAAATGGTCTATTAAGAACGTTTTATGGGAAGGGCCTTCCTTAAAAAAGATCCTTGAAATGGCAGACGTTAATAAAGAAGCTAAGTTTGCCATTTTTTATTGCTTGGACGGGTATACCGTGCCCATTAACCTAGAGGACATAACAGAAGATTCCATTATAGCTTTGAAATTAAACGGCGAAATTCTCAAAAAGGAACAAGGTTTCCCGGCAAGGCCTTTTATACCCTCATTGTATGGCTGGAAAAGCGCAAAATGGCTTAAACTAATCTTTTTGGTAAAGGATTATAAGGATGGATATTGGGAAAGATACGGTTATCATTCAAGGGGTAGATGGGCAAATCAAGAAAGATTTGAAAGTGACATCTGGAAAAGAATAAGGAAGACTGTAATCAGTTAATGTCTGAGGATTTAGAGCCGTTCCTTAAAATTTGAGGATTATAAGATATTAATATGTTAATAGTGTTTAATTTACATGCAGCGAAATATAAAAAACAAGCATAATAAGAAAAGAGTTAATACAAAGAAATCAAATGAAGACCGGGAAGCCCAGGCAGCATTAGATTATCTAATGAGCTGGGGTTGGATTCTTATAATAATAGTATTGGTATTGTTAATACTTTTTTCTTTGGGCGTTTTTAGAGTACCTTCTGCTCCGACAATAATAAGCGGTTTTCAGGGCATAACAATGCAGGCGGCACAGGCTAATTCAACAATGATGGTAGTAAAGATAACAAATAACTACAATCAGTTTGTCAATATAACCGGAATAACAGTAAACGTTAACGGCAATACCTACACTTCTTATTATTGCCTTGACAGTATAATATCAACCGGTCAATCAACCCTGTGCAGAGTACCTGTAAGTATACCTACAAGCAGTTATCTTTCAAAGGTACTAATTTCCTTTACGCCCTATAAATCTAGCATATATGAGGTATCAAACGGGACAGTATCATCAACTCTAGTAAGCGGCGCAATACCAATAAACAACCAATTAACGTATTTCGTAGAGAGGGGTTTGCCATATGGCAGCACATTCACTGTAAATTATAACACATCAACCAATTCAACCACGGTTTCAAGCATAAAGGACAATGTTTCATTTAATTTGCCGTTTGGAAGTTATTACTTTTCAGTTCCTTCAGTTACCTATCAGGGCTGTGCAAGTACACCAAGCCCTTCAGCAGGATATCATTCAACCGGCGTAGAGCAAGTTATAGCGTTTACATCCAACTGTACAACAACCTTTTCGGAGACAGGCTTGCCTTCCAGCCAAACTTGGCAGGTAACCTATAACGGCACTACTAAAAGCAGTTCCACAGGCTCTGCAATACAGATAAAGACAAACAATACGGCAAACGCACAGGTTTACTACACTGCCACTGCAAAAAGCGGCAATCTTGCATGCGTTTCCTATAAGACACCTTCAATAAGGTTAGGCGGAAGCTACACATTCAGTGCATGGAACTGTACAACAACCTTTTCGGAGACAGGCTTGCCTTCCAGCCAAACTTGGCAGGTCTCTAATTATGATGGTGCTTCAAGTTCACTTGCTGATACAGGTTCTCCAGCTTCTATTACTCAAACAGGTATAACTACTATTTCAGATTATACTGCAACTGCAAAAAGTGGTACCATCTCTTGTGTATCTGATCCATCAATAACTGCTGAGCAAGGCACTAGCGGTAATACCTTTACTACCTGGCAATGCACTACAACCTTTACTGAATCTGGCTTACCATCATCACAAAATTGGAATACGACCTATGACAGTGCCTCTGCTATAAATAATACGGGTAAGCAGATTTCATTTACCCAGAGTGGTATAACTACTGTTTCTTCTTATAACTCTGAGGCTTACAGTTCAAATCTTGACTGCAATTCTTACGTTTCCCCATCTATTCTTCAGGGTTCTTCTTACACATTCAATGCATGGGACTGTACAACGACCTTTTCGGAGACAGGCTTGCCTTCTGGTCAGGATTGGTATGCAACTTATGATGGAACTTTACCTACAGTATCAACCGGTTCTTCTACAAGTACCACACAGAAAGATATAACAACTGTTTCATATTACACTGGAGAGGGTTATAGCAGCAATTTAGCATGCGTTTCTTACGATACTCCTTCTGAATATCAAGGTTCTTCTTACACATTCAATGCATGGAACTGTACAACGACCTTTTCGGAGACAGGCTTGCCTTCTGGTCAGGATTGGTATGCAACTTATGATGGAACTTTACCTACAGTATCAACCGGTTCTTCTACAAGTACCACACAGAAAGATATAACAACTGTTTCATATTACACTGGAGAGGGTTATAGCAGCAATTTAGCATGCGTTTCTTACGATACTCCTTCTGAATATCAAGGTTCTTCTTACACATTCAATGCATGGAACTGTACTACGACATTTGTAGATACTGGAGATTCTGTAGGCATGCAGCAATTTTCTACTCAATGGACAATCAAGTGGAATGGTCAGCGTGGTGAAGCCAGTAATGGAAATCTAATAACATTTTCAAATCATGATGTTTCAAGCGTTGGAACTTACAGCTATCAGCAGCCCTTTACCCAGAATAATGTTTTATGTGTCGGTAACTCCGGAAATGCAGAGATGGGAACCGAGGTTAAGCTGGGGGCAAATTGGGAGTGTTATACTATGATAGCGGGTAATGAAGTATTTAGCGAGTTTCCGCTTCCGAATGCAAATTATGCTCAGACTGTTTCAACAAGCCCCGGATCAAATTCCGAAGCCTACTCTGGAAATAATGCTTATTCAATAGTGTATGATCCCCAAAATAATTTGTATTATGTGGCTTTATATCAGGATGTTATGGTTATAAATGATTCTACCGATGCCGAAGTGGCGGTTATCAATCCTCCTTATCCCGATGCTTATCCGGCCGTTTTAACGTATGCAAACGGGCTTGTCTTTGTTTTGAACACTGCATGCCCTTCAGCAAAGCCAGGTGGCTGCTCTGACACCTCTACAGTAAATGTAATCTCTGGAGAAAGTTATCTTAGTACAAATACCTCTATAAATGGCGGTGTCCTAACCTTCCAAATGGGTTATAATCCTGATGCTAATACACTTTGGATACCGACATATACCTCTTCTGGTGTTCCAGAAATTGCGATAGTTCAAGCTGACAGCAGTGCTACGTTTAATAATTATTTAGGGAATCCATGGAATTCAAATTCATTGTGGTCTGGTAACCCCGTTTATGATCCTAACAATAAGGAAATATACGTAAGCGGTAGTTATGGTTCTACTGATTTCTCTGGGGCACATGCAGAGATAGCAGCATACTGGGCCGTGAATGGAAGCTGCCAAGACTGTACGATAGATTTAAGTTCAGCAATAGGGAGTGAAGTCTGGACACAGGCATATATACCATTTAGAGTATACGGAGTCGGCCATACCGATTTTATTTATGCAGGCACAGGAGGGTCTTCTGAAGATAAGATTGCAATGCTGAACTTAAGTAACTTTAATTCAATCCCAACGTTTACTCTTGACGATGATATACTTACTTCTTATTATGATGGCGCATATAATTCAGGTTATGCATTTCCTTGGTCTTGGTTTTATACTTTGAATTGTAATCAGAACAGTGTAGGAACCTGTACGAGTGATCCTATCCTATACGGCACTTCTACTGAGAACCCTAGCTCAAGTAATCTTTCGATTGGTTTAGATAACAATGATACAGCTGGCGCAATCGGGGGAGTTGTAACTGATCCGGTTACCGTCAAGTTTGAATCATTTGGCTTACCAGGCGGTACTGGATGGGGAATTACATACGCAGGATACAGTGAGGATACCACTTCTCAGAATCTAACGTTTGCCGTTGCACCTGGAAATTCTTATACTTATAAGCTTGTCGAAGATACGGTTTGTGCTGATCTTAACATTTATGCTACAACAACTCCAGTATCTAGCACGGCTTCACCAGGTAGTTTAGTACAAGTAGATTGGTACAATACCGAAAACCCTTGTTAACTCTTAATTTATTTTTTTACTTAAGTTAATATTCTTTTTAATATCTTTATTTTCACGTAAATATTTATTGGCAGTAGGCTGAATATTCTATGTAAGTTATGGTTTAACAAATATATTTACGGGGTAAACATATCTTCTGAAAGCATTATTAATTAACGTATTGTCTAAATGACTTAAAATAAATAAAAGTTAATAATAATGGACAGGATTGTTTCTGTCTCCGCCGATATAACTCAGTTTTTTGTTCTTTGTTTTTTCCAGGTATTTTATCGTCTTTTTAAGCTCTTTGTCTAAATGTTTTGGGTGTTTATCCGAGAAACCCATAAAATAGTTCATATTCATTAAAACTACCTTATTTTTTTCCGTTACGTAGATATTATCCAAAGATAAAGTGCCTCTTGGGAGTTTATTGTACATCTTAGACGCTTTAAGCTTGTCTACTGATGCAGAAAGTTGGCTTTCTATGTTAGTTATATTGCTTGCATTAAAGTCTTCTGTTCTTTCCTTTTCTAAAGTCAAGTAATCCTTAAGGGTAGTAAGCCTCCCGTCAGTTTTTGTGATGTATCCTCGCACGTAACCCTTTGAAATTGAATTATCATATACCATTGCAATGGGTTTTACCGAGTTTTCAGGTATTATGCTGTTTATTTCCTCAAGTTTTTCGAATTCATTTTCAAAATTTCTTTTAAGTATTAAGTGATGTGCTAAATCTGAAGTGTTTGGGTGAAAAAGCGAGATGTACGCTTCTGTTTTTGCTATGTACTCATTTTCATCCACAAAATGATAACCCTGCTCTTCGAGTTCATTTTTATGGGGCATAGACGCAAAGTTTACAGATCTAATTCCCCCGTCATCTTGTTTAATCAATTCTTCTAATTTATTGTTTTCCATTGTTTACCTCCTTTTTGCCACCTTTTAATTTGTTTAAGATTTTATCTGCTTGTGATAAAATCCCAACTAATCCAGCCCTTCCTGCGTATGATAAAGCCTTTGTCTTAGAATTTATCCTCAAAAGAGGCCCATAATTGTCTACATAGCTGCCCTTTCCGAGACCTACTTGAAATTTGTAAAAGTTTAATATGCCTTCTAAACTATCTGCCGTGTGTCCCATTAATATTCCAACGGGGTAATAAGCCAAGCTGTTTGCTATCCATGAAACAAGTGCCAAGCCAAACATCTGCGGTATTGACCTAGTTTTCTTGCTGAATTGTAACGGAATATAAGGTGCAATAAGCATACCTAAATGCAAAAATCCATAATAAGCGTTATTTACAAGGGCAGTGTTGTCAACCATTGATACTACTGTTGCACCATATGCTGCTGCAAAAGAATAAAGAAGCACAGTTTTTGGGTTGTAATTTTTTATTTTTGGAAGGTTTTCATCCTTGTTTAAGTTATATTCCTTTGAAAAAAGCCTAGTATACTGCCTTGGGGTCATCCCAACTACATTTTCCGTGTAAAGTACCTGTGCTTTGTTGTACTTCCCATCAGCTTCGTTGTAATCTATTAACTTTTCTATACTAACCCTTCCTTTTATCATTTTTTTGTTTTTAATTTCTTCTGAATCATTATACACTATATCTGAAAGGTTTATGCGGTAGTATTCTTTGTTGTCTTTGTAATTGCCTAAGACAAGCTCTATTCCGTTTTTGTTTTTATTTGAATGCAGGTCAGCAAAACCGTATCCCGCATTCTCTGCATGGCCTAAAAATTTATCAACCTGCTGATAAAGCAGGCCTTTCTTTACATACTCTTCTTGTAGAGGGTTGCTCGGGTTTGTTGCATCTCGACTTATATCCATACATACCCTTTATATGAAAACTACCCATATAAATAGCTTTTTATTATTACTTATAAATAATAAAATAGTTAAATTTTAACTGAAAATAAGGGAAAATTGACAGTGTATAACAACTACGTAATTCCCAAAGAAACTATAAATAAGCACAGAGGCATCAATATCATTAAAAAATAAGATTTATCCAACACCATAACATGGAATTCAAGATCAAGGAAAGAATAGCCTTTGACGTAAACTTGGAAGAAAGCGAATATGGCCGTAAAAAAACCATAAAATTTCTAAGAAACTTGGTTAAATCTAGCTCTATTGAAAACAGTGAAAGCCAGTGGTCTTCCTTAGATCCATACAATGACAAAAACCTAAATTTTAAATCAATGAAGTACTACCCGGTTTTCTCCGCCAAGTCAAGTGATGGAAGAATTATGGGAGCATGCGCTTCTGAGTTATACCAAGACGGGCTTATTCGTGTAGACTTATTGGCTGTCGACAGCAAGTATAAACGGCAGGGAGTGGGTCTGTCCCTGCTAAAGAAAATCGTAGACTTCGCTAGGAAAAACAAAATACACAATATACAGTGCCTTTCCCCTGTTTTAAACAAGGAATCAAAGAAATTCCTGAAAAAGGCAGGCTTTAGAAAAGTCGGAAAGCTAAAAAAATACTTTGGAAAGCAGGATTATTACCTTTGGGAATACTTGCCTTGAATTACTTTATTATAAGAAGCGGTATCTTGCTGATTACAGTTAATGCCTGGCTTACCGATCCAAGGACGGAGCCCTTCCACTTCCCCATCCCACGGCTTCCTACTACTATTATGTCCGCATTTTTCCGTTTTGCCTCGTTTATTATCTGATTTGGCGGATAACCTTCAATATATTCATACTGGGCTTTGAATCCCTTCTTTTTTATTATTTCAACTTGATGCTGAAGCTCTTTTTTGGTTTTTTCCCTGATTTTTTTAATTACACTGTCATCTATAAAAAGACTTGGATTGGAAAGATACAAAGGGGCAAGCATTTCCTCCACATACACAAGATAGATTGCACTCTTTTTGTCAAAGTTATTAATGGTATATTCGACAGCTTTTTTAGAGTATTCAGAGCCGTCAAAACCTATCACTACTTTTTGGCTTTTTATCATATGCATAATCTGTATTTTGTTATTTAAATTAATTCATTAGATTAGAAACGGCTGCAAGGTAAGCGGTCTCTGCCCAAAAAAGGCACTTTATCGTTGAATTGCCGTTCCTTTCAAGGAATCCGCTTGCATCATTTACCCTGTTTCTATCGTAAACCTCCTGTTCCGGAAGTGATCCATCCTCATCTATCCTGCTTTCTATGTAGTTTATTATGTTTTCCGCCTGCTCTTTTCTGCCATTCTTAATAAGATACATGGAATACTGCAGGCCAAGGTGGAACCAGGAGCCTCTCCCGAAATATGTGTCTATCATACCCCTGTATTTTCCAAAAAACCTATATCTTATCGGCAGGTAATCTCCATGGAAAAGTTCATTCTCTATCGTTTTTACAGTGTTTTCTTCCAATTGTTCTATTCCCTTTGGCTTAAAAGTACTGAATATCTCAATTTCCTCTGCACCTATGCTAGGCATGGTTTCGCCGTATTCTATTTTTGATTTTGCAAGAAAAGTGCCCCTTTTTTCATCCGTTATGATAAAATTATCCAGCAGGAAAGTAGATATGTCCGATTCATCGACATCTGTTAATTTAATATCCAATGTTTTTGCGATTTCCTTTGCGCTTTTTATTCCCTTATATAGGGAAGATACAGTATATGAATCGAGGGTTTTGCCCACGTAATTCTGGCCGTTTAAAGTGTTGTCTCTGTCGTAGAAGTAATACTGCTCCCATGCATCTGCACATGGCGTTTTATGAAAATTGTACATGTAGTTTACCAGGAAATCAAGGTTCTTTGCAATTTTTTTATCCGCGCTTTTTAATCCTTCTTTCGCATGCTCTTGAAGGTATTTTTCAGTGGCCATAATTATCAGGGGCGCAGAATCATACTGCATTGTCCAGCTTCTTGTGGTTTTTCCCTCTTTTTTATCGTTCTCGGCCCTTTTTACGCCGTTTTCGTCGATATCAAACCTTGACAGTATGTGGTTATCACCTAGTTTTGATTCCAGCTTTGATATGTCTTTTTCATAGCCATTCATATTTATTTTTTTTATTTCGGAATCTAAGTTTTCCCAAAGCGTTTCTATTAGCTTTCCGTTTAAAGCATCTAACTCATCAATTTCTTCGCCTAACAATCCGTACAAATTGCCTTTTTTTGCGTTTTCTATGAATTCTGTAATGTAATACGAAGAATAAGCTGCATCCCTGTTCCACATGAGATTATAATCCGGATATTTTAATGATGCGGGAGTTTTAACCAAATTATCAAAAGGTATAAAATGCCTTTTTACTTCTGTAATTACCTTTTTTATTTTATCAAGCCTTTCCTTTTTTACATTAACTTCTAAGGCTCCAGCTTTTTCTTCATTTTGAAAATCAGGCATGATTATATTAGAACGAATATGCTTTAATTACTTGCGTTTCAATAAGCTTAAAAAGGGTAAAACCGCATAAACTGCACTCAATGTTCAAAAAAGTTAAAATTTAATACCTAACTCTGTATCATTTTGAATATAACATGGAAAAGGACAAATATTGGCTTTCGGTGATATTCCCCATTGCGGCTATTTCATCGGGTTTCAGCGTTATAATCCCACTATATATATTAGAATTACACGGAAATGTAGTTGACGTAAGCCTTGCTACAACCGCTTATTCGCTTGCGGTTATTCCAGCTTCATTGTTCTGGGGAGAGCTTACCCAGCGTCTTAAAAAGATAAAGTTGTTCATAATGCTTTCTGTTATTGGAGTTATCCCATTAATAGTGCTTCTGTATTTATTGCACAGCATATTGTTGGCAGTAATAATATATGCGGCCTATGCTTTCATCCTGACTGCTTCTTCCCCTGCCATAAACATGCTTATAATGAACAGGAGGAAAAAGACCATATTGAGGTCTTATTACGGAATATACGGTTTGATGAGCATAATCGGCAACCTTATAGGATACCTGCCTGGAGTGCTGCTTTTCAGCGATGTAATTGCAAGGTATTTGTTGATACTGTTCGCGTTCAATATAGCATCCTTAGTGTTTGCCATTCTTTTCGTGAAAGAGGAAAAACAAAGAATTAAAGAAGAAAAGGAAAAGCATCTGCACAGAATGTTTCCAATGCTGAACGTATTAAGCAAGTTTCCGCAGATACTTGCCGGGCATCACCTTATAATTGAGATTGCAGAACTAAGAAAGAGGAAAAAGACAGTAAGGATAATGACTATATTTGCTGCGATTGCTCTTGTAAACTTCGGCATCTATCTCTTCAATACCTCTTACATTCCGTTTCTTTATTCCTATAAAATATCCTATTCGGACATATTCCTTATTAATATGCTGAACGGTTTTGGCCAGGTCGTTATTTATCTAATTTTCATGTGGGGAAAGGCAAAGAATACGCTCAGAAGGTATTACAGGCTTTCTACCGTTGTAAGGTCAACAGGTTACTTCATTGCAATAATTTCTATACTGTCATTGACTGCCGTCCTTTATCTTAATCTTTTTTCATATTTCGTAGCGGGCCTGGGATACGCGCTTTGGAACATCTCGGCTTCGGTTATAATCTACGTTAATATAGCCGGCAAGATGGAAGCGCATTATATAGGCCTGTGGTCTGCAATAATCGGTTTATCCGGTGTTCTAGGAGCAATATCCTCGGGCTTTCTGTCCTTTTATCTGGGTTACATATTCACGTTCATATTTGCAATAGCCTTCACATTGTCTTCAATCTTGGTATTCAACAGAGCATATATTGACGGCCATAAGATAAGAGATTTTGGAAATAAAGTTTGATTACAAAATTTATATATAATCCCATCTCTATAAAAATAAATGGCTCTCAATCTGTTGGCTATTCTCAAAAAAAGTAAAGACAAAAATTCAGAAATAAACCTAAATGAATTAGAAAACTACGAAATTTTGTTAGATTACCCGAATAAAATTAAAAAAGGAGACATAGTTTTAAATGCAGGGCTGACCGACGATATATTGCCTAGAATTTATAACGGCAGTCTCACAAAGCGCTTCTTGTCGGAAGTTTACGGCATATATATAAATACGGAAGTGGATAAATCCTCTAACTTCTATGACCTTTACAAGTCTGCTAGGACAGCGGCTGCCAACAAAACGGGATTGGACAGAGTTTTGGCAATAGCAAATTCAGTGTATCTGCAGTTGTACTACCGCATGATGGAGTACACTGACAGTTACAGCAAAGACAAGGGGATAATGACTAATGCAGATCTGTCGTATCTGGATGGAAACAACAAGCGCGGGGGTAAGGCAATTTACATGGATTATTCTTTGACTAATGGCCCGTTTCTCTGCCACGAATTTACTGTTACTTTGAGCGTTTTGCTTGATAAAGAAAAGAGAAGAACGGGTTTTACGCCCTTCTATGTCATGGGAATGGTTGAAAGAGACGGAGAAAAGGCTGAGCACTGCTGGGTAGAGCTGCGGGATAGACAAGGAAAAAGAATCATGCTGGATCTAATAGGAAATGTCATTCAACCTTTAGAGAAAGAGCAGACTTACGTAGTTTCGAAGAATGGCATAAAGTACTGGATAGACAACGGTCCCCTTATACTTCGAAAGAATCGCTTAACAAAAATAAAAGAGATTTAATGCAAGACTAGCATATTCTTGTATGCTACAGCTGCTATTTTCGGTAATAGTGGATACCGCCTATTCTTGGACAAGGATGCTTATAGCTTTATCGGTTTCAATGGTGATAGCATTGTTTACAGGGATAGCCGCGGCAAGGTCTAAGAAATTGAACAGGGTTCTAATGCCTGTTGTGGATGTATTGCAGACTTTGCCCATCCTTGCGTTCTTTCCGTTTGCTATATACATCTTTGTATTTTACCTTCCTGGTTCAGTGGGGATAAATGCTGCGGTTATATTCTTGATAGTAACAAGCATGCTTTGGAACATCATATTTGGCGTTTATCAGGCAATAATTTCACTGCCTTCAGAGTACCTGGATATGGCAAAAACATACAAGCTTAACCTTTACCAGCGGCTTAGGAAAATATTCATACCGGCTGCACTTCCGAGGATGTCTGAGCAGATGAGTTTATCATGGGCAATCGGACTTTTTTACCTGGTGACAAGTGAGATATTTTCTGTAGGTACAAAGAACTACGCGGTAAAGCACGGCATAGGCGTTGAATTTGTAAAGGCGGCCGCAACCGGCAACTTTTATCTTTACCTTTATTCCATAATCGTGTTTGTTTTATTCGTTATTGCAACCCGTTTACTGTTTTTTGAGAGATTTGACAGGTTTGCAAATAGATACTACCTAAAAGACTACAAGAAAAGGAAAAGAGACAGATTTACATTCAATTACTTCAGAGGCAAAGGAATAAGGCTGAATGAAAAAAGCAGACATGGATTAATTGTAACCGCTCGTGTGATTCTATACGCGTTGCTTGCGTCACTTGCCGGTTTTGTAATATACAAAGTTATTCCTTTTATCAACCTGCAATTACTAAGCAAGCTTGTGGGCTATGAGGGCTATTCTCTTCTGTCGTTAGCTTTTTCATTTCTAAGGGTTTGGGGGGCTTTTCTTGCAATAATCGCTATTTCAATCCCATTAAGCATAAAGGTAGTATTTCTTTCGAACAAGACAAAAAGGTATCTTCTTGTGTTTCAGATATTTGCATCAATACCCGCTACCATACTCCTGCCTGCAATAGCGGAATTGGTATACGGAAACTCCGAATTGTTGGCGTTTATAATCTACTTTTTAAGCGGCCTGTGGTACGTGATTTTCAGCATAGTGGCAACTACAAAATACCTGCCGGAAAGCATAGACGAAGTAAAGAAAATCTTTCATCTGAATGGAATAGTTGCATGGAAAAAGATCTATCTAAAGGCCATAATGCCTGGAGTCATAACCGGTGCAGTAACAGGGATAGCTGCAGAGTGGAATGCAAGCATAGTTGCCGAATATTTCTCTGCAGGCAGCGGTAAACTCATAACTTCGGTGTCTATAGGGATGGGTAAGGCATTAAACGTAGCTTTAGCCGACAATAATCTTCTTTTAATGGGCGTTCTTCTTGTCAATATGGTAGCAATGATAATTATTATAAACTATTTTGTATGGCGCAGGTTATATAATAGAGTAAATTCAGTTTATTCATAATTATGGCATTCCTAAACGTTGAAAAAATAAATTTTGCATATCCGAAAAGCGGATTAACAGTATTGAATGGAATATCATTCTCAGCAAATGAATCGGAGTTTGTTTCAATAATCGGCCCTTCCGGCTGCGGAAAGAGCACACTCCTCAGGATAATAGCCGGTTTAATAAAGTCAGATAGCGGGAATGTAGTGCTGACTGGAAAGAAAATAAACGGGCCATCAAACAGCATCTCATTTGTCTTTCAGGATTTTGCACTTTTGCCGTGGCTTTCAAACCTTGAAAACGTGAAGATAGGCTTGGCTTCAAAGTCAATGACGGAAGAAGAAAGGGAGAAAATTGCATTAGAGATGCTTTATAAGCTGGAATTAAAGGGTTTTGAAGATGCTTATCCGAATCTTTTAAGCGGGGGGATGAAGCAGAGAGTAGGGCTTGCGCGTGCCTTGGTATCAAATCCAATCCTTCTTTTAATGGACGAGCCTTTCAGCTCTTTGGATGAACTTACCGCAAACAGCCTTCGTAAAACCGTTGTGGAGGTTTTAAAGGACAAAAAAACGCTGCCAAAATGCATTGTAATGGTGTCTCACAACATAGAAGAAGCTGTAGAGATGTCTGATAAGATAGTTGTGCTGTCAAACAAGCCTTCTGTTGTAAAAAAGATACTGAATGTCGATATAAAAAGGCCAAGGGACAGGGGAAGCAGGGAATTCAGAAAGAAAGTAAATGAGATATATTCAATCTTTGCCGAGTGAATCTTTTTTGCCTGCGATTTTCCAAATGTCATTTTCATGATCATATGCAAGTATCTCAAGCCTTATCCCTATTATCAGCAGGTCCTTTTTGAAAGCGGCTATTCCTGATAAGTTATTTCTGTAGGGTATGACGCCTTTTTTTATCAGATCCTGAAATAGTTCGGTGGTTGTTATTCTTTTGTTTTTTCTTATCGCTTTGGTTATTTCTAAAAACGGCTCCATTTTCAATAAGTTCTTTCTTATTTCCGTATTTATTTCATGGAAATTCCTCTTTTCAAGTTTTTTATTAAGTTTTATTTCTCCCTTGTCTATTTTTATGAATCCAAGAAGTTTGCAGGCCTGCAGTACATTGACAAGGTCATCTGCCTGCTCAAGTGCCTCATCGGAAAGTTCCTGCAAAGAAATTTTACCGTCATATTCCTTTAGTATCGAGATTACTCCCTGTATCTGGCCTATTTTTATGCTTAAAGGAAAAAGACCTTTCATATTAACTGTAATAATCTGTTCTATTTATTACTTTAATCGTTTACATAAAAACTATTTAACCCCATGTTTTGCTTAATAGTTATGGCAGCAGAGATGAAAAACTTTAATGGGGATGCATTAGGCATCCTTTTTGTGATTATTATCCCTGCGGTTGTAGGCTATCTGGTTTCAATTGTAAATTTATATGCTGGGATAGGGGTTGCAGTATTGCTTTTCCTAGTGTTTTTAGTGGCCGCCATAAGGGTAGTTAATCAATGGAACAGAAAAGCCGTTCTTTCATTTGGAAAGTATGTTGGTATAATGGGGCCAGGCATACATATACTGATACCATTTGTGCAGACTACCCCAATCACATTGGATTTAAGGGTAATCAACACTATTTTCAAGGCAGAGAAGACACTTACAAAGGACAACGTTCCTGTTGATGTAGATGCGCTTCTTTTCTGGAAGGTCCTAAATTCGGAGAATGCCGTTCTGAATGTTCAGATTTACAGAGATTCCGTTCAACTAGCAGCACAGACTGCTTTGAGGGATATAATCGGTAAAACCGAATTATCTGAAATGCTTGCAGGAAGAGATGTAATAGGCAAGGACGTAAAGAACTTGATACAGGACAGGGTAGCAGACTGGGGAATAGAGGCAATATCCGTTGAAATAAGAGACGTAAGCATACCTCCTGATTTACAGGATGCAATGGCTAGAGTAGCAGTAGCGGACAGAGAAAAACAGGCAAGAGTTAAATTAGCAGAAAGCGAATCTCTTGCTGCGGATAAAATAATAGAGGCAAGTTCAAAGTATAAAAAAGATTTGTTTGCAATGCAGTTAAGGTCGCTTAATATGATGTATGAAATAAGCTTGAGCGGTAAAAACCTCATGATATTCATCCCAACGGACAGTAAAGGTTTCAGCATACCAACGCCTGTCGGAGTTGAAGGAATAAAAGACCTGTTTGAGAAGAGCAATGTAAAGAATGTACCTGATAAAAACGATAATGAAAAGGAAGAAAAAACTCAGGAGGATAGTAACTGATTTCTATTAAAAGACAAAATACAAAAGTTTATTAAATACAATTTTCTATATTATTACATAGTAATTACTATGACAGAAATAAAAAGGATAGCTACAGGTGTACATGGCCTCGATGAAAAGATAGAGGGCGGATTTGAAGTCGGTTCTGTAATAAGCGTATTGGGCGGACCGGGCTCCGGAAAGTCACTTCTTGGAATGTCATTTTTACATGAAGGTTTAAAGAACGGAGAAACCTGTCTTTTGGTGTCATTTGAAGAAAACGTTGATGATTTAATACTCGATATGGAGGCAATTGGCTTCAATGATATAAGAAATTTCGTTTCCAATAAAAAACTAATAGTTTCATTTAATTCACCGATAAATTTTGAATATCTGGGAGTGCTCGATGTAATCAATGAAAACAAGGTTTCCAGGGTAGTAATTGATTCTTTGTCTGCAATCTCAATGTACATGGAGGACAGGGGCAAATTCAGGAAATTCATGCTGGATTTGGTTACCGAACTTAAAAAGTTCAAGGTGACTGCAATAGTTACTGACGAGCAGCCGCAGGTTTCTGACAATGACACGCTTTATTTCAGTGGCGAATACCTTTCGGATGCGGTGATAGAGCTTTTCTACACAGGTTTAGGTGGCGATTTCGACAGAAGCATGCAGATAATAAAAATGAGAAGAACGAACAATGATAGGTCAATGCTTCCAATGAGGATAGACAAAGGCGGCATATATGTTAAATGAAGTTAGCCCCAATAACTTCTTAAATGAGATGCTTCTGACTAAAAACATAAAATTTGAGAACAACAGGTTGTTACTGATGAATAGGCCCGGTGTTCTTATAAATATGAGTATATTCGTATCTTTAATCGGGAAGCTTATAAAATATGACGAAAATGAAGCATACAACGCAGGTTCAATTAGTATAGCTGGAATAGTGGGTGATTATAAAAATAGATTTGATAATAATATAAACAAAACTCTTGATTTGGTATCAAATGTGGTTGCAACTTCAGGTCTTGGAAAATTAGTTTTTAATTTCAATAAAGATAAAGTTCTAACTACTCTTAATCCTTCCCCATTAGCGGAAGCGTATCTTAATATATTCGGTAAGTCAGAAAAGCCGGTTTGCTTTTTTTTAGCCGGCGGCTTAAATTCACTTTTTACAGGTTTGTTAGATAAAAAATATTCAACGAAAGAGATATACTGCAAAGCAAAAGGAGATGCAGAATGTAAATTTATATCGGAAATTTAATTATGAAATCAAAACCTAAAGTTAGACCGGTTTTTGAATATGCATTAAAGAATATAGATTTTTATAAGTCAAGCTCATATAGGGCTTTAAAGAATTTAGACTCTAAAGGTTTAGAATACACATTTAAAAATGTGCCTGTTATTTCAGGAGAAAGCTTTATTGATGATTTTTATAAATTTATACCCAATATAAGAACAAATATATCGTTGTTTCAAACCTCTGGTTCAACTGGGAAGCCTAAAGTTATACCTGCAACTTACGAGGATATTAAGATTTTGGGTGAAGCTTTCATAAATATGTACCAAGATTTACTTGGCAGTATGCCTTATATAACTGTAAATATAGCCCCTCCAAGGCCCGCTATAAGCGGAGTTGGAATGTCCGCTATATCAGAATTTGGAAACTCAATAGAATTAAATCCTGGGCCTGGCCAGGGCCTCCTGGAAATTTTGAAAAAATGCGACAGTATACTAGATTCGCATTCAAAAATGAATAAAACTATACTTATAACGGGGTTACCGTCTCTTTTATTCAGGGAGATATATAATTTGGATAATAAAACCAGAGAAGACTTAAATAATTTGGCATGCAAAAATGAAATATACATTGCATTGGGAGGGGAGCCTTTAAATTTGGAGAGAAGTAGGCTACTTTATTCGCTTATATCAGTAAAGGGCATAATAAATTTACTTGCTTCAACAGAAAGAGTTTGTGGTAGCAAGTTTTACACAGAGGAAATGTTGAAGAGCGAAAGAATGCCAGATACATCCATATTTAAAGTCTCCAGGTATAACAATGAATTTGGTATTTACTCCGACGGTAAGGTTTACTATCCTTCTAACAGTAAACTTAAAGGTATTGAAGGCGAATTACTTTTGACAAGCAAAGGATTAAAAGGCTATGATCATGCACCTTTAATAAATTACAACACAAAGGAAAAAGTTAGGTTTATCGGCATAGACAAAGATTATATGTATCTCGAATTTCTTGGCAGGACAAATAAGCTTGTCAACTTTAGTGTGTCAAAATTAGACGATATTATAATAGACGATGTCCTTGCTTTCGCATCAAGAAAATTAAATTTGGGAGAGGGATACGCAGAGATAACAAGAGAAAACGGTTTGGATAAAATTACCTTTTACTTCTATAGAAACGAATTTAAGGGCAGTAAAGAGGAATTGCTTAATTTAATTTTAGATAAGCTATCCAAGGAAGAAATGGAGCTAAAATATGTAATAGACAAAAAATTGGCTTCGCTTGATGCAGAATTAGTTGATAAAGACAAAATTCCTTTCTACGATCCTAAGAAACTAAAGGGTCCCAAGATTGTAGATAAAAGAGGAATAGAACACTACTGATTCAGGATCTTGACAGGTCCGAGATTCCGTCTATTTTCTTAAATGACTTTGTTGCTTTTGTTGCCTTTCTTTTTACGGCATAATCTTCATCATTTATAAGTGCCGTAAAAAGAAAGGCAACTATCATCTTTGTTTGCGCTTTTTGATCATATGCCGCCGGGTTTCCGTTATTGTTCATATAAATATATGTAACTGGAAATGCTGGGAAATAAGCTATGTCGCTGCTGAAATAGATTCTGTTGCCGCCTATATGAACTATGCTAACTCCGTCTGCAAAACCTATTGAAGATTTTCCTGCGTAATGGCCGTACATTGGTATAAGTTTTTTACCGGTTTTTTCTTCAGCCTTCTTTAATCCCTCTGAAGTTATCTGCGTACCTGAAACTTTTATTAAATCAGTATCATAAAACAGGTCTTTAGGCAGCATTGAAAGCATCTCCATTGCAGCCGTAGCTATTCCAATGTTGCCCTGCTTCAATACGTAAGCTTCCTTTTCCATTACAGGCTTCATTGCCTGCATCATCTCTTGTGGACTTAGCAGTTTCAATCCCTTTGTTTCAAATTCATTTCCCACATATTCCATTCCAAGAAGCTCTGCAAGTTTTCTGTGTTCTTCCTGATAAGCGCCTACTGGACCAGCGGCCAATAGTTTCTTGTCTTTTAGCCCCTTTACAGGATACTGTGCCTTTATCCCAGTATATTCATTCACCGCAGAAACAGACAAAGACTGGGGGGTGTGATAAACGGTCTTTGCCGGCCCAGTTGTTCCAGAAGAGGAGCTTTTGAACATGTCTTCCAGTTTAAAGTTTTTCGGCATGTAATAATCTTTGTATCCGTTCTCTTTCTTTAAAAGGCCAGAATCCGAATTTCCAAGCAGTGAAACAAGCGAGTCTAAACTTTCAGCCTTGTCTATCTTTTCATTTGTTATCCCGCCGGATTTTGCTCTTTCTATCCAGTATGTTGAACCGGTGCCTTCATTTATATGGTATTTTGCTACTGCTTTAAGCCAAAGCAGCATACCATCTTCATTGTTATTACTTGAAAGTGCCTTTTCAAATGGCTCTTTAAAGCCGTACCATTCGCCATCAAAGAAACCCTCCCTTTGGGAGTATTTTCTAAGGTTTTTTATATAATTGTTCATTTTAAAATAGTGATTAGTTATAATATAAATACCTTTTCATTCCTCTTAAAACGATATAACTGAATGCATTATTAATTATTAATGATAATCGAAGCATTGAGCAGCAAAAAGAAGAAAATATTCTTTTCCGTTGTAATACTTTACTTTTTAGTCGGCTTTGTTTTAATACTTGTTTTCTTAACCAAATATTTCGGTCCTAACGGAGCAAGCTTGATAGGGATAGTGTATCTGGGATTAGGCTGGCTTGTTTTATACCGTTGGAAAGGCTTATTCAAGATAATGAGAATAAAATATAAGTAAGGCTTAATGGTAAAAAATAGGGTTAAAGATTCCAGCATCTCGTTTTTTCGTATAGTTTTGACTATAATGATAATAACATTTTCAATACGTGCAAGCAATAACATGCTTACAACTTCTGTTCCGCTCCTTGTGAAGTATTACTTCGGTTTTTCAGAAACAGAAGTGGGGTTAATAGCGGCTTTACTGTCCTTTACTACCTTTCTTACAACTGCCATTTTAAATGCCAAGCTGTCGGCAAACAAAAGGCGCATAGCATTTGTAAGCTCCAATTTTGTTTATATGCTTGTATTCATCGGCATATGGGTTTCCAATTTTTACAGCATCTGGGTATTGGCAGCAATAATGGGTATCCTTTTAGGCTTTATAATGCCGAACATAATAACTGCCGCGGGGCTTTTTAAGGATACAAAGACAAGGGACCGGATTCTATCTATGTACACAGTTATATTGAGTTTTAGCCTTATAATAGGGCCGTTAATAGAATCAGAGCTTCTAAAATTTGTAAGCATAAGGGAGGCTTTTCTGATATTTGCGTTATTCGGTTTCATTTCGTTTGTTCTTTCTCCTTTCATGAAGTTTCCGGTTGAAAAGGAGAAAAAGATGAAGATTAAAGTGTTTTCAAACTACGGTTTCCGTTCGGCTGTTTTCAATATAATGGCGTATAACATACCCTTTGCGGTATTGATAGCATTTGCGGGAATCTACGAAAAGGACACTTTCAACATCTCCCTCTCTTTTGTTACACTGGTATTTTCATTGTTTTTTCTTACGTCGTTTTTATCCAGAATTTACCTATCAGTTAAACCTCCCCACAACATAAAATTTATGATGAATGAAACCATCATTTTGACGCTCATAGGTATAACAGTAATGATTTTTTCGAGGAATTTAGACATATTCATAGTTTCATTTCTGATTTTGGGTATACCGCATGGGTTTGCGTACCCAGTTTCGATAATTACGCTTGGCAGGTCATTTAAGGCCAGATTCAGAAACGCTGCAAATAGCTACTTCTTTGCAATAATGATGGCAGTCGGCGTTGTTCTGCCGACATTATCAGGCTTTTCAATAGACGATGTTGGTTTTAAGATTACCTTTGTTTTTATAATCTTGCTTATACTTGTTTTGCTTGTATTAAACAATATTAATTTCAGGAGGTGGAAACTTAGTGCATGACAAGGATAATTAAGATGTCTGAAAATAGCATTGACAGAAAGGGCATAAGATACGCGGCAAATCAAATTAAAAGCGGAAAGCTAGTGGTTTTTCCCACTGAAACGGTTTATGGAATCGGAGCCAGTGTTTTCAATGAAAAGGCATGCAGAGAAATATTTAAAGTAAAGAACAGGGCAGCCGATAATCCTTTAATTGTGCACATCTGCAGCTTTGATCAGCTTAAAGAAGTGGCAGTTGTCCCGGATAATTTGCTCGGAGTTTTAAGAAAGTTATGGCCCGGCCCTATGACTTTTATCTTTAAAAGGAGGGGCCTACCTAAAACGGTTACGGCCGGTTTGGATACTGTAGCAGTGAGGATGCCAAGCAATAGGATTGCTTTGGAATTAATAAAAGAAAGCGGTGTTCCCATAGCTGCGCCAAGTGCAAACATCTCTACCTTTCCAAGCGCAACCGAGGCAAGGCATGCAGTTGCGGATTTCTTTGGAAAAGTTGCAGTGATAATTGACGGCGGCAGATCAAGATTTGGACTGGAATCAACGGTCGTAGATGTAAGTAGAAAACCTTATAGGCTGCTTAGGCCCGGTTCTTATGATGTAAATAAACTGGAAAATTTTTTAGGTAAGATAAAAGTTTCAAAAAGCATAAACAAAACCGTAAAAAAGGGAAAGGTTCTGTCACCGGGCATGAAATACAGGCATTACTCCCCCAAGAAGCCATTGTTTTTGTTTAACAGCATAAATGAACTAATCTCTGCAAGCAGGTTTCTTGAATCAGAAAATGTCAAGTTTGCCGCTTTGATACCTTATGAATACAGAACAAAGGTAAACGGCGGTGAAAAAATAATCCTTGGTAGCAATAACCGGCCGGAAGAGGTTGCTAGAAACCTTTTTAGCTCATTCAGAAAGCTGGATGAAATTGATGCAGATATCGGTTTAATAGCAGACCTAAGGCTTAAATCATTTGATCTTGCGGTAAGAAACAGAGTTGTCAAAGCGGCAGGGGAAAACAGGGTAAAGAATTTAAAGCAGTTTATCGAATTCATCAGGAAGAACGAGCTTGATAGTTAATATCTACTTATTTTGCATTTATTTTTGTATATCAAAGTTCTCTTTTAGAATAGTAGAATATGCCAAGTGCTGCAAATATTACTAGGTAAAGCAGCATTATAAGTACCGCTTCATTTACATAGGGTATGTAGTAAAAGAAGTAGTTTCCGGGGTTAACATGCATTAAATATGGAGCTGCCATAACGCTGCTTATTATTAACCCCCCGTAAGGCAAAAAGAACCAGGGCTGCATTCCAATGAACTTTCCGAATATTGCAAAGACGAAAACTGCAAGGAAAGCAAAGGTCAAGCCAAAACTAATAGGGGTGCTTTTCTCTTTGGACATTGAACTTATCCCTGAAACCATTGCCGTAAAGGAAAAAGCGTATAGAATCGCCAGGCCATATGACAAAAAAATGTTTGGCATGCTTATCTTATATAGCAGTAAACTCATTCCAAACCCCGATATATAAAGTACCGTGATCGGCAGTACAAGAACCAAAAAAGCGGCAAGAAGCCTGGATAAAAATATTAATTTTCTGTCTACCGGCTGTGAAAGTACTAGCAAACCCGTTTTTTTATTGAAGTCCATTACCCCTATGCCAGCCGCAATATTAGTTGCGGCAATTCCTATCATAAGCCATATCACCAGGCCGATGCTTTCAAAGAAATCCGTGCTGTTGAAAAATGCCTTTATTGAAAGCAAGCCCGTCAATACAACTAGTATAACTGACAGAAAGGAAAAAGCTATAATCTGGCTTCTTGCCATCTTTAATTCAGCATTAAAAAACGCATAAAAAGCCCCAGGTTTCATGTTTTGCCACGCACCAAATTTATATACGCCCTCTCCAGGCCTTTTTCTCCCTTCCCTTTACCGAATTTCTTGATTATGCTTTTTACTGATCCTTGCGCGATTATTTTTCCCCTGTCCAAAAGTATGACATAATCGCATAATTCTTTTATCTCGTCCAATAAATGCGAACTTAGTATTATCAGCTTTGTTCTCTTTAGTTTTTTGAGCAGTTTTTTTATGTCATATGTTTCAGCAGGGTCCAATCCGCTTGTCGGTTCGTCAAGAAGCAAGATATCAGTATCCGGCAGAAGCACTGCTGCTATAACTACTCTTTGCCGGTTTCCTTTGGAGAGCTGGCCGCATTTTTTGCTGAAGTCCTCTAATCTTAATTCCTTTCCAAGCTCTTCTATCCTATTATCAAGCAGTTTTTGATCCATTCCCCTGATATTTCCGATAAATTCAAGAAACTCGTGTATTGTCATTTCATCGTAAGGCTCCGGTTCATCTACCAGGGCCGAGACATTTTCCAGTGCCATTTTGTAGTTTTTTATGTTTATACCATTAATAAACGCATCTCCAGAATCGGCTCTTATCAAGTTGGAGAATATCTTAAAGGTAGTCGTTTTACCTGCACCGTTGGGGCCAAGATACCCTACAATTCCCTTTCCCTTTATGTCAAAGTTTATTGAATTTAATGCAGTGTTGTTTCCAAATCTCTTTGTAAGGTTAACTGCCTTTATCTCCATTATTTTATCTTGTTTTTTGTAAAATTAATATGTAATAAAATATAATTGGATATATTTAATACCTGAAAATTCATTTACTGGTATGGTAAAACTGACCGTAAGAAACCTCAGCAAGAACTATAAGGATAAGAAGGGAAAGAGCTCTTCTGCCTTAAAGAGGGTTTCTTTGGATCTGGATATAAACGGAATATTTACATTGATAGGCAGAAATGGAGCGGGCAAAACTACCTTTATACGGATAGTTTCTACGGAACTGCTACCGACTACCGGAAAGGTATACTTGGAAGGGGTTGACGTTGTGAAAAATCCAAAAGACATAAGGGAAAGGATAGCCGTAATACCGCAGGAAGCTGCGCTTATACCTTGGATGACGGCGAGAGAAAACATATATGCTTATTTGCTTTGGAGAGGGTTTAGTTTTAAAGAGGCAAAGACAAGGACAAATGCAGTTCTGTCTAGGTTTAAATTGGAAAAATACGCGGATAAACTGCCAAGAAAACTTTCCGGAGGCACAAAAAGAAAGGTCTTGGTTGCCCTAGTCATTTCATCTGATGCAAAAATAATCTTTTTGGACGAGCCCACAACAGGCCTTGATCCAATCTCAAGAAGGGAGCTATGGGAAGTTCTTAACGAGCTGAAGAAAGAGCATCTTATAATACTGACAACGCACTACCTTGAGGAAGCCGAGGAGCTTTCCGATTATATAATAATATTAAACAAGGGAAAGCTTGTAAAGGGAGGCACTATAAACGACATAAGAAATGCGATAGGCTATCCTTATGCCATAAAAATATTCGGCGGTTTCAATAAAAAAATCAGGTTAAAAGGAAAGGTCGTAAAGAAAAACGACGGCACTTTCCAGGTTTTCTCGGATGAAAAATCTGCAAACAACCTTGCCAAAAAGCTAATAAAGACAAAGATAAAGTTCTCCATTAACCCGACTTCATTGGAAGATATCTTTTACATGCTTGTAGGTGACATAAATAAGGAGGAAGAAAATGAAAACGAGTAAGTTCAGCCAGCTTTCTGCTTCAGTGATGGCCAATGCAATCTATGCAATGAAGAACTTTCCTGTTATGCTTGTAAACACCATACTTGCACCATTTGGTTTGCTTATAATAATATTTTTCGTAAGCCATGGAACGCTGCTTAATGTAGGCATACTCGGCGGTTTTATCTTAGTCATGGTAAACAACGGTATATCCATTCAGGGTGACCTTACACACCTGAGGAATGACATGAAGCTGCAGGACATGCTTGTCAGTTCCCCGGTTTCTCCGGCAATTTACGTCGCAGGCATAGCATTATCTGAGCTTGTTTTCTCTATTCCTGATCTGATAGTGCTTTCTATACTTGCTGTTATATTCATCCACATTTCGGCAATATCTGCCTTAACCGTGGCAGCAGTCATGCTTTTAACGTTCATGTTTTCAATATCTCTGGGTTTTTTCATTTCAACGATAAGCAGGGATGTCATAGAAGGATGGGCATTTATGGGCTTAATATCAATGGTCTTATCAACTTTACCGCCCGTTTACTATCCAGTGACATATATACCTATGCCGTTCAGATACCTGGCTTACATTTCGCCAACCACTTTTTCCGCAATAATAGCACAGGGCAGCATAGGCTTTGTCAAGTTCTCAAGCTCGTTTATTCTGATATCATGGACAGTTCTTATCGTAGTTTCCATTGCTTTAATCGTATTTGCCATAAAGCGCTCAAGATGGAGGGAAGAGTGAATTATTTTAACCATGTTTAGTTTAAAATATAATGCATGACGATAATTTTTCAATAAGAAACATGCTGAAAATAGGCATACCAACGCTTCTTTTTCTGCCTATAATATTAGTAATAGCATTGTTTTCCGGCAGCATTCTATTTTTAGATTACGTTCATGTATTCAGTGGCGCTTCCTGGACAGGCATGGATCTTTTTATGGGCCTTTTTTTCTCTTTTGTAATGAAAGGACTTGACAACAATGAAAGGGTTGAAGTATCAAAAAGGCTTACACCCATGATGCTTTTTTTCATGCCTTCAATATCAGCAGTAACAATAACGGCAGGGATAATACTTGCTATGGAAGAGGGGATTTTTATCCTGTCTTCTCCAATAATCATAGCAGTTCTTGTAATAGCGGGAATACTTACACTGCAGGGCATAGGCATATTCCTGCCAAATGAGTTAAGGGTTTACCTGGAGATAAAGCACGGCGGTAAAGACAAAAATAAAATAGTAAGGCTTACTATGTTTAATTTAAAACTGGCATTCAGTCAGGTTATATTCCAGATAGCAATAATACTTCTTATGGCGCATCTTGCCACGGGGTTGGCGCTATGAAAATTAATTTTAAGCCGATTTACAGGTTTGGTATCCTATCCGCAGCTTTGCCGCCGCTTTTTTTGGTCATAGTATATGCCATCAAAGATTACCTTTTAATAGACTACATACACGTTTTATCCGCTGCTTTATGGCTGGGCTGCAATCTCTTCATGGGCTTCATATTCTACAGAATAATAAAGGATTTAGGCGACAGGGAAAAAGTTGATATAACGGTAAGACTGCTTCCTCTCACACTGTTTTTCATACCTTCCATAACTTTAACTACGGTTATAGCAGGCTATATCCTTGCCTTTTACATAGGTCTTTTCTCATATTCTGCCCTTATCTATATACCAATAATTGTACTCTCTACTATTCTTCTCCTTCTGTCTTTCATTTATTACATAGGAGATTCTCTTGGGATAATAAGGATTTTAAGCCATAAACCAAACGTTAAAAAAGCCATAGAACTTTCAATGAGGAACTTCAAGGTTGCATTTGTGCAGTTGATATTGCAGGTCATAATAATAGGTTTTATGGCATATGTGGTAATAGTCTTGTAATTTTTATTATACTCAAATAGTAAAATATTTATACTACCTGAATTCATAATAAGCTATGAATAAAAGACTCGATGAAGCTCTTTCAGACGTGTTTGTAAAACCTGAAAACGGTTTGGATACGGAGCTTTTTGTAATTGAACAGTTAGAACTAGCCGACAGGGCAGGCAACTACCTGAAGGCAAAATACAGCCCGAAGGAGAGGTTTAAGCTGATGAAAAAGGAATACAAATTGGCTCCGGATAATATTGTCAAACCCATAGCAATGGAAGAAGTTGACGGCCAAAAAACTTACGTTCTTGAAAGAATCGACGGCGGCATGTTGATGAATTATCTCTACAAATTAAGGGGAAACAACAAGCTTTTGTACAGTATAAAGCAGCAGCTTGAAGATACCGTTGAAACATTGCATAAAAATGGCTACGTGCACGGCGATTTAGTGGGTGGAAACAATATAATGCTGACAAAAGAGATGAAAGTAAAACTAATAGATTCTTTGTATATACCAAAAAAATTTGAGTATAGAGAAGCATTTGTTGATCTCGATAACAGGGCAGTCAAATCAGTAATAAACCTCATGTATGGAAAAATCATTAGATAAATTGCTAAGTAGCAGCAAGTATTACGCGTTATCCGCTGCAAGTATCCCTGCAGAAATAAACAGGATAAACTACCAAACAGATGCTCTATTTTGGGGTTTGGCAGTAACCATTTCCGTAGCGGCAGGCTATTCTGTTTATAGGTACTTTAAGTCGCTTAAACGCGGCTATTAACCCATCTTTTTTATTATGTCCAAGGCATGCTTCTTTCTTGCCTCACTTACTTTAATGGCATTTATGCCCTTTTTAGGAACACCCCATGCAATGATTGTATTGTAATCTGATAAAACTATGCACAAGGGGGCCGCCAAATCCTCTTCTCCGCTCACTTTTATTCCTATTTTCTTTTTGCCGATGTTTCTGCTGATTACAGAAAACAGTTCCTTTGTTATCTTTCCCGGCGGATTTTTAACCCTTTCAATGTTTTTATAAGCCTTGATTATCCCCTTTCCGTTGATTTTCCTTCTCTCCGTTTTAAGGTCGAATATTGCCATGTTTGGAATTATTCCCGCAGATATTGCAGTCAATGTAACCATATCCCCGACAGTTATAACGTAGTTTTTATTTTTTGAAAGAAGTCTAATAAATCCCTCTCCGGACAGTATTTTTCCGTGGGATCCCGAAAGCAAGGCCCTTGTCTTTTTATTAAGCTCAATGAAATTATGCCCTTCAAATAATCTCTTTAATTCCAGTTCAGATGCTTTCATTTTATTATGCATTTTTCATTGCATGTTTTATTTTATCCAGTATGGCATCAGATATTATTGGAGCTCCGATTGCAAGTATCCTTTTATTTTTGCTGTCTATGACGGTGAAATGCCCGTGATTGGCCCGAATGCCCCATACTCCGAATTCATCCAGGTCTAGGAAGTAGGCTATTACCGCCTTTATTATGTCTCCGTGTGAAACCAGTATCACATTTTCGTTTTCAGGTATTTCCTTAAGTAAACTGGTAACTCTCTTCTCCACCTCTTCCCATCTTTCTAAGCCGTTCGGGTAGCCGTTTAAAATCTCCTTTACGTGCCAGTTATAATCGGTCATGTCACCTTTACTATCGCTGGGTATCTGTTTGTTGTTGTAATTGCCCATCTGTCTCTCAGCCAGTCTTGCGTCTTTCTTTACTTTCAAACCCGTTATCTTTGATATTATCTCCGCAGTCTGAGCAGCTCTTAGGATTGGACTGGATATGATCTCTTTTATGCCGTCCAGCTTTTTCAGTTCTTCCGCTGATTTTATAAGGTATTTTTCTCCCTCGATTGTTAGAGGATACCCATCTATGTCATGGGTCAAATAGCCTCTTTTATTTGATTCGCTAAAACCATGCCTTATAATTATTATCAATCCCATTGAATTCAATTTAATCTCCCTTTGCTGATATCTTTAAATAACCGTTTTTAATACAAATACTTTTAATATATTCTATAAAAACGATATTCTTTCCTGAATTCATCGAAAAGAATGTCTGCTAATACAGCCGCTTTTTTCCTTTCCATGCTGAGTTCAGTTTCATTCTTGCAGGTCTGTTGCGGCCTTAAATGCGAGTAAACATATTCATCAAGTAACCACATGTTCTCATCATTTGTTTTATTGAATGCATCCAAAGCAATGTAAAATCTTTCCAATGAGCCTTTTAAATTAGATTTAATGTATTCCTCCTGTTTAGAGTTTAATTTTTTTATTGAATGCGAGTAATCTTTGAAGTCATATTGCTTTTTTAGAATTCCGATCCAAGGGTAGGGCAGGCCAGCGCCATTGACGTGGCCGGCACATGAGGAATAAGTAGGAACGCCCAGTAAGTTCAGGGCCTTTACCAAGGGTATTATCTCTTTGTCTATCCGTTCCTCTGAATTTTTTATGATTATATCATCAAGCGTTTTCGGCGGCCATTCTCTGAAAAGCATGCGAAGCCCTTCCACGTTTATATCTGATTATTTATTGTTCTTAAAATTTGTTGTTCTCGGGCTTGTATAAAAAGCTATTAACGTGTGAGCCATTTGTCATGTTTATTCAGGCTGAATATAGCATAGATTGCCGTAAGGAACATTACGAGGAGCATTATGGATCCATAGGACAAAAATCTTAATTTATCCTTCTTCACCGTCTTTATTATAAGGTAGATCATTATCACTGCAGACAGAATTGATACTGTCTTTAAGCCGGTATAAACTGCGGAAAATGACTGTAAAACCCGTGGAACGGAGAAAAGCGAGTTAACAAGGATTTTTCCCCCCTCCAGTATTCCTCTTCTGAATATTATCTTTGCAAGCAGCCCGCCGCGTAGTATGAGTTCTGTCAAAACCAGGAAAGGAAGTGTGTAGATGTAAAGCATGAAAAAAGCATACAAGGGCCCGTTTCTGAACAGGCTTTTGTCCCTGAAGCTGTTTATGAAGTTTATGTATCCGGACCTAGACCATCTTATCGACTGCTTCACCAGATTTTTAAAGGATTTTTGTCCTTTCGTCAAAACAACAACATCCTGAGCCATCTTTGTTTTGTATCCTAAGCTATTAACGTACTTTGTAATCGTTATATCATCACCTATAACCATCTTTTTCCCAAGGAACTCGGAATTTAGAAAATCGTTTGATGACACAAAATCCTTTATTATACTGGTTCTGTAAACAGCGCACTGGCCGTTTATCACCATAACCCTATCAAAATAGGACATTGCCTTGAAGGACAGCTGCCTTAGTCTTTGAAGCATTTCCGAAGGGTAGTATACAAATTTATCTCTTTCCTTTATAATTCTTACTTCGGCACCAACACCTGCAGTCTTATCATCGAATTTACTGATTAGATTTTCAGTGGCTTTTTTTGGAAGGATTGTATCGCTGTCTAGAAACATTACATATTCGCTTTTTATTAGTTTTATGCCCACTGCAAGTGCTCCTTTTTTGCCTGCATTCTTAGGTAAGTAAACAAACTTTCCCCCGTTTCTTTCGGTTATCTCTTTATAAGGCAAATAACATCCGTTTCCTATTACTATAAACTTAGTTTCCTGCCTTTTTACCGATTCAATGCATTTTTCAAACAGTTTTTCATCTTCATTGTAAACAGGTATTAAGACAGTAAGTGAATCCCTTGTGTAATTATTGCTTCCTGCTTTTTCTCTCTTTTTGTAGAAATAAAATATAAGCAGGATGTACAAAGAAGAGGAAACGGAGATTATTATGGATATGTAAACATAAGTCAAATATAGGAAATGCGAATACACAACCATATTATCCACCGGTTTTTTAGCTATTTATATCTGTTATTACGCGGGCAAAGCGCTTTATGAAAAAATTAATAAATGCTAATTGTATAAAGTAAAGATATGTCTGAGGAATCTACAGTTAAACTTCACTTTAATAAAACGTATGTTATTGTAATAATTGCAGTTATTGCAGTATTAGCAGCATCATTTTATCTTTTAAGCCACAGTAACAGTGCCGTTTCAGTTAAAAGCGGGGATAATGTAACCGTTTTTTATTCACTTTGGCTTTCAAATGGGACACTTTTGCAAAGTAACTTTAATTCAACTCCTTTCAGTTTTATAGCCGGCTCTTCACAGGTAATCAAGGGCTTCAGCAATGCTGTTATAGGCATGAAGGAAGGGCAGACCAAGAATGTTACTCTGTCACCCAGCGAAGCATACGGAAATGTTAATGATTCATTAATAATAACCGTTCCAAGATCTGATTTCGGCAACCGTTCAATAGCGGTAGGAGAACAGGTATCCAATGGAAATGGTGCTGCAGGAGTAATCACTGCTTTAAACTCTACAAACGTTACAGTCAATTTTAATTCTCCGTTGGCGGGCGAAACGCTTATTTTTAAGATAAAGGTGGTTAAAATTAATTAAATTCAATGGCATTAAAACCTAATTCAATAATCCTGACAGGTTTGGCACTGTTCATTACCGGCTTAATCCTGCCTTTTATAGACATTTTTATCATAAAATATTACGGCAAATCCGCAGAATCAATAGGAAGCATTATACTATTTACAAGTTTGGGTATCTTTGTGGTAGGAGTTATAGTAACGCTTGTCGGTTTTCACCGGCAGAATAAGCAAATAACTTACAAATAATAAAAAAGAATAGATTTTTATAGTATATTTTTGTAATATATGATATGGACGATTCTACAGGCATACAGCCAAATTCCACAAGCATACAGATGGGTCCAATCCCTAAGAATGGCGCAAAAAAGCACAGATATGCGGCAATAGCAGCGGTGATTGTACTAGCAGTTTTCTTGATATTCGTCTTTGCATCCTATGAGGGTTATGTCCCTTTTTTAAAGATTTCAGCAGCAAGCAGCCAGTATTATAGTGTATCCAATATAAATCAGCTTGCTTCAGTTTCATCTAAACTTTCAAATACTAGCGGGCCTTTCAATATGTCTTACAGCATGCTCCTGAGTTTAAGTGCAGCAGCAGGCCCGGCAGATTTTTCCTTTAATCTGCCAATAAATGGTTATATTGCACACTATTCACCTTATACAAAGGAAACTACTACAATAGACGTGCTTTCTTTGCTAAAAAGTATTGTGGCCTTGAACAGCAGCTTAAATCTATCAACATTTCCGTCGTTTCTTTATAACATAAATTTAACAAGCATATCTAATAGAACTTATTCATCTCTTTGCATACCTTTCACAATGATTTCTCAGGCAGCAAATCAAACACTTACAGCAGTCGGCGCATCAGTAAATGACACGAGCATAAACAATGCCTCTTTGCTTTGTCTTTCGCTGAAAACAGACAACATAAGCGGTATAACAGGAAATATAACCTCTCTTTTGAATAGCAGCGGCGATTTAAGCAATGTAAATATAACCAAAGTTAATAATACACTTAGCAAATACCTGCAGGTAAAGTACATAAAAAGCGCAAGTTATAACGGACAGGCATGCTCTCTCCTTGATATAAATAGCACGGCAGAGTTTGATAGTAAGTATAACAGTTCAATTGGTTTTAGCTTCTGTTTCTCAAATAATTATGGCGTGCCATTGTATGGTTCATTAATAATTAACTTAACAAGGGATTCTGCTGCTATAAACAAAGCCTTAAACTCTAGTTTAAAAGTATCTAATATTGTTTTATCAGCACAGCTTAAGTCGGCTTTTAATCCCGCTCCAACTTCAGTTTCCAGTCTTTCTGTTCTTCCAAAAGGTTCGTATGTAATTAATCAAACAATGCTTTCACAGTTAATTGCGGCAGCAGAGCTTTCAAACGGTTTGCAGCCTATTAGCGTTACAACACCAAAAGCCCTCCTTTCTTACGTTGACTCCTATATACCGGGTATGGTTTTTGCTAGCAATCTTAGCGTTGATTATGCAGGTTACGCATTTTATTTAAATAGCCCGACTCAAGGTATATTTGAAGTATTTTCTTATTCTCCAACATCGATTTATAATAATTTTAGCGATTTATACACTTCATTTTCGTATCTTCCAAACAAGTATAATATTACAATTGACGGTGAACCAGCAATTGGCAGTAACTCTACAATTACTTCAGATTATTTTTATCAATTTTATACAATGTATAACGGAGGGATTCTCTCCATATCGGCTTATGCTCCTTTGAACACCAGCTATTTAACAGAATTAAATAATACCATTTTAAAAATGGTAAAGAATTTGCCATTACAGGATATAAGTTAATTTTCTAGCTCTGCTGCTATAAACAAAGGTATTAAACTCTAATTTCAAATCCACGCACTGTGTTCCTAGAACGGCGGACATACCAAACAATAGTACATGCTGTGATTTTCTCAAATGAGTCCGCCATTGGCTACGGCAACTGTCTAGCTACAGTTATTCTTAAATTTAAACTAAAAGCTCGTGGATATAGTAAGTTTAATATACTATTAGTTTATTTTAATTGAATCTTGTATGGTTTTCTATACTTGATAGATAGGTTTTTTGAGGTGAATTAAATGGCAGACGAAGAAGTTAAAAAAGGGGATAAAATACAGGTAATGTACACAGGTTACCTAGAGGATGGATCCGTTTTTGATTCTAACGAAGGAAAGGATGCATTATCCTTTGAGGTTGGCGCAGGACAGGTAATAAAGGGTTTTGATGATGCTGTAGTGGGCATGAAGATTGGAGAGAATAAGAGCATAACAATTAAACCGGAAGAGGCATACGGTGAAAGGCACGAAGAGATGGTAATAAAGATTCCAAAGACCCAATTTCAGGGAGAAGAAGTAAAAGAAGGGATGATGGTCAGTTCCAACAATGGTATGCAGGCAACCGTGGTTGCAGTAAATGAAAATGATGTAACATTGGATTTCAATTTCCCATTGGCAGGAAAGACGTTAAAGTTTGACATAAAAATAGCAGCTATAAATTGACACTATCTTTAATTTTTAAATATAGGAATATTTATAAATGAATTATAATCATATAGGTTATGTTATTTAAGGTTACGAGAAAAAACATTAGGTTTTTAGTGTTAGTATTTGCAGTAGTGGTTATCTTCTCTGTTTTGTTTAATCTGCCTAATTTTAATAATTTTAATAAATTTAGTTATACTTCTATAAACGCTAATTCGGCTTTGGATAGTGCATTTTTGCCTAATATCCTGCAAAATTTACCCACACCTTTAGTAAATATAACCAACCCACTGCCTTCTAATATAACTCCACCAATTCCCCCCTCCCCGAAAATTCCAACTACTCCTAATAATTTTCTTAAAGGTTTACATGCACCAAAATACAAAATATATAATATAATAAATGAATTAAATTTATCCGATATAGCATTAAACAAATCTATTTCTATACTTAACAGTTCTATAATGAGCTTTAATAGTTCTATTTCTTCCTTTACTTACAATTTTAATGTTATGCTCGGGAACCTAAATGATTCAATATTGCTTTTAAACTCTTCTATAAATAGGTTAAATTCAACCGTTACAAACATTGGAAAAAGCTTAAATTCCTCAGAGTTTAGTATAAACAAATCTATAAATAGTTCTTTAAAAACTTTAAATGACTCATTTAATAATTCCTTTTCGCATTTAAATTTAGTAGTTTCAAATATAAACAGTACTATAATAAATGAATTGTATAAAGAGTTACTTATATTAAATGATTCTAATTCAAAGTCTTTAAATTATTCTTTAAGTGTTTTATCAAATATAAATGCAAGTTTAATAAATGAGCTGTACAATTATGAAGTTTCGTTGAATTACTCATTGAACAACTCGCTCAATTCCTCAATATCAAGACTTAATAAACTTATAAATTCATCAGTTTTAAATCAGTTTGATTATTATTCTTCCAATCTTAACCTATCAATCAGTAAGCTAGCTGCGCTTATATCGAATATAAAAAGCGTAAATCAAAGTTCTCCCTTAATACTCAAGAATAATACAGTTTTTGTTAATGATACTACAAAGAATATAACTGAATTTAAAGAGGAAAATCTGCCTTATGGTATTGAATGGTCAGTAGATTATGGCGGAATTAATAAGTCTTCAAACGGTAACTTAATTTACTTTATTAACCTTAATGGGAAAAATCAAGAGTTTAATGTTAAAAATGTTGTTTTAGGAGAAGGTTCCTGCGAAGTTATATATTCTCCGTCTCCTGCTAGTGGTTCTGCACCTATAGATACAATTACCTACATAAATTTTAAACAGTCCTCTACTGTCAATTTATCAAAATGTGTTCAAAATTTCAGTTTATTCAATTCTAAGAATGGCGTTTTGTCTTATACTGTAAATAGTAGTTATTTAAGCACTGTGATCTTGGTTGTATCCACAGGGCGTACTAACCTGCCCACACCAAAACTTCCCACAAATTGTCTTCAGTTACAAAAACAAAATCAAGGGTATGTAGCATTCTGTATTGAGAACAAGGGAAATTACAGTGTAAATTTAAACGATAATAATTATTCGTATGAAGTAGCTAGAGCTTATGTTTTTGATGGTACATACTATTCATTTAGTAGCTCCTCAACAAGCAGCGGCTCTGGGGTAATAGGAACAGGTTTAAGTTCGGAGTATCCTTTGGTTATATGCGCTGGCGGAGGTAATAACATATTTTCTGCAAGAGGGTCTTATAATAATCAATTACTTACAAATTATTCTGGAATATTTGATGAATTTAATGCAAGTTCCTGTTCAATGAGCGGTGGCGCAGGATCAATAGTTGCATTGGGGATAGCTACAAATTCATCAGCACCCAGCATCCAGTCACTAACAACAACGTTCTCTGAGTCAGGTCTCAACAGCGGTCTTGCATGGAGCGTGGATTACGGCGGAGCAAACAAGACATTGACCGGCAATCAAATTCAATTTACATTTCCAATAGATGAGGAGCTTAACTACTCCATATCTGATGTTTACAGCAGCGTGGACAACTGCAACATAACATTTATTCCTTCGGTTTCATCAGGTTCGGAGATAGTTGGCGGATCTGTCAATGTTGTCTTCACTCCTGTAGAATCCTGCATAAAATTCAAATCATACTACACGGTAGGCTCACAGGATAATTTACTAAAGTACAGTATAGACACAAAAGGGAACAGCACGGTTCTTCTATCATTTGCAAACGGTGGCTCTTCTGTCAGTGGTTTTAATTTGCCTCCAAACTGCATACATCTGCAAAGCAGGACTTATACAGATCTTTATTACTGCATGGAGGCTCCTGGCAATTATTCCATAAACCTGGGCACAAGCACTACAAGCAATGAGCTAGCCGCCGCATATGTTTTCAACGGTTCTGATTACTCAATAGCATCTGCGTCATCTACTCCCGGTTATAATTATAACTCTGGCAATTACTACTCTGGCTTTTCTGCCGGTTTGTCTAATTCATATCCCCTGGTATTCTGCAGCATGGGAGGATCACCTTCTTCGGCTTCAACACAGAATGGTTCAATATTGAGCACAAATAATGCATACATGTGGTACGTAGTTGATTCATCAAGTTGCGGAGGCAATAATCCAGCTAATAACGGGGCAGCATCAATAGATGCGTTTGCTGTAATACAGAATTCATCAGCACCCAGCATCCAGTCACTAACAACAACGTTCTCTGAGTCAGGTCTCAACAGCGGTCTTGCATGGAGCGTGGATTACGGCGGAGCAAACAAGACATTGACCGGCAATCAAATTCAATTTACATTTCCAATAGATGAGGAGCTTAACTACTCCATATCTGATGTTTACAGCAGCGTGGACAACTGCAACATAACATTTATTCCTTCGGTTTCATCAGGTTCGGAGATAGTTGGCGGATCTGTCAATGTTGTCTTCACTCCTGTAGAATCCTGCATAAAATTCAAATCATACTACACGGTAGGCTCACAGGATAATTTACTAAAGTACAGTATAGACACAAAAGGGAACAGCACGGTTCTTCTATCATTTGCAAACGGTGGCTCTTCTGTCAGTGGTTTTAATTTGCCTCCAAACTGCATACATCTGCAAAGCAGGACTTATACAGATCTTTATTACTGCATGGAGGCTCCTGGCAATTATTCCATAAACCTGGGCACAAGCACTACAAGCAATGAGCTAGCCGCCGCATATGTTTTCAACGGTTCTGATTACTCAATAGCATCTGCGTCATCTACTCCCGGTTATAATTATAACTCTGGCAATTACTACTCTGGCTTTTCTGCCGGTTTGTCTAATTCATATCCCCTGGTATTCTGCAGCATGGGAGGATCACCTTCTTCGGCTTCAACACAGAATGGTTCAATATTGAGCACAAATAATGCATACATGTGGTACGTAGTTGATTCATCAAGTTGCGGAGGCAATAATCCAGCTAATAACGGGGCAGCATCAATAGATGCGTTTGCTGTAATACAGAATTCATCAGCACCCAGCATCCAGTCACTAACAACAACGTTCTCTGAGTCAGGTCTCAACAGTTCAGCTACTTGGAAAGTTAATTTAAATGGTGAAATCTTGGATTCCACTTCATCTACAATCAAATTCAATACGCTTATAGACCAGGAATTGAATTATTCTATACCCATAGTTAATTTAACTGCAAATAATTGTACGATTACTTTTACTCCTTCAATAAGTACAGGAAGTATAATTTCTGGTGGTTCTGTTTCCGTTAAATTTTCTTATAATAAGGTATGTAGTTAATTAAATATGAAAATTAAAACAAATGCTTCAATATTAGCAATATCTTCAGGTGTATCGGCAATAGTTGCCGCAATTGTAACTATAATAAGTAATGAATCCATATTCAGGTTTAATTCAAGTAATATCTCTAAAGTAATTTCGGCGAATCCTTCTTTATCAAGCACAGTACTTTCTATAGCAGATACTGCAATAAATCTTAGGGAGGGGTTGTATATTCTTGTATCACTTCTTTTTTTTTCGGCTGCCTTTATGTTTTTTATGAGTTTTTATATTAAATCTAGAAATTTTAAAATAAGTAATTTTAAGATATTTATGATGTTTTTAATAAGCTTTTTAGTATTACTCGGCATATTTATTCTCTTACTTATAAATCCAATATCTTCCATTTTGTTGTATGTTTATCTTTCTCCTTCAACTTCAATAGCCTCAATAAGTAGTACAATTACTTACATTTTTATATTTTTATACATCTTAACAGGAATGGCTTCAGCTTATCTTTTATTGAAGCTTAATAGTACTCAGAAAGCATAAATTTGTTCCAAGACAAAAATCGCAGTTGTATATTGTGATTTTAAGTTCATAGTATAAATATTTGTATATAATTATTTAGATATGCTTGTAATACTAATTATAGTGCCCTTATTTGCAATGTTTATAGCATTCATAGGCAATATGTCTGGTATAGGTGGCGGGGCACTGCTTGTGCTTTTCTTTCTTTATTATCTGGGATTAAGCTCCGTTTCTGCAAGCGGATTAAGTCTAATTGCGATATCAACAAGCTCAATTGTTGGTTCATACTCAAACATAAGGCAAGGCTTTGTAAATCTGGATTTATTTAAGATTCTTCTTGTAATGGGGTTAATAGGCGTTTTCTTGGGTTCTCTGCTTAGTTTTGTCATACCCACTGCAGTATTCAAGGGAGTTTTTGGCTTTATCCCACTAACCATAGGTATTTTTTCTCTTGCGGCTACACTTAAACAAAGAAAAATAAAGGATTATAAAAGCCCTGGGAAGAAGCTTGGAAAGGACGTGAGCATTGTCGGTTTGATAGCGGGTGTAATCTCCGGTTTCACCGGCATGGGTATAGGAGGTATAACCGGAACATACATGACTGCGGTACGTAAAATGAACCCTAAAATCATATTCTCAACTATAATACTTGCAATGATAATAACTTCTGTTTTTGGAGGGTTGCTTCACTTAGGAACTATAAGTTTTCCAGGAAATACGCTGCTTTACATCCCTCTCCTAGTTATAGGTGCCGCTATTGGTGCATTCATAGGCGCAAGAGTTTCTGGAACAATAAAATCTAAAAATCTGCGTTTGTTTCAATCTTTAGTCATAATTTTTACCGGTATACTTGCTATCTCTATTTACATTTTGATTTAATTTGCCTAAAATTTATATAAACACAGATATCTCAGAAATATAACTTTAAATACTAAAAAATGTTTTAAACTTAAATGCAGATAGGCATCAACGGCAAGAAGTTAAAGGGAATCTTTGCAGGTGGTCTATCCGGTTGGATTCTTGATTCTTATGACTTAAGTGCAATGTTTCTTTTAGTTCCAGTAATAGCCACATTGTTTTTCCCGGCGGGAGATCTTATACTAGCCATAATGGGTGCATTCGCAATATACTTTATAAGTCTTGTTTTCAGGCCGGTTGGAGGTCTTATATTCGGAAGGTTTGCTGATAAGAGAGGAAGAAAATTGGCAATGGTAATAACCTTAATAGGCTTAGGTATTGTAATATTCGCTACCGGTTTGCTGCCAACATATGCACAGGTTGGTATTGCTGCTCCAATATTTTTAGTGCTTTTTAGAATGATAACTGGAATATTTGCCGGCGGAGAGTACGGAAACAGTTCTTCAATTGTTACTGAAAGCGTGAATACTAAATACAGAGGAAGAGTTGGTTCACTTTTACAGGGAGGTTACCCTATTGGTTATGCATTGGCTGCAGGGGTTTATTTAACGTTAAGATTTACATACGGTAGCTCATTCATAAGTTCTGCTTATGGAGCAGGATGGAGAATTTTCTTTTTCATAGGTATAATACCAGTAATAGTCGGTTTAATAATAAGGCTAAGGATGCCAGAGTCCTACTTGTGGTCAGATATAAGCAAGAAAAAGAAACTTGATATACACCCAATAAAGACTGTCTTTTCTAATAAACAGTACAGAAATTCCTTTTTTGTAGGCATGCTTGCAATGACAGGAATAGCTTGGATATATAGCTTAACTTTAGGATTTTATCCCACTACTTTACCCGAGTTCTTTGGTATAGGCTTCCCTGACTTCCTATACATAGTGATAGTTGCAATTTTAACGTCATTACTCGGGTATTTCTTATCCGGTTATATAAGTGATATTATAGGGAGAAAGAAAGCTTTGTACATATTTTCAGGATTAGCAATACTACTTGCATTTCCTACAATGTATGGCATGTTCACAGGCGCTTACGGTATATTAATGGCAGGCTTCTTAGCATCGGTATTAGCATTCGTAACAACTGGAGCTTACGGGGTTATACCTGCTTATCTGGCTGAGAAATTCCCTACCAGAGTAAGAAGCACAGGCGTTGGAATATCGTTCAATGGGGGTTTTATAGTTGGTTCATGGAGTTCGGTCATAATACTTGCAGCAATAGGGGCAGTGAATCCTTTAACTAACACCACAAACGTAACTACCCTGCATGCAGCTTTGAGTTCATTTTGGTGGATTACGGCAATAGGCATAATAGTTGGAGAAATTCTAATATTGACTTCGGCACTGCTTTCAAAGGAGACCTATAAATTGGATCTTTCAAAAATACAATAAAACTTTGATTAGGTTGTAAAGTATTTATATCAATCTATCTCTTTTATTTATTTAAGAACATTTATCATGGAAAGTAGAATACGCTCAATAAAATTTGATTTAGGTAGTTTGCCAGTGAAAGATTCCGACGGGTTTGAAATGATTGATATGCCAGATAATGTCTTTCCAGGACAGTTTCTTTATACCAAAAAAACTCACAAAAGAACACTTAATGTTTTGCTTGGTAAGGCGGTAAGTGGAGATATATCCAGGGATATATTCACATTACATTACTCATTTCCCTATTATCTACCAGAATTAAAAGATGAACAGATAGAGGATAATCCTGTGAGTATAACAAGAAGGATGCCCGCGGGCTCAGGAGCTTTCGGGTTGGTTTACTCAAATGTAACCGCTCCGTCTATAGAATTCTTCAATGATAAAGAAATTATTTATGGGAAACTACCAAGACACAATGAGGAAACTAAAAAAACAGAAAATTTAATTTTAGATCATCCGAAAGAGTGTTATGAGTTTTATTCTATGGATAAAAATATGAATGTACACAAGACAAAAATAGATGTAAACTATTTTCCTAAAAAAGATCTTATGAAATTTAATGTAGTTTATGATGATAAGATAAAAGTAATTTTAGATACTAAAGGAAATTATCTGCTAAAGAATTTGAAAGTCCCTTATAAAGAAAGAGTAAAAAAGGCAGGTAATCTCTTGGATGAAAAGGATTTTACGCTTTATTTGGACAGTAGTCTGCCTGTAAAGGTATCTGCGGAAACTTCGTAAGTAACTAATTTTTCTATAACCATCAGTTATTTAAATAAAATCATACGCACCTATAGAATTA
>JAMCRO010000026.1 GCA_023380615.1 Candidatus Parvarchaeota archaeon | reverse complement strand
CAGGTAAAAGGTCAAGAGTGGAAACCTCAATTTCCGGCAAATCTATCGGCTCTGATATAAGCCTTTTTACAACCTGCTGAGCAGTTTCTGCGTGCATAGTTGCATAAACTGAGTGACCAGTCATCATTGCTTCGAAAAGGGTCTGTGCGTCTTCTTTCCTTCTTATTTCACCTACTACTAAACGGTCTGGCCTCATTCTAAGTGAGTTAAGCAGCAAATCCAGCATTGTTACCTGTCCCTTGCCTTCAGAATTAGGCTGCCTTGTAAGCATTGGAACCCAGTGCATGTACTTTGGAAGAACAAGCTCGCTTGTATCTTCTATTGTTATTATCCTCTGATTTGGAGGGATAAATGGAAGAAAGACATTCAGCATTGACGTTTTACCTGCTGCAGTACCTCCTGTAACTAGGAATGAAAGCTCATACTGCATTGCCTGCCATACAAATGAAACGAGTTCTTGGGAAACCGTTTTCCTCTTGAGAAAGTCTATTATTGTCCATGGCTCTGCACGAAACTTTCTTATATCCAATGTGTTTCCATGCGTGGATATTGGATAGAGGGTGGCGTTGACCCTGTCTCCGTTTGGAAGCTGTGCATCTAAAAGCGGATTTAGGTTTGTAATCTGCCTTCCCACCTTTCTTGCAATCTGCTGCGAATAAGACTCTATCTTTGTTTCGGTTTCTATTCTTACGTTTGTTTCAAGCCAGCCGTATTTAATGTGGTAAACCATAACCGGCGTTTTTGAATCGTTTATAACTATCTCTTCTAGATTAGGGTCCATATCAAGGATTTCTATTATTCCAAGGCCGAACATTTCATGCAGAAGAGTGGCAGAAAGCTCCAAGTATGATTTTTCCTGCATTCCGGGTATTATCTCCTGCAGTTTTTTCTGCACTATTTCAAGAAATTCCCTCTTTAATGCTTCAGATGTAGTCTGCGAAAGCTGCTGTATCTTTGATGGGTCTTCTCTTATAAGCTGAGTTCTTATCTCAGTTAATACTGCATTCATGCTTTGATCTATTACAGGAGTAGTTATCTTATAGCTCATTGTAAACTTAGAAGGTATCCTCAGGATCTTAACATCAGCCGAAATACCATCGGATACTACCTGATAATTTTCTACTATCTCAGTTCCTTCAATTTCCATCGTAGTATTATAATATAATTAATTTTATGTTCTTATAACTTTAATTCTTTTTTTTACAGCTTTAAAAGTATAAGAATCCAGAATTGTATTCTAGAATATGGCCGAAAAGCTTGAAGTTGCAGTTCTTGCTGGCGGTTGCTTTTGGTGTATGGAAGCAATATTCAAGCAGATAAAAGGCATGGAAAAAGTCGAATCAGGGTACAGCGGAGGAACTGTTAAAGACCCTTCATATGAAGAGGTCTGCACAGGCAAGACAGGGCATGCTGAATCTGTAAGACTTACCTTTAATCCTTCAATAATATCTTATAGGCAGATTTTAAAGATTTTCTTTACACTGCATGATCCTACAAGCTTGAACAGACAAGGGAATGATGTAGGAAGCCAGTACAGGTCTGAGATATTCTATGCTAACGAAGAACAGAGAAAGACAGCAGAGGATACAATAAAGGAATTGACAGAAGAAAAACTATGGGATAAGCCGATAGTTACAGCTTTGGAGCCGTTGAAGGAGTTTTATCCAGCAGAAAAATACCATCAGGATTATTACAAAAAGAATCCTTTGAATCCATACTGTTTTATAGTAATCCGGCCTAAAATAGCAAAACTAAGGAAAGAATATATGGAGCTTTTGAAAAAAGATTGAAGTTTTTAGAAGAGAAAATTAGCAATTCAAAGCTTGAAGTCCTTACTTTTTTGAAACCAATCGGCTTAACCCCCACAGAAAGCTAAAATATTTCCTGAATTTTTCTGCTACTTCTTTTCGTTCTATCAATATATAAGTAGGGTACCTGCCCCAGATAACCAGGGCAGCCTTATTTCCATATACATTTATCGTAAAATGCATGTTGAATAGCCCGGGTATGGATTTTACCTTTGTAAGAGGCTGTTTTTGTAATAGTCTGGCCATCTGCTTTCCTTCTCAGTATTATAACCCTTTTCCTGATGCCCTTTTTCACCATCTTCTCATATATTACAAGCATTCCAGGCATATGGTAAACAGCGAATCAAATATAGGCAGGAATATTTTTCGATATTCAGTAAGATTGAAATACCGCTTCTCGAGCTTGCCCTGGCATACAAAGGCGAAAGCTTTCAGGATTTAAAATACGAAATAAAAAAACGATATCTAAAATTTGGTTATGCGATTGAGAAAAAAGTATCCAAGTTGGGGTATAACTCCTATACTCTGTCAAATGAAGAAGAGGAAATCCGCAGTCTAAATTGGCTCGTCTGGTTTAATTTTGCCGGACAGACCCTGCAAAAAACACAGTACTAATAAAAGAAGTTTCAAGTAGAGTTTGATTTATCCTTAAATATCCTTTAGGTTGGGCTCGACGGGATTTGAACCCGCAACCACTCGGTTAAAAGCCGAATGCTCTGACCTAGTTGAGCTACGAGCCCCCAAAATAATACTATCTATTATGGTTTTTTGTTTATAAATATACAGCCTGCTTTTCAAAAACTGCCTTTATCTTTTTTGTATTTTTCCTTATTTCTATATACTCACTGTTTTCGAAGCTGGATGAACATACATGCAGATCGCTTTTTAACGTTCTTATTGTAATGAAGGGCGGGAAATCATAGGAATCATCACCATTATAATGTAAGTAATCAATTGGCTCTATTTTTTCTTTTTCGTTTCCTTCAATCTTTATGTTTAACGTGCCGTTTGAATACTCCGTTCCCTTAAGTTTGAACTTTTCCCTGAAATGTGGCAGAACAAGATATACCTTTTTAGGGAAAAATCCATAAGCTATAAAGAATGGTTTAACCCCAAGGAAAGCAATTGGTTTACCGTAAAGTTCCTTTATTCCTTCAAGTTCTATGCCGCTTTTTATAATGTCCCTAAGTTTTCTAGGATTAATTATGTCTTCAAGCTTTTCTCCCATAAGTTAAATAATACGGGCAGCAAAATTTAAGCGTTTATTGATATTCATATCAGTAGTATAAGACTTATAAAGGAATTAATTTAATTTGTTTGATAAGACTTCAGGTTCCTGAATTATAAAAGCAGATATAAAGCTTTTATACTGTTAAATTCTTAGAATACTATTCTTTAAAATATATGGAAGCTACCGAGAATAATGAAGAATCGCATTTCTTCATAATTAGGGTTACGATAGGGAGAGAGATGCAGGCACTGGACAGGCTGGAATCGCAGCTTGTAAGGGTTAAAGGAGTATACTCCATAATAAAGCCGTATTCATTGAAAGGTTACCTTATAGTAGAATCAGACTCAAGAGACAGCGTATCAAATCTTATATATAACATAAAGCACATTCGCGGAATAATGAACAAAGAACTGTCAAAAGATGAAGCTTTGAAAACGATAGAGAAGAAAAAGCAGAAGATAGAAATAAATATAGGGGATGTTGTAAAAGTTCTTTCCGGCCCTTTCAAAGGAGAGACTGCAACAGTTAAGGCAGTAAACAAGGAAAAGGAGGAATTAACGGTAATGTTTTTAGAGTCAGCAGTCCCTAT
>JAMCRO010000025.1 GCA_023380615.1 Candidatus Parvarchaeota archaeon | reverse complement strand
TTCACTTTGTCATTTACTATGTCAGTAGTTGATATTATGTTAAAAATAGAAATCAAGAGCTCTTTCATGTTTACGCCACTGTCTATTATTTCCGAAAATATCTCTTTAGATTTCTTGAAATCCCCCGACAATGCGACTTTTAGCCCTTCCATAGTCTTTGATACATCCATTAAACCGCTGCTTTGCAGAACGGATTTTGCGTCTATATTCTTGGAAACGTTTGAAAGCGACTGCATAAGGTTCACTAGAGTCCTCAAATCTCCCCTAGAGACGTAATCCAATGCATCCATCGCTTCGTTGTCAACCTCTAGTTTTTCACTTTCTGCAATTCTTTTTATGAATTTATGCACGTCTTCCTTTGAAAGCGGCTGGAACCGTAGAATTGCGCATCTTGACTGCAATGGCTCTATTATGTTGCTTTGATAATTGACGCTGAATATAAACCTGCAGGTTGCGCTGTATTCTTCCATCATCCTACGCAATGCCTGCTGCGCCTCCTGCGTCAAAGAGTCTGCTTCATCAAAAAGGATTATCTTAAACGGTGCATCTATTGGCTTTGTCCTTGCAAATTCCTTCACTTTGCCCTGTATAACACTTAACTTCCTGTCATCAGATGCATTTAACTCAATAAAATTTTGATCCCATATCTGACCGAATACTGCTTTTGCCAATACAACCGCGGAAGTTGTTTTTCCAACTCCTGGTGGACCGGATAATATCATGTGCTGTATCTCTTTCTTTTCGGCCATTGCTTTTAATTTTTCTACTATCTCTTTCTGCCCTATTATCTCATCAAAGGACTGTGGTCTATACTTCTCTATCCAAAGAGCCATAATTATATATCCGCGAAAAGCTCCGCAGATGGATAGATTACTATGCCATTGGCTTTTATGTCCAAAGGTATGTATTTTGTCAAGTGATCTGTAGATCTCATTTTTATTATTCTAAGCGCCCTTATGAATGAATTCTGCCTTTCTACCATGTAAAGGGCTACTACTCCATCTGATGCAAACTCTTCTACGCCGAATGCAGAAAGCTTGTTTTCACCGTATGGCATCTCTCCTATAAATATGGCCGTGCAGCTCCTTGCTTTTATTATGCTTGAAAGTTCTATTATCGCCTTTCTTATTGACATTATATCTGAGAAAAACATCTGTAAGTAAGTTACGGAGTCGATTATCAGGCGCTGCGCACCCATTGCATCGAGTTCCGAAGAAACGACTTCCTTCATAGAATCATAATCAACCAAAGGAATAGTAACTATCTTTATTGTACCATTATCTATGTATTCCTTCAGCTTTGGATCAAACAGCACAAACTGAGAAACTAAATCCTCTGGACTTTCTTCCAATGTAAAGTAAAGCCCTTTTTCGCCTTTTTTTGCCCCATCTGCTAAAAATTGCAGTGAGAAAGTAGTTTTACCTGCACCAGGTGTTCCTGTAAGGAATACTACGCTGTTCTTAGGGAATCCCCCTTTCAAGGCTTCATCTAATCCAGGTATGCCAGTAGATTCCCTTTCAATAGTTTTTTCGCTTTGTTTTTCCATCATCCCTCTAATATCATGTCTCCCATCAACTGATACTTTACCCTTATAAGAGAATTCTGGCTAAGTATCTTAGCCCATTTTTCAATTAAATCTTTGCTGACATTTAAAGATTGTGCCGCCTGTGATGTCGTAATTGAGTGCTTTTCCTTGACTAATGAAAGTAATTTATTTAGAGGGTTATTTGAAATTTCATTTGATTCTTCCTCTATAACTTTTTCAGGTGATTTTCCGAAATTAGTCGTTTCGAATATCTTCTTCTGCATTTCTGACTGTGGACTCATTTCGCTTGTATGAGAGATTGCTTCCATAGGTGAAATTTTCTTCTCTTCTTCTTTGTTGGAAACATTTACTTTAGTCGGCATCGCGGATTGTATCCTGTTTAATTTAGCCTCTTTTTCTTCAATCGAAACCTTATTTTCACTTTGCTTTTCAGACTGAGCAACCATTACTTTGCTTTCTTCCATTTCACCCGGCTTGTAATTTGGCTTGGAAGTCAATTCATGTGCAATTTTATTGACTTTGTCTTCCTGCGCATTTTCAACTTTTGACGATTCTTTTAAAATTGGATGTGTTATTCTCTGCTTTTCGGTGCTTTCCTGTTGCTGCTGAAGCTTTTTGTCTACTCCAAATAAAGGTATTCTTTTTCCTGGAGATAATTTTTCTTCTTGGTTAACTTTCTGAATTATCGGGCGGGCATTTGCCTTCTCCCTTGTTTCCGCAAGACTTATCTGTGGTATCTCCGGTAGTTCAACGCCTAGAGAAGAAGCCGCTCTGAATAAAGAACTGTTTATCAATGAAACATCTGAATAAACCTTATAGGACGTGTCCAGTATATTCTGTGCTACCTGCTTCAAGCTATTACTATTATCCATATTATTATTGTGAATTAAAGACTTAAATATATTTATCAACTTATAAAACAGAGATTTAAACCTTTATTGTGTTTAATTTGCTTTCTAATCCTGAGATATACGATAAACTACATACCGGTGCAGTATTGTTTAAAGTCTCGCAGATTTGAGCTGTAAGAATGTTTGCCGCTCCTAAAACAGTCTGGCCAAATGATCCGCTTGTTGGGTTTTCAATCGAATTAAGCATGTCTTGATGTGTGCTATAAGCAGGATTTAATCCACTAGATGTAAGATAGGTACCTGCATTTATACTTGCGCCATCAAATACATACTGATTGTTAATGTCAAAGAATGGCACGCCTCCTGCCAAAAAGTTGTATATTGCAAAACCATGATAAGACGTAAATGCCTGACTCGCAAGTACCACATTATTAAAAACAAATGGAGAAACATCCGCTATTCCCGTGATATTAACCAAAAACGATGACCCAGTCTCGTCCAAAGGTACGAAATTTATGTAACTGGAATTGTAATAGGCACCGACAAAGAAAGGTGTAGGATTGTTATCTCCATAAGGGGCTGCACCACTGTCTATTGCAGGATTAGAAACTGCACCATAAAACAAATTTGCATTATAGTCAAATGTGAATGTTGGAACATTTGCATCATTTGTAGCGGACCTATCATAAAATAAATTAGAAAAGTTGCCGAATCTGGATAATGCAATTATAATTGACCACCTCATCCCTGCACAGAATGGACAACCCTGTGCCCCTATGTAAACAAATGTCGGCTTGCCATCATATGTCAAGAGTGGCAGCTTAAATGTGGAACTTCCATTAACCGTTACAGTTGAATTACCACCAACTTTTATAGGAACTATGTCATAATTGTTACTCCCTATCAATAAAACGCAGTAAGCGGGATTAGGCCCGTTTGAACTGTTTCCTGCAGGTACACATTCTATGTTACCATTTAATTGTGATTGACCTACTTCTTCTAATTGAGTACTTAAATTTGACAATGCATTTACATAATCCGGTTCTGACTGACCAATAGGCCCTTTGAAAAACTGAAGCGAAGTAACTGAATTATTTATTGCAGAAAAATTAGGTGACACCAATGAATTGGGTATTGGAGAACTACCCAAATTTGAATTTGAAACACCTGATAAATTTGCAGAAGTAAATACCACTTTTCCACCTAGCACAGATATTGTTGATTTAGAAGGAAAATGGATAACAAAAATAGCCAGTA
>JAMCRO010000024.1 GCA_023380615.1 Candidatus Parvarchaeota archaeon | reverse complement strand
AGATTATAGGATAGTAGAAGGTGCAACCCCCTTCATACAGTTTCAGGCCTTTCTTGCATTTTTGGCCAGTCTAAAATAGATATGCTATCTCTTTTCAAGCCCGAGATAAAGATGTTTGTAGAAAACTATTCCAATAGCATTCCTTCAAAAGTATTAACCGCTATAAAAAGCGGAAAATCCAGATTTATATTTAACGGCCCGGCCGGAACAGGAAAGAATTTCTTGGCGGAGGCAATTGCAAATGAGCTGAATGCCACCTTTGAAGTTATAAATTTGTATGAATTGGTCGATGACACTCAGAGTGTTTCTTCTTTAATATTGGAAAGCATAAAAAGAATGGCAGTTTCTAAATCGCTTTTTCAGCAGAATAAGAAGGTGATATACATAGAGGACATGGAAAAATTGCTGTCAGTTGATCCTTCGATAGCCCAGAAACTCAATTCAATAGCAAGCGATTCTGTAATAATCTTTGAATCAGAGACTGGGGATATATTCCGCAGCAAATACAAAAGATATCTTTCAGCTTATGAAATTACAAGATTTTACAAACTAAACAACAGAGTATTGAAGGCTTTTGCTTTAAAGCTCGTTATTTACAATAAGCTTAAGATAAACGAAAGTCTTATTGACAGTATTGTACGAGGAGCAAAGGGCAATATTGCCAGCGTAATAACTGACCTTAACACGGCATACATAACAAACTCCCCCCGCCTAGATGTCTTCAGAAATTCGGATGACTCAATATTTGAAAAAATAACGGCGGTCTTCTCTGGTAAAATAGAAAATACGGAGATATACTTTGCGTCAGATACCGAAGCAAAGAACTTTGAAATTTGGCTAGCGGAAAAAGCGCCGCAGGTACTTAAGAAAGAAGAGCTTTACCATTTTTTTGAGTCTCTTTCTGAAGCGGACATAGTTCTTAATAAAATAAAGAAGCAGAATTGGGCTCTTCTAAAATACGTAAAAAACATAATGGTTTATAGCTGTTATGCGTTTAAGGTAAGCTTTCCAAAAATTGATTTCTATGCTCCAAGGTGGGATTCTTACTATTAATGGTTTTAAGACAAGCAGTTAGAGCTAGGTTTAATTGTTTAAATATATGTCAAAACAAGTCCTTTCAAGGAATGGAGCAACCTCTCCTGCCTTATGCTCTTCTATTTTTATTTTTTTGAATTGTTTACTGCATTCCTTTATTATTTCTTTTTTAATGGTATCTGTATTTCCATCTTTTATGAATGAATAGAGGTGTATAACTGCGCTGTCGCTGCATTTTTTTACTGCTTCTTCAAGAAATTTGTATGCATATAACGGGAAATTCATTATTACCCTGTCAAATTTATCACCTAACTTTTTGACTATTTTACTGGAATCACCACAGTAAAATTCGATGTTTGAGATCTTGTTTAACTTGATGTTTTTCTTTAGTAAGTTTATGGCGTTTTTGTTTATGTCTATTGCAACCACTTTACTAGCCTTTTTTGCGATTGGGACCGCAAATGGCCCAACACCGCAGAACATGTCCAGTACCTTTTCGTCTTTTTTCACCTTTTCTATAATTCTCAGTCTTTCACTTCCCATCCTGGGAGAAAAGTACACATTTTTTACGTCTACATAAAATGAACAGCCATTTTCCCTGTGCAATGCGACGCCTTTCTCTCCAATAAGTTTTCTTAATTTTGGAATCCTTTCCTCACCCTGCGTCATGCCTACTTTTTCAAACACAGTATTGACATTCTTGTTTCTTTTTAGAATTTCGTTTATGGACGTGAGCTTCTCTTTTTTTGACAGTCTACCGTCGAATTTTACTATGGCTATGTTGCCTATAATATCAAAACCTTTGTTTAACCTTCCTTTTTCCATTCTTTCTCCCGAATAAACTAAAGAATGGAAAGAATAAAAACAGTATGAATATGAATATATGGAATATGAAAATGAGTATCAAGCTTACGAACAAGGTCAAAATGCTTATTAGTGTAAGATAAGTCAATTTCATTTTATTAGAATCAAGGGCTTTCCGGGAAATGCCTTGTCTTCATTCTTTTCTTCTATCTTTATTTCGGCATTATACATCTCCCTTAATTTGCTTTTTGATTCAATGAAGACCTTTTTTTCAAGCTCGTAGTCAAGTTTTTTGTTTGGCAGCCTCTTCGGATTTTTAAGTAGTTTGTTCACAAATTCGTTTGAAGGAACCTCTTTTCTTATTTCCTTTAAATCTCTGCTTCTGTGCGTTATCTCTTCTACCTTGTTGTATATTTCAAATTTTTCCTTTCCAGCAATCCCTATTATTATCTCCTTTGGATCTTTGTTTATCAGGTTTACAAGGTTGTTTATGTCATTTATTGTCTGCTTTAATACATCAAATTCATTTTCGATAGGCTCATTCTTGTATTCTTCTTTTATTTCCGGCCAGCTTTGGTACCTTTCTAAAAGCTCCCCTTTGTTTAGGGCATTGTTTATCTCTTCCGTTACAAATGGAAAAAGGGGGTGATTTAGTTTTGAAAAAACGGTTATCGCATACTTTAAGGTATCCTTGTTATTTCCCCCGTAGTCTATGTAGCTTTTTATGTTCTCTATGAATTCAAAGAAAGAGTAATTTAATGAGTTTTTGTATTTCATTGAATTGTATTCCTTTTCGCTGTTTTCTATGAGGTAGTTTATCTTTGACAGTAAGAATTCGTCTACAAGTTTTCTTTCATCGGAGAAACTGTCCATTATCTCAGTAAGTTCAAGTATAAAATCTATCTTCTGTTTGAAGCCATTTATGTTGTTTAAATCCCAAGAGGCATCATCCATGCCGTTTGATGCCGATGCTATTAACCTGGCCGAATCTGCCCCGTAATTGTTTACCACATAATCTATCGTCATTGTATTTCCCTTTGACTTGCTCATCTTCTTTCCATTTACAGTAAGCCATCCGTTTATTCCCAAGCCTCTGGGCCATTTATCCTTGCTGAAGATTGCAACATGGGTCATTATAAAGAAAGCAATGTGGTTTGTTACCAGTTCCTTTGCTGTAACTCTCAAATCCAATGGATACCAATACTCAAACTCCTTTTTCATTTTTTCAGCGTTCTCCGGAAGCTTTTTATCGGATTTTTTGTCTAAAAGGATGTAATCGAACATTTCATCTGTTATTTCCTCTGGTTTCATGTCCTTTATGATGTGAGCAAAAGTGTAATAAGCCATGTAAATTGTAGAATCACTGAGCGGTTCTATAAGCCAGTTCTTATCCCATGGCAGTGGCGTACCTAATCCGCCGCTTCTAGTTGCGGCTTTATCTTCCATGTTATACACAGCATTTATTATCTGTGCCTTTGCTTCTTCAGGTCTTACGTCCATCTTCTGTATCCAGTCTATGGTCTTTTCTTTAAGCTGCTTGTCAGAATATCTTATGAACCACTGGTTTTCTACAAGTTTTATGAGCCCTTTGGCTCCGCATCTGCATATTACCTCACCAGATGTTTCGTAGAAGTTATCGTAAGCATTCTTTTCTTTTATAAGATCAATTGCGTATTCCTTTGCCTCTTTTACTGGTTTTCCACTCAGCGGGCCGTTGCTCTCATTTAATATTCCGTAGTTGAATTCAGTTTTATACACATATTTAGTTGCGTTTTCAAGTCCTTTTTCGTCTGCTGTTCCAAAGCGTTTAATCGCTTCTTCCATTAGGTTAGGATTTGTTTTCACGTCTATTATCTTATGAGGTTCCTTCAGCTTGATTTCTGTTTTCTTCTTGTTGTAATAATTGTAATCAAAGGGAGCGTGCATTGGCACGCTCATTACAATTCCAGTATTCCTGTCCATTTTCACGAATTCTGCGTTTATTATTGGCACCTCTTCGTTGTTCACCGGGTTTACAGCGTTTTTTCCTATCAGCTCTGTGATATTAAAGTCCTCCATTTTTTCCGCTACATTCTTTTGAAACGGTAATTTTTCAGTGAATTCCTTTGAAACAATCCATTCTTCACCGTTTGAAAATCTTACTTTCTTGTACTGCCCGTTTTCATTTACCCAGAGATTGCTTACTCCGTATATCGTTTCCGGTCTTAATGTAGCTGCTGGAAGTATCAGATTATCGGCTTTAAATTTGATTATGGTAAATTCCAGGGGGCTTTCTCCCTCTCCTTCGGCCCTGTCATGATCTCCTAAAGATGTATTCTCTCTAGGACACCATACAACTGGGTGGCTTCCTTGTGTTATGTACCCAAGTTCTCTTAGTTTACGAAACTGCCATTCTACGAATTTAGAATATTGTTCGGTGTATGACAGTATGAAGTTCCTTCTCCAGTCTATAGATGTTCCCACCAAATTAAAGTCGCTTTTGTACGTCTTTCCAAAGAACAAACCCAACTCTAAAGGGTTGCCTGCAAATCTTTTTATGTCTTCTTCGTTCGCTCCCTGGTCCTTCATTATCTTTATTGCTTTCTCATCTCCGTTTTTCAAACGCAGAGACATTCCGGCCATCGGCCCACCAGTCATGTGAAAGCCCTGTGGAAACAGTACATTCTTCCCTTTCATTCTCTGGAATCTTGCAAATATGTCTGCTCTAGTCCAAGTATACATGTGTCCTGTGTGCAGCCTTCCGTCAGGATACATAACAGGAACGGTTACAAAGAATTTTTCCTTCTCTTCATTGGCGTCAGCTTCATAAAGTTTCTTTTCTTCGTATATGTTTCTCCACTTCTTTTCTATTTCTTCAAATTCATATTTTGACATATAGATAGAAGAAATAACTGCTTATTTTTATACTTTCTTTGCAGCAGCAGTTTTTACAGATAAAATCGGTAAGCTTTATTAATTAAAATACCATTAAAAACTAATGGCCGAAGGTATAGAAATAAAGAAAGAAAGTGATTTAATCTCTTGGTATAATCAGGTGGTCATTAAGTCGGAAATGCTTGATTTTTCAGCAGTGAAGGGCTTTGCAGTTTACCGTCCATACGGCTATGAAATGTGGGAGAGAAGCGTAAGTTATCTAGATAGCAAGTTTAAGTCAGTAGGCGTAAAGAATGCATACTTTCCTTTATTGATACCGGAAAGCATACTGTCAAAAGAGAAGGAACACATAGCCGGTTTTAATCCTGAAGTAGCATGGGTGACTATGGGCGGAGATACAAAACTTGATGAAAGGCTTGCCATACGGCCTACCTCTGAAACTATAATGTATGACAGCTATTCAAAGTGGATAAAAAGTTACAGAGATTTGCCATTACTGATAAACCAGTGGAATACCATGGTCCGGTGGGAAACCAAAGAGACAAGGCTGCTTCTGAGAGGAAGAGAAGTTTTATGGCAAGAAGGGCACTGCGTATTTAGAACGAATGAAGAAGCTGACAAAAATGCAAGGGATATTTTGAATTTTTACAAGCAGTTCCTTGAAGAAATGCTTGCAGTTCCGGTTTTGTCAGGCAGAAAAAGCGAGAGTGAAAAGTTTGCCGGCGCAGTCACTACTTACACAGTAGAAGCAGTTCTGCCAAACAATTTCATGTCACAGGCCGCAACTTCACATAACTTAGGACAGAACTTTTCCAAGCCTTTTGACATAAAGTTTTTGGATGAGAAGAATGAATTACAGTATCCATTTCAAACCTCATGGGGCATTTCAATGCGCTCAATAGGAGTAATGCTATTGGTACATGGAGACAATAAGGGGCTTGTCCTTTCTCCGCATATTGCACCTTATCAGTGTGTTGTAATACCAATACTAAAGGATGAAAAAGATAAGATTCTAGAATACTGCAAACAGATAGAATCAAAGCTGAAAGAAATGGGTGTAAGGGTTCTTTTTGACAGCAGGGAGGAATATTCTCCTGGCTGGAAGCTTAATGAGTATGATCTAAAAGGGGTGCCGTTGAAAATACAGGTCGGTAAAAGAGAGCTGGACTCAAAAAACATGTCTTTGAAAACAAGGATAAACAACGAGCAGTCCTTGCTGTCATTCAATGAAATAGAAAAGATAAAGGGAAAACTTGAAGAAATACATGAAAAAATGCTTGAAAACTCCAGAGAGGACAGCAAAAAAAGGATAAAGGAAGAGGATTCAAAAGAAAGGTTTGTAAAAGCGGTTAAAGATAGCTTATACATAGTAAAAGCTTCCTGGTGCGGCACTCCGGAATGCGAAGAAAACATAAAGAATGAAACAGGTGCTACTTCAAGGTTGATACCTCTGGAAAATGAGAAATTAATCAATGAAAAATGCATATTCTGCGGCAAGGATGCAAAGGTAAATGCGTACTTTGCAAAATCCTATTAAGATGGATTCTATAACTTATTATAATTCTATAGGCAAAAGCTATGAAAGTCTTTATTTAAGGGAGCAGGAAAGTAAGATACGGTTTCTTTTATCAAGAGTAATGGTAAAAGGCAGTGATAAAATACTCGATGCCGGTGCAGGTTCTGGAATACTTGAATCAATACTGCCAGAAAATAATATAACTGCAATTGAGCCGTCGGACCTGGCCGATATGATCATTAAAAAAGGATTTAAGAACGTTTCAGTTGTAAAGAAAAGAATACAGGACTTCGTCTCCAGTGAAAAGTTTGATGTTGTGTTCTGTATAACGGTTCTGCAGGATATAGAAGAAGCAGAACGCAAGGGAATAATCAAAAAGCTGTTTGCTTTGACAGCTAAAAACGGCCATCTGCTAATATCTGTTTTAAAGCCTTCGAATATAGATTTAAGCGGCTTAAATCCAATAGAAAGCGGCTACATTGAAAATGATAGGTACTTTATATTCTTTAATGATGTAAAAGCTTTTTAAGTTAAGAATCAGTTAATTATATATTAATGTAAAAATATTAGTAAAATTATCAGGAGGTTGATTATGGCAGGCGTAACTAAAGGAGAAAAAATAGATGCAAGGTCCATAGTTGGTAAAACAATTGTTGGAAAAAGTGGAAAGAAGATAGGGACAGTTCAGGATCTCATATATGAAGTAAGGACTGGAGAGCTGGTTTATTTATCGGTAAAGAGCCCTACCTCATATGCCAACACATTTCAGTTCGAGAAGGATGAACATGGCTTCGAAGAAATCCCTTACAGTGCAGTAATATCCATAGGCGATTTTGTGGTAGTAGCAGAAGAAGACATAATCTAATAAAAAAGCAAAGTTACTATAAACAAAACATTTTAAAATCTACATAAACATAATCTTATAATGCAAACTAAACATGTTGAAGATAAAACATTAGAGCGGTTACTATCCGCAGACAGGTGGAGCTTTAATGGGCACTTTACCCTAGAAGAAGTCGATAAAACCATACAAGATTTCTATAAAGAAGCAGGAACACCAAGAGCATTAAAATTTTCCAAATACTTAGATAGCTATGTTAATGATATTAAGGAACTTGACAAGGCCCAATGGACATTGCAGGACTATGGCGTTGCACTTTACAGCAGCGGTATAATCGGTACACACTTAAAAGAACAAGGTCCAGGCTTAGTAATGGAAACTATGATAAATCGTATTTTGCATGATCTTGAGGAAAAAATATCTGCTAAAGGATACAAACTAAGCATCTACAAAGCCGAGAAAGAACTTGTAAATGAATACTTCTCTAATCTCTACTGATTAAGAAAGCCTAGGGCGAGAATCGGACTCGCGATCTTCTCCTTACCAAGGAGACGCTTTGCCACTGAGCCACCTAGGCATGGAATATAATAATATTAAATTACTATAAAAGGATTTGTCATTTTGCAATTAAGTCAAACTACATGCAAAAAGATAATATTAAATAGTAGTGTCAGCATCTTTAATCAAATATGGGAAGAATAAGAGGCAAGGAAATAAGGAATGCAACCATAGAGGTACTTAAGAGGTACAAAACTCTTTTCAATGACAATTTTGAAAACAATAAGGAAGCATTGAATAAGGTTATAACTGCCCAGAAGAGGAACAGAAACAAGATAGCAGGCTTTATAACAAAACTTGCGAAAAGCAAGGCAATAGAAGAGTTTATAATAGAGCACTCCTCAAAGTGATCAGATAATTTTCATCTTTTCTATAGAAGATTTACCCTGCGGTAAAAGCCTGTCTATATAATCCTCATTTACCTGCATGGAGTACTTCTGTGAAAGGGCCCTGTTTATCTTTCTTATAATCTCGTCTCTTTTTTTGTTTCCAGGTTTTATCAGGAAAAAGGTTGTGTCTGGCTCATATGGGGTGACCTTCAAGTCTGCCAGTTCTTCTTTTATTTCCACCGAGATGTAAATACCTAGCTGCGCACTTTTTATGTAGTCTCTTTTTCCGTCTATGTAAAACGCCCCTTTCTTCAGGTATTCACCGGAAGGCGGAGTTTTTGTAACCTGCTCCGGTTTTACGAAATAAACGTCAAGATTTGCTGCACCAGCCCGCCATGCTGAGGAATACGATGCTACCATCATGGCAGCTTCTTCCATGTCCTTTCTGCTTATCTCGCTGTTTTCATTTGCTTTTATAACCCCAAATGGGCTGCCGAAAACATCTGCATGGCCAATCAAATCATTCTTTTCCACGTGTTTTTCTATAAGTGATTCGTTTTGGTTTACGTCTTTTCCTATTATTGTCAACCTTCCGTTAGACGTTATAAAATGTCTAAACTTTGAATACCACACGTTTTCTGTCTTCACTTTTATTCTTTTTATCATCTTTGTCTTTGAGGTTATTGCTTCAGTGTCTATATTTTTAAGTCTCTTTGCTTTTTGGTATAAACTGGACAGGTTATAATTCATGCTTTGCGTTATGTCTATGCTGAGCTTTTGTCTTTCCTTCGGTATTATGTTCTTTCCGTTTATTATAAAACCCAATTTGTCCAGTTCCTTTTCCCTTTCACCTATGCTTTTGTCCGATGACTTTAAAAATTTTATTGCATTCTCGATTCTTTCATAATTTCCATTCATGAATTCTATATCCTCTTCATATTCTTTCAGTCTGTTTAGCGCTTTGTTAAGCTCCAGTTTTACCGGGTTTTTCCGTTCTATTTCCACGGGTTTTTCAAAGAATTCCGTAATTGCCGAGTTTATGCTGTTGAAATACTCCTTTTGGCCCTCCATATGCTTTAATTCAATTGCAGAAAAGATTTTTTTATCAATTATGTTTGGCCTCTTTTCTTTAACTATTTCAAGGAATTTTTCCCTCAGCATTTTGGCCTCTTCAGGAATTAATTCGAGGGGTTTTTTGGATTTATCCAATTTCGCACGGAAACAGGCTTCTTCTGCATAATATCCGCCCATTGAAAAGTCCATTGCAAGGCTTTTTACTATGCTTTCCCTGTCAGACGACTTTAAAATGGAATAAAAACCGCCGTACATGTCATTAAAAGATTTTTTGTTTCCAGGCGGGTATACATACTCACTGCCGCTGGAAATCTCTCTGCTTTCGAATTTTCTCTGGAAAAGTGCTCTTTCTATCTTTTCATCCTTTAGAAGTATGACATTTCCTTTGGAGAACATTTCTATAAGCAGTTTGTTGTTATCTGTTTCTATCTCCAGTATCCTATCGGAATTATGCATGCTGATTGAAAATCTTTTACCTTTAAGCGCATTCTTGACCAGCAGTGTAAAGCCGAAATCAATGCTATCTTCCGGCTTTTCATCAACTACGCAGAAATAACTTCCAGGTACTATCTTAAGCCAGTATTCCTTCCCTTTGTAGATAAGAAAATAAAATTCATTTCTCCTGCTCTTTATGTTTCTTATAAATCCCCCGTTTATGTAGTCAATTTCTTCAAGTAATTTGTATATGTCCAAGGACGTTAAACTTTGCATGGTCACTGGTTGAAGTTGGACTGTATGGTCGATTTAATGCTTTCTACATCGCTTTCAAAAGCCGTTTTTCTCTGAGTTACTACTTCTTCATTCATCTTGTCATATATTGGCCTTACCAGCTTTGAAACGCCTTTAGTCCACTTGTTGAGATAGTCCACCAGTATATCCGAAACTAGCTGTACCTGTACGGTTCCGGTCTTTGCCTTTACCTGCTTGCCGTCCTTTACTGCCATTGTCTCTTGTATGTTTCTGTAATCAAGGTTTACAGTTATCCTGTAAGCCATATAATCGTCTATCACCTTCATGGCTATCCATTTTATGACGTAATTCGCACCTGAAAACTGTATATAACTTGTTTCCTTTACGGAATATCCCGCAGAAACCAGCAATCCTCTTAGAAAATTGTAGAACTTTTGATCGTCTAGAACTCCTTCATATTGCACAGTGGTAGTACCCATCGGTATTATTTCCATATTTTAATTAGATTTTGTTTAAATTTAACTCTTTCCAGCATTTCTTACCAGAATATAATAAGGCCTATCGCTGAAAGGACCACTTCAATTAACGTAAGCATAAGTGCTATCTGCCATTCCTTGTATTTCCCCTTCCTTAAAAATAGGTGCGTCAGCGAGTAAATTTTGTTCCCATAAGGTGAGGACAGCGTTCCATCCTTGTGTATTATGCCCCACGAGCTTGCATGGAATCTTTTTCTGGCCTTTAAAACAAATTCTATTATCCAGGGTATCAGTATAAATATTGCGAAAAGCTGCATATTTCCTATTATCGCAACTACTGCAACCGCACCACCTATCAAGTATGTAAGGCTGTCTCCAGGTATTATTTTTGCAGGGTATTTTCCGTAATATAGATATCCAAGCAGCACGGAAAACATTATTACAGAAAGTGCAAAACCATCGTAATTCTGCAGATGGAACGAAAGTATGGAAAAGGCCGCGAATAAAACCAGGCCCATCTGCACTGCAATGCCATTTAGCCCTTCTAACATGTTGTAAGCATTTGATGCAAATACTACGCCTAATGGAATTAAAATTACTATATATATTATAGGATTAATAGTAATGTTTCCTATTCCCGGAAAATATACCGTACTGCCAAAAAATAAGACCATCAAAGGAACTGCTCCTATTAAGGTAAGCAGGGGCTTCTGCCATTGTCTTATCCCTCCGTTGAAAATTGAATAATCCTTGGCCATTCTTTTTATGTCCGCCATTGAGGTCCTTATCTTTCCGCCAGATAGATCATCTACAAATCCTATAAGGGAGATTATTATTATTGATGATAAGCCTAGAAGAAGTGCTTCTGGATTTAAGTCTGCCTTTATAATGTAATTATAAGCAGCTATAAGCGACATTACTCCAGCAAATAATCCTATAATCAAGAGGAAACCTCCGCTTGATGGAAGCATTGGCCGCTTTTCCTTGTTTATGTCCTGTGCTACCAGTCCAGCCCTTATAAGCAATGGAATTATGAACTTACCGCTTATGAATGTGGCAATCGCTGCAACTACTGCCGACAGCAATATTTCTAACAACATTTAAATCTCTATGTTTCAGTATATTTAAGTTTTATATTTGAGGCTTTCATAAGCTTATGTTATAGCCCTGTAGTGTAGCGGCCAAGCACGAGGGCCTTTGGAGCCCTAGACACCGGTTCAAATCCGGTCAGGGCTAATGGTAGTGCAAAATGTTCAAATTACTATAATCTCAAGGATTACCAGAAATTAACTAAATTATGGTTCGCAGTATTATAAAAAAGCATTAAAGCAATACTGTGCCAATGTAAAGAAAAGAATAAAAACTCGTCAAAGCTTTTTAGCTGTAAAACTCAGGTACAGCGCGGCAAATACCGCTTTTTTAGTGGTTAATACATTAAGGTTCTTCTGAACTACAGTTATAGAATGGTTTTATTTCTGGGTTAAAGGATGTATACCTTAATTTTTTTATGTGATCAATGCCTATTTTCTTACTGTAACTGATTATTCGTTCAGCTGCAGGTTTTTGATACTAACCTCTTATATGTTCTTCAAGCTCTTGTAACCCTTCTGTAAAATCTTCTGCATTAGGGCCAACTTTGTATCAATTTGTATACTGCTTTTCATCCAGGTCTAGATTAAACTTAGAGCCATTTTTCCTTCGTCTTCCATATTATTGCGTAGATGCAGACCCGTATATAAAGATTTTTTTGTGGCGCGTTTAGAATATTTACGAATGCAGCGCAGATATGATAAAGATTATATGCTTTCAAATGTTTATAAAAATATGAAAAAAGGCAGTATAAACGAATGTCTAAATAATGATTACTTGGGTAAGGACTCTTACATTCAAACCCCTAGAGACGGGGTAAAAAGCCGCTTATTGCAGATTTATTCAAACATAAAATTACATTTGAACCCTGCTTATCAAGCAGCGTCTGCGCTGATATTAAACGGAAAGATAACTCCTGGTAATTTAGAGCGTCTGATTGCTACAGAAGAAGGAAGAGAAACGGGAACTACTTACAATAAAGAAGTTTTAAACTATGCAAAGATGATTTTAACGAAGGATTCTGAAAATAATGGATATCACAAAGATACTTATAATAAAAATTAGCGTTACACCGATTTTATACTAGTTTATAGTTTTATTCTCTCTTTATGTTTTTAACGTAGACATTTGTAGTGTTTTTTCTCTCTATCTTGAACGGCTTAAACATGTTTCCGTTTCCTTCAAAGAACTTAGAAAAGAATTCAACATAAATAAGCCTTGCTCCCTGTATACCGCCTTCAAACAATGCGATTACTATGTTGAAAAGCTGGCCGAAGACTAGAATTATAACTCCTCCTATGATAAAAGGTATGGAGTCACTTAAACTGGAGACGAAGATCAAGTTTATGACCTGCGCAAGAATGACAGAAGCAAGAAGTATACCAACAAGCCTTGTGTATGAAAGTATGTGGCTTATCACCGAGGGGATTTCCATCAGAGACTGCGTCCCTTCTGATCTGAGTACTAAAATAATTCCTATTATTATTGCAGCATAGCTACCGACGGCCTCTAAATTAGAGAAGCCTATGCTTTCCTTGTGTAATACAGCTAGCCCTACTATTACAATTCCCCATGCCACTAAAAGCCAGCCTACTCTTCCTATGGCTTTCTTTACTTTTTTATTGTATAATGCGTTAAGAGCTCCAAGCACAAAGCCGAATGATACCATTGCTACTCCTATCCAACCGGAAAGCAATAATAGGGTGGATACATTTTTTGTAACGTCAAAAAGCGGCGTATAAGGCAGGGAAAATCCGAAATATTCGTTGAATATGACTCCAAGTGCGACAGCTATTATAGATCCGGGTATTATTGCCTTCATTATCATCACTAGGCTGTTTTTGCTTATTATTGTCTTTACAAATTTTGCGAGTTTTCTGGGCATGTGACTTTTTTTAGGAGGATGCTTTATTCTATGAATAAGCCAGAAGCTAAGTAAAAGAAAAGTTGCACCGTAGCCTGCATCTCCGACCATGAGTCCAAAGAATATTGGAAAGGCTATGCCGAAAAATATCGTCGGATCGATTTCACTGCTTTTTGGTATAGAATAGAACCTTATGAAGAACTCATATAGCTTGAAAGAAACTGGATTCTCCATTTTTGTTGGGGGCTCTTCTTCTGTCTTTATTTTTTCCAGCACGAGCTGCTCCCCGGTTAATTTACTGAGAGTTTCATCCAGCGTTTGTATCTTCTTGCTTTCTATCCACCCTTCTATTACTGTCATGTAATCTGTTGAGCCTACTTTTGTAATTATAGATGTCTTCTTTATTTCAATGTCAAGATACTCTTTTAGGTTAGCTACAATTCCATAGTATTTCTTTGAAAGCTTCTCAAGTTTTTTGTTCAATTCTAGCAGTCTTTCTTTTCCATTTTTTATGTTAGTCTGCTGAACCTTTGTTATCTCATCAATTTTACCTTTCATCTCCGGTAGTTTTATCAGGTTTATCTCCTCTTTGTTTGCCAAGTTTGCAAGTTTTTCTTTATTGTGCTTTTCTATTGTAAATATGTAAGCGCTTTCAAGTTCGATGCATTCACAGTCTATTTCTTTTCTTACCGATGGAACAAATGCGTTGTTATCCTTGCTTTTCTGCATCAGAAAAGATTCTAACCTTGTACCGCTGAGTATCTTAAAATCGTGTTTAAAGTCTTTCATCAGGTTTACAATGTTCATTATTGAATCGCTTTCTTTAATTTCTGCGTTTATTTTTTCCTCCTCTTTTTTTATTTCATTTACTTCTTCGTATATTTTTATCTTTTCGGCTTCATGGAAAACCTGCTGAAGGCTTTTTATGTCCATTTTTATAGGTTTCTGCTTTATCAGGCTGTTTTCCAGGCTTCTTATTTTCTGGCCATATCTGTTTATCTTGTCGAACTCAATCTCTTTAAAGTCTTTTAGGATTTTTTTGCTTTCACTTTCCAGTATCTCTATCTGTAGAAACCCCAGTTCTCCAAGTAACGTAATGACCTTATCATAATATATTTTTGGCACTATCAATCTTATCTTTTCTATCTTACTTGGCAGAAACATTATAGTTTAAATTCCTCCTTTAAGACCTCGTCAAATATGCTAAGCATTTCCTTTTCATCAAGCGGTTTTATAGCAGCCGCTTTTTGACTTGCTTCCTTTAGTGATTCTTCTCTAATTTTTTCAGTTTCCTTTTCTAATTTTTCTATTGCATTATTGATTGTTTCATGCGCTTCTTTTTCGGCTTTTTTTATCTTTTCCTCGTTTTGCTTTTCAGTTTCTTCTATCAATTTGTTTGCTTTTTCCCGTGCCC
>JAMCRO010000023.1 GCA_023380615.1 Candidatus Parvarchaeota archaeon | reverse complement strand
ATTTTATCTTTTTGCCCCTTATTTCGTTTATAACCTTAATAGTTTCAGGATAAAGAAGTTGACTTCCTTGGTCTACAAGATTTATAAAATTTGATTTTCTTTTTTCCTTTATCCTATTCAAATCTTCTGGACTGCTTTCCTTTTTGTACTTGCGGATTATGTCTTTGGAAGAGATCCCCTTTGTATTTTTATAAAGCTCACTGTAACCTACATCTACGCCTTCTGACTTAAATGCCTCTTCCCAAGCCTCTGCAAGCAACTTTGCCGTATCTATCAAAGTTCCATCTAAATCGGATGCTATTCCCTTTATCATTAATTATTATGAACTTCCATACTTAAAATAATAATACACAAATGCAGGCATATCCTTAAATTAAAGAAAGATTTAAATAGAAAAAAATTTATTAAATAAATGAGGTAAGCTAAAGCATAAGCCGAGTTCTATATTATAAATGGCAATAAATTTATTTAATCCAGTATATGATGGTGTTTATATCACGCTGCTTTTGTCCTATTTACTTGGGATAGTACATGGTATAACACCGGATGAGCATACATGGCCAATCACATTTTCATATGCAGTAGGTAGTGGCAGCACTAAGAGAGGGGCAGAGGTGGGTGCTATCTTTTCTGCAGGATTTACCTTGCAAAGAGCATTGATGTCTGAAATAATATTCTTTGTGTTTGCATTCGGATTGTATGCTTTCAAGGACTTTATCTCATCACCGCTTTTCTTTGGAATTGTGTACTCAATTGTAGGAGCAGTAATGTATATCGCAGGACATTACGTAAAATATGGAAGTTTTTATCCGCATGTAAACGTTAATGAGTGGATAAGCAATAGATTAAAGAAAAAGTTTAGGCACAAAGACACGGATTTTTACAAAAAGGACGTAAAGCCTTGGATGGCATTTATTCATGGCTTGATAGCGGGTTTTGGATTTGGAGCATTTGCATTGATTATTTACTTTGTATTTGTACCTAACATGCCAAACGCATACGTTGCTTTCCTTCCAGGGTTGATGTTCGGTTTGGGAACAATGACCATGCAATTTACGTTTGGAGCTTTATTCGGAACTTGGATAAGGAAGATAAAGAAGATAAGTACTAAAGGACTACAGTTCATTGCAAGATACATCTCTTCTAGCGTACTCCTTTACGGAGGCTTAGCATTTTTAATAGCTGGCGTAAGCATAATAATATTTCCCCAGATACTTACATTTGGGGTTATAACACCCTTACAGATACATAATCTGCATGATTTAGGCATAGGCTTCTTCATAGTCATTTTTGTTGTGATAATAATAGGCTTTGTTTCATATAGAAATGCAATGAAAATCGCATTAAAGAAATACTCAAATGCCTAGATATTTCTTTAGTTTTTTTATTGCCAGCCCCCTGTGGCTTATAAGGTTCTTTTCATATGATGACATTTCAGCAAATGTTTTGTCTTTCCTGTTAGGAAGAAAAACATAGTCCCAGCTTTTATTTGAATTGTTTATTGCTTTAACTATTTTACCCTTGACTTTTCCTGTAAATATCCGGATTTTCCCTTTGCTATCAATATAGCAGAGAGTACACACTGCCAAAGCCCCGTATTTATTAAATTTGTAAGCAATGTCTGAAATTCCCTTGCTACCTACAGATAGAAGGAACCATTTTATAAGAGGCCCTGGTAGCTTGTAATTAAAAGCCTCTAAATATAGAGAAACGTCATCTACTATCAAATTTTTCTTTTTTGTCTTTTTCGTAGCAGTTAATGCTTTATGTTTTGCTATCTCTAGAGGGTCTAAAGACTGTATCTCATCTAATTCCAATGGCAGCTTCTTTAGTTCGGGAATCATTGCTTTTGCTTCGAGAAACTTGCCTTCATTGCTTGTTACGTAAAAGATTTCCATACCTTTCATTTATAATATCAACAAACATTTTTGATTATAAAATATATCTATATTGTTAAAAGTCAACTTATTTTAGGATTTATGGTATTTATTGCCATTTTGAACGTTTGAAAAGGATAAATTTTATGAAAAACACTGATAGATATGGAGCCTATAGTTCATGTAATGTCTAAAAATGGGATGTTTCTTTTTAGATTTAACAATGGAGAGTTCGGCTCTAAATGGTGCGGAATATGGAAAGGAAGCCAAAAATACTTTGATTACTTTGCCTTTAAAATTGGAGATGAATTCCTGTCGGAAGCAAACTTCAAAAAGTTTTCATTTTACAATTCGCAGTTTTCTACGCTGTTGTTTGAAACCTCAAAGGGAAAGGTAATGGAGGAAGTTAAATGCTATGACGATTCTGTTTTAGTTTCTGTGACCCCTAGCTTTGATTCTACTATATCATGCGAGGTTGGAATAAATATAAGAAGAAGAGATGAAAACTATGAGAAAGGAAAAAGATATAATTTAACTGAAATAAAAAACGGGATAAAAACGGAATTCAATGGCAAAGCAGCATATATTTACTTCTCCAACGGAAAGTTTGAAAAAGAGGAATACTACGGTATCCATTCTCCAGGAGTATACGCATTAAAAATGGGGTTGACACATTACTTAGACAAGGGAGAAGTTCAGAACAAGTATGTGCCTGGAAACTTTGTCTATGAAATGAAAGCCAATGAAACATATGACCTTCTTTTTTCCAGCAAAGAGATGGACTTTGATTCCACCTACAAACTCATAAAAAATAAGATAAAATACGCGGAGGAATACGGTGAAATAATTAAAAGTGAAAGCAGAAAATTCGATGTAGATATAATTGACAGGGGATTTATAATGGATTCCATAGACGGCATTTACTCATACACAAACTTCAATGATAAGGAATTTTATGCGGGTTTTCCTTATTTCAATGAGTTCTGGCTGAGAGATGCTTTGATTGTTTTACCTTCTTTCCTTTCCATGGGCAACTTTTCATTTGTGAGGGATTTACTGTTAAAAATAGCATATAAAATAGATGATAGAGGATTAACAAATACAATGAACGGCAGTTTATATCCAAAGGACGTACTTGGCCTTTTCCTCATAGATTTATATGAATACTTCAAGTACACTGCCGATGCTTCATTAATTAATTTGCTTTCTGATAAAAAGGAAAGCATAATGAAAACATGCAGTGAATGGATGGAAAATGGATTTATACATGACAAAGGAAATGAAACCTGGATGGATTCAATTAATAGAGAATTTTCGGTTGAGATACAGGCAATATGGACAAGGGCCATGTATGCATTTTACTCGCTGTTTAAGGACCAAAATGCAAAGGAATTAGCCGATACCTTGAAAAAAAGCCTTAACACCCTGTTCAAAGAAGACCACTTAATGGATCAAAAAGATAAGGACATAAACGGCGCAAACCAGATATTCGCGCTGTACTTTGATGTCGTTGACCCGGACAAAAAAGAAAAGATAATAAAAAACATAGAAGACAACATGCTTTCCGAATATGGTATTTTGTCTGTATCAAAGAACGATAAAACATTTGATTTTAACGGCTATCAAACCGGCGCTATCTGGCCCCTTCTAACGGAAATGTTTGCCGCTGTGGCTTTTGAAAACGGAAAAAACGAGCTTGGTAAAACACTGCTATCAATACTTAAAGACAACAATGACAACGCGCAGTGTTCTTCCAGAATAAATGAGATTTTTCAGCCGGACGGAAGCCCTAAGGGGTGCCCATCGCAGGCCTGGTCTATAGGATTGATACCGTTCATAGCAGAAAAATACATTATGGGGATAGAACCTGATATTCCAAATAGCGAGATAGCAATAAAGAAACGAAATGAAATAAAAGCTAAAAAGAGCCTGAATCTTGGGGGAAAGAAAATAGAACTGGAGATAAACAGCAACAATGTAAAATCAAACTATGGATTGCTAGAGCTGTCTGACAGATTTATTTTAGAGCTTTGACTTTAGAAAGAAAGTTTTTTATGTCATTAAGAAACTTTTCCTTACTGCCCATATTATCAATGTAGTAATCGGCTGATGCTATGACTTCTGCGATTCCATAACCCAATTCAAGTTTCTCACGCCATTCAAATTCACTGTAAGATGAAAAATCGCTCTCATTTTTGCGTTTGACTATTCTCCTAAACCTTACCTGCTTGTCTGCTATTATACCGAGTATTATAGGCTTGTAACCCTCTTTTTTAACTTCTTCAACTTCTGACATTCTTCTTGAGCCATCAAGCACCGCAATGTTTGTATTTTTAAACACTTCCATTAATTCTTTTTTGACTAAGTCAATAACATATTTGTTGCCATGCTCTTTTGTCATCCTTTTTGAGAAAAGGCGTATTGACCTGTTGTTTATCTCAATTCCCCTTCTTCTCATTTCTTTCCTTACTGCATCACCCATACCAATTACAGGGACTTTTAGTTTTTGAAATTCGATTGCAGCCGTTGATTTTCCGCTGCCGGGCATTCCCGTTAATATTATAACTTTTTTCATAAACAATCCTTAAATCCTATTAAGATAAATACTTATTGAATTATAGGTCCTGTGAAAGAGAATAAATTAGGTATTTCGGATAACCCAGATAGGGAATAACGTATTCTACTTCACCAACCACATGGCTGTAAGGTATATTATACTCAAAAGGGAGAGAAAACGGATTTGCATCGCCTTTTGTAGTATAGTAGTATGTGCCATTTACCTCCGTTTCATTTACGACCCTATGTATAATGTCTTCGTTTAATCCTTCATAATTTATATGGTAGATTATGACATCTCCCACTTTTATCTGTGAAGCAGGAACTTTGTATGCTACGGCCAATGAACCTATGTTTATGCCGTTAGAAAACGGCCAGCTTTTGACAGCAGTCATGTTGTATCCGTGCGATTCTAGCCAGCCATAATATGTGGAATTTATTTCCGGTTGCTGATGTACCATGCTACCGGATACAACTGCACTTATATAACTTACAGGAGTAAAAGCATATACGGAGGGCAAAGCTACGTATACAAATAAGATGTAAAAAACCACTATATAGAAAATAATCGAATAAGGGCTGTTTCCAGTCACTAATTTCTTTGCAAAGGATTCTTTTTCTTGTTTTTTCATTTTTTACTTGAATAAGGAATTTAATTCCTTCTTCGTTTCCTTTAAATCAGATTCCGTCTTTTCAATTATCTTTTTAAGTGTCTTTTCTGCGTCTTTCCCTTCGGTTTTTATGACAAAAATAGATGATTTTTCCAGAGGGTGTTCCATCACAAAACCCGCAAAGCTGACTTCATCAAACGAATCTGCTTCTTCTTTTATAAGATTAAGAACAGACTGAGTACCTCCCTGCACTCTGAATTTTATAGACGATTCATTCTTTTCTAAAACCTTTATTTCCATCATTTAAATAGCCTCCTTTTATTTTAATAGTTTTCTATGCATAAATGCATGAATTTTTCTATTAATCATTCACACTTTGTGTATCCGCAGTTCTTGCAGATAAAACAGCCGTTTTCAAATATAAGAGTTTTCTGGTGGCATTCCGGACACATGGTCGCTTTCTCATTCTCTAAATTGTCATTGTTTTTCAAAACCCCATGCAAAGTTTCATTTTCTTTTTCCGGGTCTCTGTTCTTTAATGTAAGCTCTATCGCCTTTGCTATTCCGTCTGGTATTGAAAATACCTGTATGCCATTGAACCAAAGCGAATTGCCGCCTTTTATTCCCTTTAATGTGCGTATAACACGGTTTACATCGCCGCCTGATTGAAGATATATGCTTATCAGCCTGCCAAGAGCCTCTGTAAAACTTTTTTCTGTTTCACCTGACCTGCCCATATCTATGAAAACCTCTTTTATTTTTCCATTCTCATCCTTATTTACAGTAAGGTACATCTTGCCCTGTGAAGTAGGCATCCTTATTGTTGTACCGCTTAACATGAAAGGCCTTTCCTCTTCAGCAGTTAATTTCTCTTCGTTTTTCTCTGCCTTTTCTAGGGGTTTTTCATCAGTTGCCTTCAATATGTCTTCTTTTGATCCTTCCCTGTAAACGGTTATTGATTTGCAGCCAAGCTTCCACGCATATCTATACACTTTGTCAACAGTGTCTGCATCTGTATCTGCAGATAAATTTACGGTTGATGAAATCGATGAATCAATGTGTTTCTGTATAGCTGCCTGCATTTTTACCCTGAAGAACGGATCAATCTTATGTGCGGTAACAAACGTTTCAGGAAGATCCTTTTTGTCTCTTATCCCAAATTTATCCATGTATCTTTTAGCAAATGGGTCCAGAACTTCAAACTTTTCTTCAGATAGTGATTCTGATCTGCGGATATAACTTAAAGCAAATATAGGCTCGATTCCGCCACTAACGCCTGCCATTGAGGAAATCGATCCAGTCGGAGCAACAGTAAGTATGCATGAATTCCTTAATCCGTTCCTTTCTATCTTTTCCAAAATGCTTTTGTCAAGCCTCTTTACAAAATTTCTCTCGATGTGTTTTTCGGCAACAAAGGCAGGAAATGACCCCTTTTCTTTTGCTAGGTTTGAACTTTCATCATACGCAGTTTCCTTTATTCTCTTCATTAAATAGTCAACAAATTCTATTGCCTTGTCACTGTCGTATTTGAGATTCATGCTTATGAGCATGTTTGCAAGACCCATTATGCCTAAGCCTATTCTTCTAGCATAAACGGTTTCATCTGCCTGTTCCTTTAGAGCATGCCTGCTATAGCTGTAATCAAGTACGTTGTCAAGGAAACGGACACCATAACGCACTGTCTTATCTAGATTTTCCCAATCCACCTCTGCGTTTTCTGTGAACTGGCGGG
>JAMCRO010000022.1 GCA_023380615.1 Candidatus Parvarchaeota archaeon | reverse complement strand
ATAATTAATCCACCCGACCTTAATGATGAATCTACTATATCTACTCCTGGATACTCTTTTGTTTTAGGGATTCCCTTAAAATTTCTAGACCATATAATACAGACCTGACCGTTGCTTTCTACATAAGCTCCCCCCATGTCCTGACATATTTCTCTAAAATCTTTTTCCATCGTTATATTATTAATCTTTCTTTGGATAAATATTTTTGCTTGTTTGTTTTTTGTATGTTTTTATCTGTTTATCGCTGATTGGGCCCGCTGTTATATTCATATCCCTCTTGGAAACTAATTTGCTGTTAGATATTACGTTTATACCTGGTGGTTTCTGCAGAGAAGACAGCAATTCATTCATCTCAATCTCCTTTTTCTTTTCTTTTTCCTTTATTTCATCCAATTCCTTATTGATTGTTATAAAGTGCCCTTTAAAGTCCTTTAGATTTTTTACAAAATCCCTCCCCTCATCTGTTAATGTGTACTTTATCAGCGCTCTTTTTCCAGTCTTAACTAGTTTTTCTTCCACAATCCCAATCTGCATTGCCTCCCTTAAGCGGGCAAGCACAGTATTAGGCGAGGCTTTTATCGAGTTTTTTAGTTCATTGAATGAGAGGTCTTTCTCAGATAGTAGTATCAAGATCATGGCACCAGACCTTTCAAATACAAATTTATGCGCCTTTTCGGTATCCATAGTATAAATATACTAAGGTATAAAAGTATTTAAATATAGTAGTTCTATAATATCTTAGTATAATTGAACTAAAATACAATAATATGAACAGAAAAGAAAAGGAGAGAATTGACAGGAAAATAAAGTCAGCTTTATCCTCCGAAAATTCAAAGGTTTCATTTATACTTTCAAGGCTTGAGCTTGCGCCACTTATAAGCCCGAGAAGGACTTTCTCTCCAGATTCCATGCTTAAGGCATTCATATTCATGGATCTCAAAAAGATAAAATCCTACAGGAAGCTAAGGAATTATCTGCATGGAGAGGTTGATGACAGGCGCAATATCGGGTTTGATGACAGGATACCCACCCACCAGAACTTTTCTAATTTTGAACGGAAACTCGAAAAGGACGACAAGTTGCGCATAGATTACATAATCAAGGAGATAACTAAAATTTCATCCAAATACGAAATAGATCTTGGCCGCCCATACAAAAATACATTGCCAGAAACCTACGAAGTAGGGATAACGAAATATCAGATAAACAACCGGAAAAAAGAACTTTTGCACGAACTTATCCGCCAGTTGATGCCGAAACTGAAAATGAACATAAAGAGGAATTCAAAGTATTCTAAAAAAGAGCAGTTAAACGTGATTCTTAAAGCGATGCTGGAAAACAGGTTTGCGCATAGCGCCGCCGAAGACCTGCGGGAAAACGGCATAAAAAGTCCAGCTTCCAACACGGTTCTTTTGAATTTGAGCAAGATAACCGTAAAGGAGATACAAAATTCGTTCGTAAGCCTCTGCAACGACACGCTAATGAAAGCGAAAAGACGTAGGATGTTCGCGGGAAGGAAATTTGACGTTGCGATAGATTACACTCTTTTGCATTATTACGGCGACAGAAACCATCCAGACATAATACAAAGATACGATGACCGTGGGACCAACAAGTACTTTGGTTTTATAACCCTAGCTATAGTAGAGAAAGGGTTTCGATTTACGGCATATGCCGTTCCCGTTTTTGACGACATACGCAAAAAATCCCAAGCGGAATTGGTCGAGACGCTCATCAAAGAAGCGAGAAGATGGGTGGATATAAGGTATGTTTATGCTGACAGAGGATTTGGATATGCGGAGACGTTTAGAGCTTTAGATAAAATGGGCGAAAAATACATAATTCCAATCGCAGACACTTCTCGACTTAAGAAGATTCTTAATTATGCAACTTTTCCGCTCGTGGTAAAAGACCATATAAGGGGTGGTTATACAATACCTTATTTATGTTTGATAAAAGGCGCTAAAGGCATAATAAAGATTGCCACAAATGTTCGTTTAAATGCCAAGGATTTAGTTCTCATTTCAAGGATGACAGGTCTTTATAGTAAAAGATGGGGAATAGAAACTTCCTATAGAGTCATAAAGAGAGGGAGTTGGGTTAGAACCACGTCAAATAATTATAATGTGAGGCTCTTTTACTTCCTTTTAGGGATCATGATCTATAACGTTTGGGTACTTCTGAATATTTTGATGGCGTCGTATCTAGGCAATAGAAAGTATGGCAGGTATTACGTCATACTTAAGAATACAGTAGAAATATTTTTAGCGATTACCTGACAGGAAGGTACTAAAGAACGTAAATTCGTGTAGTCGTACTTAGGTTAGAGTCGCCAAACTTCTGACATTTATAGTAGATCTAGATATGAGCGTATTATTTTCTGTGGATTAACCTGACTTTTTATGCTATAATTGTTTATAAATTTAGAAAGTTTAGCTATAAAAGCAGTACATTGATATCTACTATTAAGAGGGAGTTATGGTCAATGAAATTAGCATTGGAAGTTTTGGGGCTTACGCAGTAGGTATATTTGTTTTGGGTATAGTCATTGTAATGGCCTTCTCGATAATAGGGTCATTCCATACAACTTTAAACAACAATGGTATGGCGACAAATAACATTAATACAACAATAAATAATGTAAACTTTGGGATTAACACTATTTCATCTACTCCAACATTATTAGTAGTTATAGCAGGAATAATCGTAACGGCAGTCTTTATTAGCTTTAATTCAGGAGAAAGAGAAGAAAGAAGTGAGGAATAGTAAAGTAAATCAACCGTTCTTATTAGTCCCTCTCATTGAAATCCAATTAATTCTTGTTTCCTACTGCCTCGAACTCTCGAACTTTTTATTGGAAATAAAACTCAATAATTATTGATATTTTACCGAAATAGCCTCGAGGCATAGTAGAAGTTACCTTGAAAATACCCTTATATCACTGATATGTCTATTCGACATTACTTGGGGATAACATAGACAGTATTACGATATTTATAGTATTTAGGGTGAAATTAAGAACGAGATATCATATACCCCCTACTGGCATTGGGCCCGCCATGATTTGAACCATAAATTTATTCCACTTTTTGGCTTCTACCTATATCCCTTACAAAAAGTAGCCCCGATCGGATTTGAACCGGTGTTTGCAGGTCCAGAGCCTGCTGTCCTTGCCGCTAGACTACGGGGCTATATTCAAATTAAAACATGCACAACCTATTTAACATTTTTTGATTTTTAAAAAGATTTTGAAATCAAAAATAACTGCTTTATTGAAAGATAAGTATAAATACGATTGTAATTATCTTATTTCCTTATGGAAGTAAAACAAACTGATGATTTCCCAGAAACGTTCTATGCGATGGTAGAGATACCAATGGGCAGCAATTGCAAATACGAATACAAGGAAGACTTGGAAACAATAGTATTAGACAGAGTGCTTTTCACATCCATGGTTTATCCTGCCAATTACGGCTTCATTTTGCAGACGGAAGGAAAGGACGGAGATCCTCTAGATGTTTTAGTTTTCTCCTCAGTTCCAATAAACCCTGGAATAGTCGTGAAATGCAGGGCGATAGGAATAGCAGAGATGAGCGATGAAGAAGGAGAAGACAATAAGGTTATAGCAGTTCCAGTAGACAAAGTTGATCCGGCTTCTTCAATGATAAAGACAGAGGCAGATCTGCCAGAATATCAGAAAAACAAATTAAAGCACTTCTTTGAGCATTACAAGGAACTAGAAAAAGGAAAGTTCATGAAGTTCCACGGCTTTAAGGGAAAGGAAGAAGCCCTGAAGCAGATAAAAGGGGCTAAGGTTTAATTTTTAATGTTTTTGTAAAAATCCAAAAGGTCTTCTTTAAAGTTTCCATTTTTTAAAGCATAATCCAAAGAATTATTTATAATTTCGGCCGTTTTGTTTTTTCCAATTTCAGCTGCGGCCAACAAAGAGATGTAGCCAACTAAAAACACTGAAATAGCATTATCAATCGGCGGAGTTTTGAGGAAGGCATAGCTTGTAACAGCAAAACCAACGGTTACGGCTGCAGCACCATAAAAGTACTTCCTCATCGGATTTTTCCCTTGAGAGTTTTTTGGTTTTGTAGAGTATTTATTGAAAAGGTACTGCATGAAATTGGTTTTCTGTTCCCAGCTTTCATTGATATAAGCCGCTATTTTGCTTATGCTCTCATCCTTTTCCATGTTATCAAGCTCCTGATTCAGCTCTTTTACTATTTCATCTAGTTTCATGTTATATCTAAGAAATAAACCAAAATTTAAGCCTTTAAATAATGGTTCATTTATACCAAAACTTTGTGCTATTCTCCGTAAATGTCTATAAAATCATCCACTCTGGAAAGAGTTATCTGCTCTGCCAGCTTGGCGGCTTCTTTTCTTCTATTTAAGGTCTCTTCAGCCCGTGATGCAAGTTCTTCTATATGCAATACATTTTTGCCTTCAAATACATGCGGAACCGATATGTCAACTATAAGCTTTGCCTCTTTCGATTCAAATTTTTCCGTGCTTCTATACGCGCAGAACAGTGTTTTGTATTTTCCTATTTCATTGATATCAAAAGTTCCGTAGTCAATTCCATATTGAACGGCAAGCTTTTTTGCATGCTCTATTTCCCTGCTGAAAACCTTTCCTTTCAATTTTCTTTTTGTTGAAAATCCTTTGAGGAACCTTCTGGCTTCCTCCCCAGATCCAATAATAGCTATTTCTTCCCCATCGTAATTTTTGTTCATGTAATCTATTGCAAGAGAGTAAACCCCTGTTTTCCCTTTATTTATTGCGGTGTCATTTCTTACTGCTTTTCCAGTCTTTACCGCATTCTTAAAAAGCCTTTCCAGCTTTGTGCCTGCCTTTCCATTGTTTATGTAATCTGTATAAGCAGATTTTACCTGTCCCAATATCTCATTTTCTCCCAATACAATGGAGTCAAGCCCAGCAGCAACGTAGAATGCATGCTTTACAGCTTCCTTTCCTGTGTAAATCCTGCCTATTTCATACTTTGGATTGCGGTTGCATAGTTCTTTAAGCAGTGATTTGGCATCTTCTTCAGCATTGTCAGAGCTTATGTAAAGCTCTATTCTATTGCAGGTTCTAAGCATTACATATTCAAGGTTCTTTTTCTTCTCAAGTATTGGTTCTGGTATGTCATAATTGTAAAGCTCGTTACTGTCAATGTTTTTATGCGAATACACAATAGCTGCATATTTCATTGTTATTATCTAACGGACATACTATAAGTTTTTATCTATCCTGTCTGCTATAACATCGGAAATTGCAGATATTAGCAGCGGAGAATAGTCAAGGCATTTTGCCCTATGCAGGTTTATTCCTAGTTTAGAGGCAGTTTCTTTATACTCTATATCTATATCATAAAGAGTTTCAAGGCTTTCTGAAATGTAACCTATGGGAACGATAAGCACGTTTTTAATGCCTTTTTCTTTTAATTCTTCGAGTTTTTCATTAACTTCCGGTTTGTACCAGTCTTTATGCTCTCCATTTTGATATGCGAGACAAAAGTTCTTTATCCCTGCTTTATCTGCAAGTTTTGCCGAAAACTTCTCTAGTTCCTTTTTATACTCTGTATCCTCTGTGCTTGAAGGCAAGCCATGAGATGTAAAAATGGTGTAGAATTCACTGCCGTTGAAAGAATCAATTGCTTCCTTCATGTTTTGATTCCATGCATCATATAGCTTTTCATAGTCATACCAGTGGTCTATAAAGATTCTTTTCATTCCATCTGAGCTTTCATTGAAAACCTCTTCGTATTCTTTGCTTCCCATGACAGAGGAAAAGGGGTGCATTAAAATCCCTATCAGCAAGTTTATATTGCTTCCTTTCAGCGTTTCAATTGCCGTCTTTATCTTAGGTTTCCAGTGCTTCATTCCAACGGTGACTGCAACTTTGAATCCTCTCTTCGAAAGCTCTTCCTGGAAAAGTACCGCTTGTCTTAAAGTAATCTCGTTGAGGGGCGAAAACCCTATTTTTCTGTATCTTTCAATGGTTTTCTGCAGTATTTGCTTAGGCACTTCCCTACCCTTGAATATGTCCTTTAGGTAAGGCTCAACATCCTCTTCTTTTTCAGGAGTACCGTAAGCCATTATGACTATTCCAATTTTTACAGACATAAAAAATTAAGGCTGCAGAAGCTTATAAAAATCATTTTCAAGGAGTTCTCATTCAATAGTCGTATCAATCTGCATGCAGATAATACTTTCGTAATATCTGCAAATGGCTTTAATATTTTATCTTTGTAGAATTGATATGAAGGGGGGAGAAAATGAGGAAATCAGAGCTGGAGAGGATATTAGGTAAGGAAGTCAAAAAGAAGGGCTACGGGAAATACTATGCTACCATAGCCGGTGCATTCTCTGCAGGAAACGCGATGGCTTACCTGGCTTACGGCGTTCACGGTTTGTTCGACGCCATGGGAATAGACTTTATAACGCTTGGCTTTACGGTATATGAGCAGTTGAAGATGAAGCAGGAAAACGAGAAGATAGATATGTACATAGAGGAATTGCAGGATCTAAACGATGAGGAAAAGGTGGGATTGCTTTCATTCGGCGGAAACAGCACAAGCGAATCGAAGGCAAAGAAAATTGGCTACATAACATACCAGCTTTTGAAGGATGATATGGGGGAAAGCGAAGAAATAGAGAAAGAAAAAGGTATAAGCTCAAAGATAATAAGCAGCTTGGAAGGCAAAGGATACATCAAAAAAGGAATGATGGGAACCGTATTGACAAAGAAAGGAAAACTTGCCTATTACTCGATATTCAACAACATAAAGGAGGAAAGCCGAGGAGTATTCTACGTTCTCAGAAAACTTTACAGAGTCTCAGAAAAGGAACTAGAGCCTATATACCAGCTTTATATGCAAACAACCGTAAAAGAAGGTGGAAATTAGCTTTTTATATGACAAAAGATTATAATAAGTTAACTGGTAATATGGGCTTCCTAGACAAAATCCTCAAAATGGATGAAAAGAACGGTTCTATCGATTCAGGTACTTCAATGTATGAAGTTCTTTTCAATAAGATAGAGTACTCAATAAAAAGCAGCAACCCTTCAATAAATCAAAAGGACTTGTTTGCAAAGACAAAAAAGGTTTACCTTGCCATGTGCAAATGTCTGGACTGCAAGTGCGCAGATGACATTTACAAACCGATAAACAAAGCTACTTCAAAGACATCAGGCAGCAAAAACGAATATTAGCTCTTATTTTTCAGGCAGCTGTCTCTGAATTCTAAAGGTTTTTATATCTGTACCTTTCCTTTCTGTTTTACCGCATTTTTCAGCATGTCTGCCGTAAATCCTTCCGGGACTCTGCCGTAAGTTGCAAAGTCAAACATTATAAGCCTGAATATGTTGGATAGCATTGAGGTTATTATTGCTCCAAAGGCTATAGTGCCGATTCCCAATAGCATAATTACAGCACCCAGAAACAGATTTATAGAAGTCAAAACTAAACCGGATATAAGCAGCACTGCACCTAAAAGTATTATTGCGAAACCGTATAAATCTGTGTATATCAATCCGCCGAAAGTCTTTCCAAAGTTCTTTATTATGAAGGAGGAGCTTTCCTTTAATGCCTTTATTGGGCTAAGCTTCTTATCCAGTATGACAGGAACAACAAATATTGTGGCTATGCCTATCGCAAAAGCAACCGCTGCTCCGAATATAATGCCGGCTATCCCCCTTATCCTTGATTCCAAAATCCTTATACCGACTATTATCACTGCATAGAATAAGCTCCATTCCGCTATAAGTTTGCTGTATGGTTTTACCTGCGTGAATGCTTCTTTAAATCCGATTTCCTTGCCGCTTGAAAAGGCTCTAAAAGCTATAAACATGGCCATTATTACATAAGTGCTTGTGAATGTTACAACGAAATAGAATAATATTAAAACAAGAATGTAATAATAAAGTGAATTAGAGTAATTCATTAAGAAAAGAGCCGATGGCAGCAATATTGCCAATATCTCAGCGATAACGGCCAGACCGGAAACAAGCGGAAAAATCATCAGCTTTCTGTCCTTGAAGACCAGCCTTCTGGTGGCTTTTCCCATTGTCCATCCATTCTTAATGTTTGAAAACATAGTGCTAAGTGACTTTTTACGTATTTAAAATTTAAAACATGTTCACCTATTTATACTTTATTTTAAAGTATTGTAGCTTGGAACAAAAAGCTTATAAATGCTCGCCATCTTTAACTGTAATCAATTCTTTAGGAATTAAAATTATGGAACAAACAAAGCAAAGCTTGATAACTGGCAGGAATGCCGGGAAAAGGAAAGACATGGAGTCGCTGCTAAGAGATGTAAGCAGGAAACACGGCTTTATTTTGGTTAATTTTTCACCTTACGAGTATCAAAATGCTTACTCATTGTATGATGAACGGAGCATAGAATACCAAACAAGGGTAAATAAAGACGGCAGGAAAACAATAATCAAAACTTATCCAGTCGCTGCAAGAATGCTTATCGGCAATCAAAAAAGCGAGACTTTTTACATTGATGATGGAGAAGTGCCAGTTTACTGTGCCGATGATTATTACAAGGATTATTTTGGAGGTTACAGCAGAATAACAAAGCTATCCTCAGACCTGCAGGATGCACTTGGTTCAAAATTTACTCCTGAAAGCCCTGATCTTACCATATCGGGAGCGCATGAACTTTATGATCCTCTATCAAAGAGGATACTTCAGTATTTTATGGATTCGGATTCTTTATAGGTTGCTAACCCAAAATTCATTTTAACTTTAGAGAACTCTGAAACTAAATAAGACTTAAATATATAATTCAGTCATAAATCTAAATGCAAGTGGAAAAGGAATTAAGGAAGGAAATGAAATCAAGGCTTTACTCATTGCTGTCAAATAAAAGCAAAAAAGACAGGCTTTCAGTTCACAATGCGTTTTCTTACAAAAATAAGGATTATTCCTTTGAGGTTAAGCTTAAGGACAAGGTTGATTTTGACGAGGCAAGCAGAATGCTGGAAAAGGCAGCGGAAGAATCTAATTTAGGATATTCAAGGCTCGGCTTTGTCAATACCGGCGCAGAGTTTGGATTTATCTACCTCAAGCAGTCAAAAATAGGCAGATACCTAAATAAGTTGTTCTTTCCGTTAAGCGGGAATCTTGAGAACATGTTTATAACAACCGACTCTTATGCCGGCAGCGGTAAAATAGAAAGAATAGATTTGACATGCGACAATCCAAAGGCCCATAAAAAGGAGTTCGTTGATTTTTTCCTAAATCTTTATAAAAATATATACAAGGAAAGGAATGTCACAGCAGAGGCGTACATAGAATAATCATTATAGCTAAGCTATTCTGGCATTTTGACTTTCTGTTAAGGAAGAAACCTTTCATTAAAATATTAGGAAAGATAATATAAAAATTCCGTTTTTTACTTATTTGAGGTATGGTAAAAGTTGTTTGTACGCTAAATCAAGGTAAAAACCTCTTATCTTACCGTACAGTGTGTCTTCAATAAATTCATCTACCCCTGTAAGATAATTGGATCTTTTTTGTAGCATGTTGTTTATGTCAGATATCCTCCTATCAATTTCTTTAGCTTTTCTGTCCATATCGCTGTCCTCTTTTTTTAGGCCATACTTTATTATTCGCTCTTTTTTGTTTCTTATCAATGCGTCAAATTTTTTCTCCCACTCACCAGGCTTGTATGATAGAACCCTCCCATCAAAGTAAGGGCCGCCAGCAGCCAAACCATATGAGCCAAAGTCCTGGTAAGACAAAGAAAGCACTTCTTCCCCTTTGTACTTTATTACCAAGTCCTTTCCGCCAAACATAGTTTCCCCTTCTTCTAGCTCAAAATCGAATCCATAAAAATTTCCAACAACTCTCTTAATATCTGTGTTAGAAGAATACTCCTTAAACTTAACAGTGGTGCCTACGGTGTGTGCAACGTCCTCTGACATGCTTATTATAGAGTCAAGTTTCTTTGCTGCTTTGACTATTCTTTTTTTATCGTATTCATCTATCATATATCCTGTCACCTCACAATAATTACGTGAAGACAGTTGCTATAAATACCTTTTCTGATTATAATTTTCCAACTTTTCATTACTTCTTGTATAGAATAAGATAAACAGCGTAATGTTAACATTCAGTGATATGTAATCACTATCTTTTTAGAATCAATGCAATCCTCATTAAAGTTTACTTGTTTTTATAACTATAAGCTATCCAAGTTTCCTAAAAAATCAAAGTTTTGTAACAAAGATCCCGCAAATTTAAAGAAATCGAATAAGTTTACAACTACATTAGCCATTTTAACACCTTAAAATTACACTAAAAACAGTGCATTGGTTATCCATAAAAATTCACTTATCGATCTACTGAATAACAGTAGATGAACAAGTACAATTCTGCCAATGAAACTCATAAAACGCTTCTAATAAGCTGCTGGTTAAGG
>JAMCRO010000021.1 GCA_023380615.1 Candidatus Parvarchaeota archaeon | reverse complement strand
CTCAGGGAGGGATTCGGACCCTCAAGGGATTGCTCCCATAAGCTCTCCAGGCTTACGCGATGCCAGGTTACGCAACCTGAGCTTAAAGCATTATATATAATTTAGAATAACTTATAAATACCTATCATAAAATATTTAACTTCTAAAATCCCATAATAATGATGGAAGAATGGTATAAACATCAGCAAGGCAAGGCTGTAAAAGAAGTAAAATTCAACGGTTACGAAGTAAAATACGTGAAGAAAGAAGAACATGAAGATTTCCAGCCAAGAAACGAAAAATTACCTGTAAACATAGACAAAGAACAGTTAAAGATAACTAAAAACGGGGAAAAAATAAAAGTAAGGAAAAAGGACAAACTTGCGATAATAGAAGCAATAAAACAAGATAACATAGACAGGGTTGATGAGATACTCAAAACCCTGAAAAGCTGATGTCTTTATTTTTCCTTATCTAACTCTGAGATTAATTCTTTAACCTTTTCGTAAATATCTTCCATTATTTTTACTTTCTCTTCAACGGAACGGCCATCTAACTCCGGTATATACCAGTGCTCTGCCTTCTCTACATAGCTTTTTGGTACAAGTATACAGTCTTTAGGATCGCAGACTATTATTATTTTATCCGCACTTTTTAGTAAATCATCAGATGGGGGCTTTGGAAACTGTCTACTCATGTCTATCCCAAATCTTTCCTTCATTAATTTTATGTCTAGACCATTTATACCATTACCAACTGAACTACCTGCTGCGCTTATGGCTTTATGCTTCTTAGTAAGGTTATTAAAAAAGGCTTCCGCTACCTGGCTCCTGCCATTATTGTATTTACATATGAAAAGAACAAACGACATTTAGATATTGATTACTGCTTCATTATTCCCGCGATTTCACTTGAAGCCTTAGAAGACTCCAGAAGAATCAAACCATAATTTGTATTAGGATCAATCATTATCGTAAGTATTGCATCAGTACCTGCTTGTACTGCTACTACCCTTATGTCCTTTGACTCTGCAACTACTCTTTCTAGAGTATTCTTTGCACCTAAGGATTTGATAGCCGTTTCTGCTGAACCTACCATTGAAGCCAACATTGCAGCAAAGGTATTTGGATCTACATCCTCAGGCATTAAAGAAACCATTGGCAGACCATTGGCAGATATAACGGCAGATGCCTTTATCCCACCAACTGTGCTTAATCTCTGTAAAACGCTTTTTAATTGTTCTGATTTTGTAGCCATATTTAATCTACGATTTCTTTATTTAAATAATTATGTCAACTGCTTGAACAAAGCTGACAGTGCCTCGTTTATTCCCTCCTCCTTTAATTTTGTTGGCTCGTTTGGATCCACTTTTGATAGGTCCTCTGCAACCGTCTGTACTAAAGTTATTGCAGAATCCAGGTGGAGCTTTTCCCTTATCTCGTCCTTTTTAAGTGCGCCCTTAAGATCTGCTTTATTTGCAACCACTACTACGGGCAAACCGTAAGTTTCCGTTTTTCTAAGCATTTCCACTGCTCTCGGAAACTGCTCTGGTTTAGTTGAATCTACTACTAAGAATACTCCAATGGCTTCTCCGCCAAGCATTTTAAGCAATGGATCGAACCTTTCCTGCCCGGGTGTTCCAAACAAATCCGCACGATAACCACGAAAATCAACTGTTCCATGGTCTAAAGCTATTGTTCCTCCAAGCTTGTCCACGCTTACGGCGTTCTTAGAAGCGCTGTGTATGAACGAACTTTTACCTGCATCTGTTGGCCCTGTGACCAGAATCTTGGGAAAGTAAACTCTTATTCCCCCCGGTTTTATTGCCTTAAATAGAACGGATGAAAATGCCTGTTTTTCGTCAATCCAATCGCACTTCAATACCGCAAAGTATTGCCCAAAAATCACGCGTTTTTCTATTCCTTTAACCTCTATTGTTGAATTAACATTTGAAAGCAGTTTGTCTACGTTTTGTTTTTCATAGCCCCAATCAGTGAAAAGGAGCACTGCCGCAGAATCCTTGTCTAAGACTTCCTTTTTTATGTCATTCATAAATGAAACTGCAAATGAAAAGTCAAAGAAATCAGCAAGCAATGAAAATGAGTCTATTACTAACAAGCCATAACCATTGCCTAATTCTTTAAGTACCTTTGCCCTTACTTCTTCCCTGTCATAAGGGTTGCTTATTACCTTTATGTGGTCTGTTTCATCGGATTTTATGCCTGTTATGCCGCTGTATGCGTCTATTATGAATAGGTTGTCATTGGCCGGAAAGTCATATTCCTTCATGTCTGTAAGATAAGACTGCGGGGAGGTTCTATTTAGAAACACGAGAACTTTTACATCAGAGGTTATGTTCTTGTGTATTATCTGGTATCCAAAAACCTCATTACCTACTGATGGTGAAGCGGATATCAATACAACCTTCTTAGCAGGTATTCCCTTAAGCTGCTCATCCAACTTAGCTATCCCGAAGTAAGGATCAAAATCCTTGTCTGCTACTCCATCCAGTCCTTTATATTCTGCCATATAATAAAGATATAGTGATTATTACTTTTAAATATATCACCCAAGTTCCTTAAACTCAAGTACCTCTTTACTTGTACCTGAAAGCTTGAAATACCTCTTGCCCTCCTCAAGTTTTAAATCTATTATTGCATCGGAAAGATTCTTTATCGTTTCTATGACTTCCTGAGGATGCATAGCGATGTCTATAGAAAATACTGTAGTAATCCCTGCTAATTTTGCCTTGCCGACGACAAACTGAAGAAATCTGTATACTGTTACAGGATTATTATATATGAGTAAATTTGACAGATTGTCAAATATGTTTATGACTGGCTTGGCATCCTTTACAAAATCGCTGTTCACACTTGACAAAGAAACCGATAAACCTGTTAGGTCTAGCGGCCCATTTAATATTTTTGCATATGAATTATCAATAGCGCTGGGGGAGTTTGTCCTGCTGAAATCATCCAATATCTTGAAATCCACGCCCAAATATGGATTTATGTTTATGCCTCTGGAATTGAATTCATTTATCAAGTCAGAATATGACTTGGAAGTCAATACGTAAACTATTGCATTTTTGGACGATAGGGCCGATTGAACAAATTTGTATATAAACTGCTCTTTCCCGGATTCTTTGTCTCCAAATAAAGAGTATACTTTCCTGTAATCTAAGCCGTTTGTAAGATCATCAAAATTCTTAAAACCCGTTTTTATTCCTTCCATATTAAACAAGCCTAACTTTCTTTGACTTTATCCCCATAGGAGACCCGTCAATTTTCATTAAAATATCCACTGTCAATTGATCCTCCTGTTTTGAAAAGTTTATTTCCTCCAGCAAAGACTCGTTTGCAGGCATGTTTATGAACGGGAAAAGATAATTTGAAAGGCTTTTAAAAAGCTCTTTTTTGCCGTTCTTTTTGAGCATTATGGAAACATTATCACTCATATCTTGTGTTTCAACTATCTTGAAATAATCTGTGTCAATTACTATATCTGTTATAGAGTCGTGTGGTAAACCTTTAAGATCTTCTATTACTGGATCAATATTCTCATTCGAACCGAATTGCTTTGAAACTGATTTCTGCTGGTTATTCTCTATGAAATCAATAGTTAACTTAACTGCTTTTACAAGGAAAAGCCTCAGCAAGATATTGTATATTTTATAGATCTTTATTGTTAAAGGGTGCTGCGCTTTTATTTTTATAACGCCCTCCTTGTATTCAAGGCCTATAGATACCTTCTTGTAAGTTATTAAACCGCTGATCTTTGAGAGAGGTGCATTCTCGTCATAAAAGCTCTTTAGTTCATTTACCGCGTCAAAGATATCGATTTCCATATTATATAATGTACATTAAACAATTTAAAATTGACATTTTAGCCAGCACATGCCCCCGTCGGCGCATTTGCAGGGTCATAAAGTATTTTTTCATCCGGTGAAATGGTAACAGCACTGCCTGAAACCGATTCAATCACTGCCACATACCCCGCACATCCTGTGCTCTCATTGAACCACGTAGAGATGTTTTGGCCCGTATCAATAGCCACATAATTGTTATTAAGCGTTTTGGTGTTTGCCCATTCAACGTACTGCTGGTTTGTCATAACAATGAAATCTGTAGATACTGATGCATTGTACACCATGTGGACCTTGAAGGTATCGGGTATTGTAAGAAAGGAATATGAATCAGGTCCTAAAACTGTAGGCTCATTCCATACAGTTATAAAGGCATTGTTTCCTAAAAATGAAAAAGGCAGGGCAGAAACATTCTGATTGTGTATTGCCAATGTGGAATTCGGATAATACGAAAGTATAGACTTGTTTATTATTATGTTTACGCCGTTATTCGGCAGACAGAACGGCCCTGAATTGTTCACTGCCAGGGTTTCATTTGAAAAATAGCAGGAATTGAAAAGCACTATATGTGTTTTAAATGCGTAGAATATGACCACCAGAATTACTATCAAAAGGGCTGCCATCAATACATTTGTTAGAGTATGTCTTTTCTTCATTTACTAAAAACAAGGTCAGTAAATAAAAAGCTTTGTTTAAACTTAAGAAACGTAGCCTGCAGACAAGCAGTTACTGTAGCCCATACTGGTCCCATTTGACAGAGATATAACAGACGTGTTAGTTCCAGGTGCAACTGCCAAATTAGAGAAGCAGTGATAAGTGCCTGAACCAGAAGGGTTAGCTATAGAGTCAGAACACCATTCCTGAAAACCAAGACTTGCCGGTACTACAGTAGAATAAGTTGAGCACGTTGAAGAAAATGCGGACAAAGTAGAACTTGATGGAGAAACAGCTCCCAATCCCTTAAATCCGCCCAATACAAAGGTAATCAAAAGAACTAAAATAAGCAGGCCTACTGCGATAAGTATTATCGTATTGATAGGTAAACCCTGCGCTTTCCTGTTTAAGACCATATTTACATACTAAAATTGATACTATTTAAATATTTGTTTTTTTAAATAAAAATTGCAGCCAAAATTAAGCAGCTTTGTTTGCAAATTAAAGATTTATTAATCTAAACAGACATAAAATAAACGTTATATGTATTTAAGCAGACTTGTTATAGATGCAGTAAAGCCTATTGGTGAGTATAGCATAATCGACCTTGCCAATGATATAGCAAAATATGTAAAAAATGGAGATGTTTTCATAAAGGTTGTAGAGGTAGACATACATACCGAGGGCTTAAAAGTGGTTATTGAAGGCTCAAAAATAAACTTTGAAGGCATACAGAAGGCTTTGAAGGATAGGGGAGCAGTAATAAACAGCTTGGATGAAGCCACAGTAAGTTCTAATGGAAAGAGCAAAAAATAGGTACATAATACTAGGTTTAAGCGATGGATTGTTTCTTGGATTAGGTATATCCTTGGGCATTTCGGTTTTCCACAGTTATCAGCTTACATTTGCATCCATTCTTTTAGTAGGCGTAAGCGGCTCTCTATCCAATTTCTTTTCTGCTTATAACGCTGAAAATTTTGTATTAGGACAGCAGATGAAGGAATACAGAAAGATACTCTTTGCCAAGGAGTATAACCCTAAAAAGATTACAAAGCTAAAAAGAGCGAAAAACCTCAGGTATGCTGAAATAGGCTTTCTCTCCACATTGTTAGGCAGTGTTATAGTCCTTTTACCTTACTTAGTCTATTACGCTTTAAAGGCAACACAAAACATTATAACCAGCGTAATCTCCCTTATTTTAAGTTTGATAGTCCTTGCAGTTATTGGTAGTTATTCGCAGGAAGAAAAGATGCAGAAGATAAAAGAAGGGCTAAAGACCGCAGGTATAGGGCTCCTTATAGCTGCAATAAGCGCTTTTCTTGGCATATTAATAAATCTGTTTATTTAGATCTTGCAATATCTGCCATCTTCGAATTGAATTCTATTCCCTTTACAATTATCTCTTGGGCTTTTTCCCCGCTTATGTCTATTTTTTCACCGTGAAATAATTTTTTACCAAGTGTAAATATCTCATTGAAATCTTCAACCTGCTTCTTGTTTATCAACCCTCTTTCCTCTAGTTTCAAAAGCATTTCAGGTATAACTTCCGGTGAAGGAGGTATGTCCCCCTGCCGCATTATTGCGGCCTGCGCAGAATTCACAACGGCCCAGTATATGTCTGTAATGACAGAAGCAAGTTTTAGCTTTGCAGAGTTTGCATACAATTCACTCCTTGTCAGAGAAGCGTATATTGATTCCTCCGTAGGCTTTATCTCTCCCATGTTAAGCAATGCTTGTAAAGGTTCAAAATAACCAGTATCTATCAAAGGAACGCCGTATTTTAGGACATTTACTGAAACGGGATCGGCAGCTATAACTCCGCGCCAAAATGCAGTCAGTGTTACAAAGTTTATGTGTAATTTAACTTGGCTTTCTTTTACCAGCTTGTCAACATCCGAAAAAATCAGAGACTGAACGTTTTCATCCAGTTTATTTAGAACGTCATCCATTACCACCATTATGTCTACATCGCTGTCTTCCGTTTCTTTGCCTTTGCTGTAAGAACCGAATAAAACAATCGTTTTCATCACTTTTGGATACTTTTCGAATATCCCCTTTGCAAACTTATAAGAAGCATCGTATCCTTTCAATTCCAAATGTCCTTTTTCATTGTTTTCTTCCATCATACCATTGGCGCCCCCGAAAAGCCTGAATTGCCTTTATTGTCCATGTAACCACCGCCTACCGCCGGAAATATGCCTGAAAAACCGCCGTAGGGTAACATGTCCTGCTTTAACCCGAGATTGGAGTAAGAGGAGTAATCCCCCACTATAGAAGAGTAAGGCTGGCCCAAGTAAGAAGGCAAAGATACATAAGGGGTATTACCGTATAAAGGCGCACCCATATATTGGAGCGATTGAATAGTTCCACCTTCAAGTCCCCCCAATCCTCCAAATACCTCCATTATTGCCGGAACATCAAGTCCTTTTTCCATCATTGCATCGTAAACTTCCTTTATAGGCGCATTTCCCTGTCCTAAAGGAAGATGACTATCTTTGTTTCCCATGTTATCATTCAAGTGATATCTTTTTAAATAATCTCCCGCCGACTTTGCCATCTCAACTATGTCCTTGTCAGAGTACGGCTGTCCTGTCTTCGGATTTATATAGGATTTAAAGACGTTTATATGTCCTATATCAAGGTTTATGCCTATAAGATCACTACTTATCTTTTCTGCTTCCTTAAGGGATAAGCGCTGTTTTTCATGAAGTTCTTTTGCGAATTCCTCTCTAGCTATCCTTACTGCTTCTGCAGTGTCCTGGGGATTACTTAATGACATGTCTGGGGACATTGGATTTTCAACAAGTATCATCGGTTTTGATTCGGTATTTTTATAAGAAAACATTGCAGCTTTAACTATGCCTTCGGCAGCGAGTTCCGGTGCCTTTTTATCATAAGGCATGAATCGATTGCCCATGTTTTTTTCGTCTATATCCAGCTCAGCATATTTCTGATTAAGATTTCTAACCATATCCTGTATATTTTGAAGATCTTTCTGTGTGTTTTCGAATTCTTTTTTGTCAGACTTTGCCTTTGCGGCGCTCATCCTTGCCAGAAGATCGGTCTCCTGGTATTCAAGATTCCTTAAACTAATGTTAAGGCTTGCCCTTTCCTGATTAAGTTCCTGTGACTTAGTCTTCTTATAAAATTCAAGTGCGCCCTCTGGATTAAGTATTACCTTGCCGTCCTCAGAAACGAACCCGAGTTTTTTATTATCCTTGTTTTCAAAAACTTTTTGATAGAAACTTTCTCCATAGATATCCCTGAACTTTTGCATTGCCAGTCTTTTTCTTTCTTCTGAGTCGCTTACATGATTTTTGTCTATACCTAAGTCGATTTCCTGCTTTGTAATCTGAAGAACCTTATCATCCTTTTGGTCATAGACTGAATAAACCAGACTTTTGTCCGGATCCGAAAATTGGTCTGCAGAAGCATGAAAAATAACCGGGATGTTCTGTCTGCCCATCTTTTTGCTTATATCATCAGCAAATTCCAAAGCAGTGCCTATCTCCCTTTCAACAACATGCTCATATAGCTCTGCTTTTTTCCCGGATTGCGGGTCTATCCCCGAAAAGTTTATTGCCCATGGAGCATGAACGCTTAAATCAACATCATTTGTCTTTGCAAGATTTGCTATTGCTTCTCTTTCCGTCTTTCCTATCGTATCTGCAGCATTTCCCTGCTCTCCGCCGAGGCCGTATACGCTTGCGATGTCTATTTCAACCATCTTTGCCCCGCTTCTAAGGACCTTTGAAAATTCTTCTAACTGATTTCTTTCTCCGATAGAAACCCCAAATTGGACCTTATTGAAGGGGTCATTAAACTTGCTGTTCAGCATATAGTCTGTCATAGATTAGTATTGATAATCATAAGATAAATGCTTTTTTATTGCTTCTTTATAAATCGGCTTACATTGTAAACTTACCTTGAAATTATCTCTGTTAAAGTATTACTATCCTTGTTTCCTGTGACAAAATAGCCGCCATCTTTTAGTCTCATTATCACATCGATGCCGTTTTCCGATGCAACGTATGCTTTCGCATTGTTGCTAAGCAAAAAACTGCTGCATTTATGTTTCCGATATCTATACCATCCGTTCTTAAAGATAAAGTAAGTTACCTGTTACTATTTTTATTAATCCCCAAACAATCTAACGTGTTCTTTCATCATGCATCTATTGAATATTACCGTTATTCCCTTGCTTTCTGCAAGCTTTCTAGCTTCGTCATTGAAAATCCCTTCCTGCATCCATATTACCTTTGGGTTTTTGCTTATTGCCGCCTGAACAACGGGTAAAACTTTATCGGATGGCCTGAAAATATCGACTATTTCAACGCTTTCCGGAACCGATGAAATTGAAGCATAGGATTTTTTATCCAGTATAGAATCGGCATTCGGATTTACAGGAATCACATCATACCCTTTATCTATCAGATATTTTGGTATTTCATGGCTGTCTTTTCCTTCCTCCCTAGACATACCAACAACTGCTACCTTCTTGTATTTTGAAAGGATATCCTTTATTTCCTGATCACTGTGATTGTCTTTCGGCATTTTCAGTATATTTTCATGCTCTTCGATAGAGCATTCCGGATCACTGCTTTCCATTTTATATCAAAGGCATTACAGATATAAAAAGTATTTATAGTGCTTGCATTCATACTAAGAAATGAAAAATGATTTCGACTATAGAAAAGACATAGAAGACATACACAGGCTAGAAAATATCATAGGAACATGCTGTGATGATGTAAAAGAGTACAAATTTGTACCACTGTCATTTTCTTGTAACCTACAGATTTATGACGAAAAAATGATAGGAATCGATCAAAAGCTTTTCTCAGAGGTTGAAAAACTAAGTGAATATGATAAGAAGTATTTGTCAGCACTGAAAATGACCGTTTATCATGAGATAGGGCACACTAAGACCTATGAAAAAGATCAAGAATACGCATTCAATGAAGCAGCCGCAGAACTTTACGCCATAAGTAAGGGAAGCATTGATGACTATATTATCGAGATAGCAGTTATATCCGACATTGAAGAGAAGGAACTGTCTGAATTTAATCAAACGATGAAAGAACCAAAAAATGTGGTGGATTACCTTCTAAAACATGACAGTGTAGATAAATGGACAGACAGAGAGTTTACTTCTAAATTTTACAGGTATGGATTCGCAAAAAATGCACTTGATAAAGTAAACTTGTCATATCAAGAGATATTTGACAGGGTACTAAAAGAGAGGGAGAACATAGATAGTTTAAAAAGAGACAACAACCTATTTATTGATAAGGATATGATATCAAGAAAATGAGAGTTGCTGTAATAAAAGAAGCTGAATGCGAAGCACCGGATAATTGTAATTACATCTGTGCAGAGGTTTGCCCAAGAGTCAGACAGGGTGCAAAAGAAACTGTATTTGCAAGAGAGAATGGAAAGGCTGCAATAACTGAAAGCCTTTGTATATCCTGCGGCATATGCGTAAAAAGGTGTCCGTTTGACGCTATAAGGATAATAAACCTGCCGGATGAAATGGCAAAAGAGATTACATTTCAGTATGGCATCAATACCTTTAGAACTTTCAACATAGCAACGCCGATAGAAAACAAAGTAGTCGGTCTTATAGGTAGGAACGGAATAGGAAAAACCACAAACATAAAACTTATTTCAAATGAACTTGTTCCCAATTTCGGTGATTTCAAAAGAAGCTATTCATATGAAGAGGTAATAAAAGCATTTCGTGGGAAAGACATACAGCCTTACCTTACAAAACTTTACAGCAACAACCTCAAAATAGCGAAAAAGGCGCAGTCATTCACGCAGACTGGAAAAGTTAAGGACATAGTAAAAATCAACCGCTTTAACCTCATAACAGAAGACATTTTGGATAGAGACGCTGAAACTTTATCCGGTGGTGAAGCGCAGATCGTTGAGATAGCCAAAACATTGGATGAAGAAGCAAATGTCTACATATTTGACGAGCCTATGAACTACCTGGATATAAACACGAGGATAAGCGTAGCTACGAAGATAAAGGAGGCTCTTGAAAACAAAACTGTAGTGGTAGTTGAGCATGACTTAGTAATGCTCGATTATCTTACGGAATTTATACAGGTTTTGTACGGTTCTGAATCCAACTACGGAATAGCTTCGCACATAATGCCTTCAAGGAATGGAATAAACACCTACTTAGAAGGGTACCTTCCTACTGAAAACGTTAGATTCAGGGATTATACTATAAAAATAAAGAAGACCCTGCCGCCGGTTACAAATGAGCCTTTCATTTCATGGCCGGAATTTGTCGTTGATTTAAAGGACTTCAAGTTGGATACAAAAGGTGGGAAGCTTTACAGGGGAGATATAATAGGTATAATAGGAGAAAACGGAATAGGGAAAAGTACCTTTATAAAGGCACTTGCCGGCCTTATTGAAACTAACATAGGTAAACTTGACCTTGGCATAAGGATATCATATAAACCACAGATATTGAAGCCATTTGACATGCTTGTTAGCAACGCTCTGTTGAGCATAGATCCAGAATACGAAAAGGATTTAGGTATTTTATCTGCTATCGGTAAACTAGGGATAAATAAATTGGTGAACAAAAACGTTAACACTCTTTCGGGAGGAGAACTTCAAAAACTTGCAATAGTAACTACACTTATGAAACCGGCAGATGTCTACCTTATAGACGAGCCATCTGCAAATCTGGATATAGAGGATAGGTTAGAATGCATGAACATCATATCTTCCTTTATTTCCTCAAGAAACAAATGTGCAATAGTCGTAGATCATGACCTTGCCTTTCTTGATTCTACGTGTCCGAAAAGCATATTATTCAGCGGTAAAAAAGGAGTAAAAGGAATGACAGACCAGATAGAAAGTACCAGCAAAGCAATAAACAATTTCCTTAAAAACATAGATGTTACTATCAGAAGAGATAAGGACAGCGGACGTCCTAGAATAAATCAAAAAGGAAGCCGCCTGGATACGGAGCAGAAAGCCGCAAATATGTACTTTGCAGAATAACCACAAACCAGTTAATAATAAACCCGTTTCAATAATATACAAGTAATACAAAACAGCCCTTTTTATTTGGAATATTTCTAAGATAGGTATGAGGGGGGATAAAAATGGAAATGATGGAGGAAACGGGAAGTTTATATGAAAAACTGCTGCAGCAGATAACTTTATACAACCAGTACAAAAACAACATAGATTTCGAAAAAGCCCAGAAATTAAGCAAACTTTTGATGGATATAAACAACCTTGCCATAAAATTAGGGGTTTACCATGGTGACGTAGAATCCGAGTTAAACGCCATGGAAACTAAACTTAGACATGAGGAAAGAAACAAATCTATAATCTTTATATAGATTACTTCTGAACCTCGAATTCCAAAAGGTCTATAGCAAGAACCCGTAAAGTAGCCGAACCTGTTGAAGTTCCTGTCGAGGAAGAGGTTACAACGTCATAGCTGTTTGGGTCTGCAGAAGAAGGCACAAAAATGGTGCAGTAGCCTGCGGGAGTATTATTTAATGTGGTCCATCCGGTTACCGTTCCATTCCCATAAAGCACGTTGCAGTTCGGAGCATTTATCGTGTCATTGTAAGAGGGGAATACGCTGTTTATAGACAAAGATGTGTTACAAGATGAACTGCAAGCACTACTGTAATTTGTTACAACCAGAGGTTCATAGAAACTAGAGTAGGAAGAAGAAGGCGAAAATCCTGAGCTATGTGAGAATATTAGATTTGACGGCGTATCATTGTTGGAATAATTAGATTTTGTGAACACTTGCAAAAGAAACGGGCCAGATAATTCGGAGCCTAAAACCGCCGCAATATAAGAATTTAATGCCGAAGCAGAGCCCCCGTTCTGAAACGACAAAAGCTGATTTTCCGTGGATGAAACCACTGAAAAGGATGAAACAGCAGAGTATACCTGGGAAATAAAATCGCTGTTGGTAGTTATTGAACCGTTCAACTTAAGATAATAGCTGGTTATTGCATATGCAGAGGTTATAACGCTGAGTATTATTATGCTCCCGACAACAAGATCAATCGTAAAAACCTGTCCTTTGTTCATGACCACTCCGTATAAGAAAGTCTTATTATTTCATTCCCGGGATACAAAACTATAAACCGCTGTATAGAAGCAACGTAACTGGATGAATAATCTACTGGAAAACCGGCAGTTATGCTTTTTCCATTTAACTTTAAAATTGAGTCGTTTAAGTAGTAAAAAGTTATATTGAACAGATCACCTGCCTTCAGCAGAGAGGAAATGCAGGAAGTTGACAAAGTAGTAAGGCTATAAAGTTTGGTCGGTGAGGCCTCTAAATCATTGTGCATTACTCCGAGCTGCTTTATCTGGCTGCATGAAAAATCATTCCAATTTGAAGGGTAACCTTCGGAGCCAAGCAAAGAACTGGCCCCCTGAACGGCTATGTTATTGATGTAATTTGAAGTTATCTGCGAATAATAAGAGGAATAGGCGTTGTCTATGTCAGCATTTGAATAAAGAAAAAGCAGTACAGTTGTAAATAAAAGCAGGAATATAAACAAAGAGATAAGCAAATCTATTGTGAATATCTGCCCTTTTTTATCCATAAATCTATAAATCTTTCATGGTATTAATCTGTAAAGCAGGGGCCTATTAAGGGTTAACTTAATAACCAACAAAATAATGGTATCCCCCTTTATCATGCATGCTTTGATATTAACTTTTATTATTAAATATTAAATTACAAGATATAAATAATATATGGTGGACTGTTAGTAATGGAAGACATAAATGAGATTTATGACAGGATAATGGGTAAATTAAACGAGGGCCCGTCGCTTATACTAGAGATAGCCGAAAGAATAGAAAAAGACACATTGCAGACGCAGACCATAGTGGATTATTTCGCAGCGAAGGGGGAAATAAAAAAGACCTCCAGAAAATTCGGCTCTTCTCCGGTCTACTTTCTTGAAAAAGACCGAGAAAAAGCACTTAATGTGCTTATGCAGACACTGAACAACCAAGAAAAGGCATTAATAACTAAAATACGAGAAAAGAAGGTTGTTAACACGGAATCGCTTTCATCGGCAGAAAGGTACCTGTCTCAGAATCTTACCGATTTCATTAAGAAGGTTTCAGCCCAGGATAACCAAACCGGGCAGAAGGCTGATTACCTTTATGAACAAGGTTTAAGCTTGGATGCTGTAAAATCGATTATAAACTCAAAGGATGAAAAGCCTAAACCTATGCAACGTGAAACAACTGCCAAAAAAACAGGGGAAAACAAAGAACCAGTAAAACAAGAAGTCAATGAAACTTTGATAAAAAACGGGTTTGAGGAACCAAAGGAAATTGAAAAGGGCGTTTTCATGTGCTTGTACGGGCAGAACAGAATAAAGGTAATTGTACAGGTATTAAACAAAAAATCGATAGCAAAGAAGGATTTTATAAATGCGATGGGTTATAGCACCGTTTATAAGACTGTAACGTTTATACTTACAAATGCTGAAAAAATAGCCGGGAACAAAAGTTTTGGCAACATGGTGAATGTTATAAAGACAGAAATATGAAAAAAGACAGAATATTCTTGATTAATGAAAGCAATTCAATAGTCATAGACGGGGATAAAGAAAGCAATACCCAATTCGGAATATTCAAACCTAGCAAAATAAAGGGGAAAAAATCCGGATCCAAGGTAAAAACTCACAACGGAAATGCATTTTATGTCATTGAACCGGGAACACCCGACCTAATAAAAAAGATAATAAGACTGCCGCAGATAGTCACATTAAAAGACGTTGGAAGCATGTCTATGTACCTGGGAGTGAAAAATGACAGCAAGATATTCGACGCAGGGACAGGCTCGGGAGTTGTTGCATGCTCACTGGCAAACCTTTCAAAGGACATAAAGGTATTCTCTTATGAAATAAGAAAAGAATTCATGAAAGTAGCAAAGAAAAACGCAGAACTGTTTAATCTAGAGAATATAAAATTCAGCAACTTAGACGTCAAAAATGGCATAAAAGAAAAGAATTTTGACTGCGGAGTTCTTGATTTACCGGACCCTTGGGAAGTACTGCCAGTAATAGCAAAAAACTTTAAGGTTGGCGCAAGGATAGTTACATACTCCCCGTCTATTATACAAATAGAAAAAACGCTTAGATCGCTTCCAAAAAACATGAAGGTGGAAAGATTGATACAGAACAATGAAATAAACTGGAAAACTGAAATCGAAAGAGACATACTGCGGCCAGAAAGCAATGGAATACTCCATACTGCCTTCCTTCTTTTTATAAGAAAAGTTGCCCCTTAAAACTCAACAAAAAATTTGGATTTATCTGCTTGATGCAGCCTGTCTTTCCGTGTCAATTCTCTTTGAAATAGGGAATGCTATATCCTGATTATTGGCTGCCTGCGTAAGTATCTCATACAATGCTCTGTCAGCCTTTTTGCCCGTTGCCGACAGCTGGTACGTCCCCTCTGCTATCCATCTCAATGCTAGGTCCACCCTCCTTATAGGTGCAGTATCAACCTGCTTTGCAAGCCTCTGCCCCCCTATCAAAAGAGTCATTACTTCTTCTCTCGGTGCCGAGTTCTCTATCGCTTTTACAAGAACCTGTAAGGGATTTAATCCATCTTTGCTCATCATGTCAAATGCTCTTTCGACTAAATTAGAGGCAGTGTTGAATCTTCCGGACATAAGCTTACTGGTCCTTAAATGCTTCTTTCCTCTGTGGCCTGGAACCATAAGATGACTTATAAGCCTCTCAACTATGCTCATCCTTGCCCTTGCAAGCCTCTGCTGCGATAGCCTGCCCGAGGTTTTTGGCACTATTACAGGCTTTAAGGAAATTATGTTTTTAAGTCCTAAATCGTTCACTACAACTCCATCAAAACTGTATTTTTCGAAGAGCTTTATTTCATTCTCCTT